>JBMFHI010000029.1:0-37063 GCA_049976905.1 Syntrophobacteraceae bacterium | reverse complement strand
CGTAAAGCCGAGGTTTCAAAACTGCGGATGCGCTTAGGCGAACTCGAGGGCAAACACGCGCGGCTAACTTGCGAACTCGACGAAAAACAACGCGACCAGTCAAGGGCCGAAGACCTCGTGCGCGAGCGCAAACAGGCGCTAAAAACCGCCCTCGAAATCGAAAAGATTTCCAGGGCTTTCCAGGCGGCCAAAGAGGATTTGGAGCAAAGCGAACAAAAAGTCGGAAGTCTTGAGAAAAAATATCGGCAATTGCAGGCAAGGGTCGAAGACCTTACCGCGCAAAAGGACCAGACGGCCGAGGGGCTCTCGGATGCCTCCAAGGCCTGGGAGCAGATCTCGCGCCATGTGGCGCTTTTTAAACTGGCGCACCAGAGCCTGGAGGATTGCAAAAAGGCGCTTCCCGGCCATGAAGTGGACGCCGCAAGCGCTCCGGCTCTTTTGCAGCAGTGCCGTGAGGAGTGGGCAAAGGCGCTTGAGACCAAAACGGCCATTGAGCGAGAACTCGAATCGCTCGGCTCACGTTTAAAAGCCTACGAGGAAACCCTCCAGGCGCTCTCGAGCGCTTCGGGGAAAAAAGTCTTGCAGGAAAACGGGCTCCAGACGGCCAGGGAACTGGACGAAGATTTCCGGAAAATGGAGCTTTTGGTAAGGCAGACCTCAAGCATTACCGAAGAGCTCAAAAGAGCGGCCGGAAGGGCGGAACGTCAGCAGGCCGTGCGCAAAAAATCCTCATTTCTAGAAAACATGGGGGAAAAGGTTACGAGCGCTAAGGAGTTGCGCTCGCTCTTTGGAGCCGTTCAAAATGAATTGAGCGGCTTTGCCGAGGAACGCTCCGGTCTTCAGGAGCGCCTTGCCTCGCTCAGGGAAGAAAAAGTGCGGCTCGATCAGCAAATCGGGCGCCTGGGGCCTGAGGCTTCGGAATGGAAGCAGGCGATGGCTATCGCGGGAAAGCTCGAAGCCCTTCTATCGGCAGAAATAACCGACGGGCCATCTCTTGAAAGCTTCGAGGAGCGGGTCCGGGCCGACCTGGAATCTATTGGAGGCCGTCTTAGGCTTCTTCATAAAGATAGAGAACTTGCCGTCTCGAAAGTCTCCGAACTCGAATTTGGAGGCGGCCGCCTCGATGAGGCCATCGTGAGACTTCGCGACCTGGTCGACGGGGCCCTTGCCGCCGAACTCTACGACGATACCCCGGAAAGGGACGCCCCGGCGCTGGAAGCACGGCTTGGACCTCTGTTCGGGGCCATCTTGGTAGAAGATATCCCCCAGGCCGCCGAGATAATCTCCAGGGAACCCGACCGCCCCGAGCACGTCTGGCTCGTCGAGGCCGGGACCCTCAAGGGGGTGCCGGAAGGAAAGCCCTATCCGGCGGCCGAACTTGTAAAAATGGGCAACGCCTACCGGCTGTCGCGTCACCCGGAAAGACCGGCCGTTGGCCGCGCGGCCCGCGAACGTGAAATCCAGAGGCTTAAGGCTTACCTCGAAAGCCTTACCGGCGAAATTGAAACGGCTCGAAACGAAGAGGCCCGTTTGCTTGACGGAATCGAGAAAATCGGATTGCTAAAGAGGCACTACCGATTTCTGGGCGCGGTTGACCCCGGGCAAACCATTGCCGGCGTCCAGGAGCGGTTGGCCGAAATTGAAGCCGAAACCCTCCCGGCTAAAAAGCGCGTCGAAGAGATTGGTTCGCTTATCAGGGCTCGCCGCGAGCTTTCAAACGAGATCGCGCAAATCCTGCCTGATGCGGATCTTCTCGATGAAGAAGACTGGCTTGCAAAATCGATCGAGTTAAAGACCCAGCTAAAACGGGCAGAAGGGGCTAGAATTCGAATCGAAGCGATCCGGTGGGCCGTGGAACGTGTAAGGGCAGGCATCTATGACCTGGAAAATCCCCCCCCCGCCCCCCAGGCTTTGGCGCAGCGCAAAGAGGAGCTTTTAAAAGCCGAGGCCGTGTTGCAATACTGGTCCAGGGGGCGCGATTTGCTGACCACCCTGATCGATCGCATCCCGCACCTCACATTTGAGGACCAGGAAAAAGTCCTGGGTGAACACCAGAGCGCTTTCGAAGAGTTGAAAAATCAAAAAAGGGTACTCGACGGGGAGCTTGAGCTCTCAAGGCGCACGCTCGCGGAGGCCGACCGGGATTACAGCCTGGCTCGCGAAGAGTTTAATTCCTTTGATGCAAAGTCCAAGGGATTGTTTGAAAAGCTTGAAAACCTGCAAAATGATCTGTTGAGCAGCGGAGAGGACGGGAGCAAGCAAGGCCTGGAGGATGCCGAAAATTTCAGGCAAAAGACAGGCACGGAGTTTAAGGCCGCCCAAAAGGCCGAAAGGGAAGTCGGAAACGAGCTCATTCGGGCGGAAAAGGACATGGAAATCGGCATGGGAAGGGTCGCCGAAGCCAGGGCCAAACGGAAAAAATGTTTAAAGGAACTCTTGCCTAACTGGCGGGCCTGGATGAACCTTAGACGCACCGTAATGCGCGAGGGCCTCTTTGAGCGGTTGATGGAGCCCGCGGTTATAGCCTGCTACGAGCAGAAAACCTCGACTCTGGCCTTCGAGGAGGCCTCAAGGCGCCAGGGAGAGCTTAAAAATATTTTAAAGACTATCTCCGAGGCCGAGGAACTTCGCCAGGAGTTGGAAAAGCCTTTTGAAACCAGGGATAGCGTCATGGGACGAGCCTTCATGAACCTCGAAGCATGGCTTATGATTCGCCGGTTCCTTGAAAGAAGCACCCCGCGCGACATCGCCCAGGCCGATGACCCCGAAATCGCCGTAAAGCAGATAGGAGGCTACCTCCTAAGGCTGCGCGAAAGACTCGACGATCAGCAGCGGCAATTGCGTCAGCGCTCCGACGCGGTGGCAAACAGCATCCGCAATCGCATCCGCATAGAGGAGCGTCAGGTCCAGCAGCTAAACCGAAGGCTTGAAGCCGTAAGCTTTGGGACCATCGCGGGAATACGCATCTACCTTGACCGGGTCGAAAGCATGCAAAGACTTCTTACGGGCTTACAGGTCCAAAAAGAGCTTTTCAATTCCCACATCTCCCTGGAGGAGGCCATGTCCGAACTCTACAGACAGGTCGGAGGCGGTCAGATCCGGGGCGATCAGCTTCTTGACTATCGCGAATACGTCCGTATGAGCGTAGAGGTTCGAAGGTTTGGAACCGACAAGTGGATAAAGGCCTCATCCAATACACTGTCTACCGGGGAGTCGATCGGCGTTGGCGCGGCCGTTCTCATGGTGATTCTGGATGCCTGGGAGCATCAGGCCGTGCTTTTTAGAGGAAAACGCGATGTGGGAAGCGTTCGCTTCCTTTTTCTGGATGAAGCCGCGCGGCTTAGCCCTAAATCCTTCGACACCCTGGGGGAGTTTTGCGAGAGTATGGACCTCCAGCTTCTCGTTGCCGCCCCTTCGGCCGACAGGGCGCGCCGGGGTACAGCCTACCGGCTGGTGCGGCGCATTGATGAAAGGGGCGTCGAAGAAGTCGTTGTGCGCGGACGGCGCTTCACCGGGCAATTCGAGTAGACCCGCGGGAGGTCTCAGGCCTCAAGCCTTGTGAACCGCTCCCTATATTCTCTTGGAGATAGTCCAGTCAGTTTTCTAAAAAGGCGCCGGAAGGAGTTGCTGTCTTCATATCCCACCTGGGAGGTAATCGCATCGACTGTTTCCTGGGTAGTTTCAAGTTTCTGCTTGGCCGCCTCTATCCTTAGCCGTTGCAGATAAGCCAGAGGCGAATCTCCCGTGGCTCTTTTAAAACGCCTTTTGAAATGGCGGGGGCTGATGGCAAGGTCTGTAGCCAGTTCGTCCAGGGAAAAGGTCTCCGTGAGGTTACATTCCATGTGCGTCTGGGCTTCCAGGATTTTTTGGTCCGTGTGATTTTTCTGAAAATCGAAGATAAAGTAAGGCGACTGGCTTCGCATCCCCGAATCGACCAGCAGGGATTTGGCGCAGCAGAAGGCCAGTTCCTCGGAGCCGAATTTTTTTATCAGGTATCGACACAGGTCCAGAAAGGAAGTCGTAGCCCCCGAGGTAATCAACCCGCCGTCCACGCAAAGAATTTTTTCCCTCTCCAACCTGACCTCAGGGTAGAGTCTTTTAAAATGGCGGGCATATACCCAGTTGGTGGTAGCCGTTTTCCCGTTTAGAAGCCCCGTTTCGGCCAGAAGAAAAGTCCCCGTGCAGGTCGCCCCTATCAGGGTGTGTTTTGCGTACCGGCACTGAAGCCAGGCCAAAAGCTCCTCGGAGACGTTTCCAATAAATTCGAAGGGCGGCAAGAAGGCCGGAAGCAGTATAAAATCGGTTTCCTCCACTTCCGCCAGCGCTCGATGGGGCTTAATCGAGACCCCACCATATCCCATGACCGCATTGCCGTCGACACTGACAAGGTCCCAGGAAAACAGGGCGGCCGGATCTTTTTTGTCCCTTTCCAGGGTTTGGCGCCACAGGTTGGCCATGGCAAGAGCGTCCATGGGGCCAAAAATGCTCGACATGGAACAATTCGGGTAGATCAGCAGGGTTATATGGGCCATCAGAATTATCCTTGGCATGCGAAGATGTCACTTATGGCATGGTATTTGTCGGATATGCCACTTTATCTTTTTACTGTCAAACTCTAAAGTGAATTGAATTCAAAACCGAAACCATTTGGGTAATATCTGGTTTCCCGCTCGGAAATGCTCTATTGGTTACAACAAATAAATACAAAGGAAACAGGCCATGAAAGACCCGTTATTTGAACCGATCACCATAGGCGCTTTGACCGTTAAAAATCGAATCTATCTACCGGCCATGCACCTTGCGATGGCTAAAAACTTCCAGGTCACCGACCGGTTGGTGGATTTTTACGCCGAACGGGCTCGGGGCGGAGCGGGTTTGATCGTTGTGGGGAATACGACAGTGGACGAGGTGGCGGGCTTTCCTCTCTATATCGGCGCTCATAGCGACGATTTCGTGCCCGGGCTCACCCGTCTTGCAAGCGTCATCAAGGAAAACGGCGCCAGGGCTGCGGTGCAGCTAAACCATGCAGGGCGCTATTCCCATTCGGCCCTTATGGGCGGCAAAAAGCCCGTAGCCCCATCGGCCATTGCTTCGGCCCTTACAAAGGAAACGCCGGAGGAACTCGATATAGAGGGAATCAAAAAAATCGTCCAGTCCTTTGCGGATGCGGCCTTGAGGGTTAAAAAATGCGGCTACGACGCCGTGGAAGTCTTAAACGGCACGGGATATCTGATAAGCGAGTTTCTATCCCCGGTTACAAACAAGAGGCAGGACGAATATGGCGGAAGCCTTGAAAACCGCATGCGCTTTGGTCTTGAAGTGATGAAGGCCGTTCGCGGGGCGGTTGGTCCCGATTTTCCTCTGCTTGCGCGCATGGACAATAATGATTTTATGGAAGGGGGGATGCGCAGCCCCGAACTGAGTGAATACGCCAAGCTCCTGGTTAGCGAGTGCGGGGTAAACGGTCTTTGCATCAAGGGAAGCTGGCATGAGGCGAGGGTACCTCAGTTGACCGCCAATGTGCCTCCCGGCACCTATGCCTACCTGGCCCGCACTATTAAAAATCAGGTGGATGTGCCCGTAATAGCCTGCCACAGAATAAACGATCCCTTCGTTGCCCGGGAGCTTTTGCAAGACGGCTATTGCGACATGGTCTCCATTGGGCGAAGTCTTATCGCCGACCCCTATTTTCCGGAAAAGGCGCGTACCGGCCGTGAGAAGGAAATCGTGCACTGCATCGGGTGCGGGCAGGGCTGCTTCGATAATCTGTTCAAGTTTCAGGCTGTTGAGTGCATGTGCAATCCCATGGCCGGCCACGAAAAAGACCGCGCCGTTGAAAAGACGGGCAAACCCCAAAAGATCATGGTGATCGGAGGAGGTCCGGCGGGGATGAGCGCAGCCCTGGCGGCCCATGCCAAAGGCCATAAGGTAAGCATCTACGACAAGGCAGACCGTCTTGGCGGTCAGCTTTTCGTCGCCGCCCTGCCTCCGGGCCGCCAGGACTTTGCAAATCTTGCAAGGGACCTCGCGACTCAGATTTCGCTTCGTGATATCGCTGTTCATCTCAATACCACGGTGGATGAAGCGCTTCTGGATGCCCAAAAACCCGATGCGGTCATTTTGGCTACCGGGGCAAAACCGCTTAATCCGCCCATTGCCGGCATTGATTTACCCCATGTCGTCCAGGCCTGGGATGTCTTGGCCGACCGGGTGGAAACCGGAGAAAACGTGGTGGTGATCGGCGGGGGCGCAGTAGGAGTGGAAACGGCCCTCTTTCTAGCCGAAAAGGGAACCTTGCCGGCCGAGGCTTTGAAGTTTCTTTTGGTAAACAAAGCGGAAAGCTTTGAAACCCTCTACGAGCTTGCCACCCGCGGATCAAAGAAGGTCACCATCCTCGAAATGATGAAACAGATCGGCCAGGGCATAGGGATAAGCACCAAGTGGGTGATGATGCAGGAACTCAAACGTTTCAGGGTAGACGTTAAGGTCAACACCAGGGCACTTGAAATCACCCCATCGAGCATAAAGGTTCAAACCGGAGACCAGATCGAAGAGATCAAGGCCGATTCGGTGGTTATTGCCGCGGGAGCAGTGCCGGTAAACGAACTGGCCCAGGTATTGGAACAAAAAAAGATTGCCTTTAAAACAGCGGGAGATGCGCGCAAAATCGCTCTGGCCTTTGACGCGGTGCACCAGGGCCATGAGGCGGGGCGTACGATTTGAGAAGCTGAGCAGCCAAACCCTTTTGGATAATAAGGGATTTTTGCGCAAGGAGGAGCTATAAGGCGGGAAAATCACAAAAAGATTACTATCATTGCGTATTAAACGAGGTAAAGGGCAATAAGGCCGTTAATCCCAAAAATAGGAGATGAGGTATGAAGCTTTCAGTTGAATCCAAAATCGGGGAACTCTTTGATGATGCGCGCAGCAAGGAAATCGTCGAAAAACACCTGCCCGGCTTATCCGAGCACCCGATGATTGGCATGGCGATGGGAATGACTCTTAACCAGATCATTCCGTTTTCCGGCGGGCAAATAACTCCCGAGGCGCTTGAGGCGATTGAGGCCGATCTGGCGAAGCTTTCCTAGTCTGCCGGCCCGGTCCTAATTGACGCATCCCCCCTGCCTTTGCCACCTGCGACCCTATTCCCGTTTCTTGCTCAAGGGGGAAGAGCACAAGCCAATCAAAGTGCGGACCATCTTCTTTTAAGGGATGGTCCGCACTTTCAGATCTTTTTACCTCTCATTGGGCCTACCCCCCCGGATAGAGCAATCGGTAAACAGCGGGGGATGCAGCTATTTGCCGATTGCCTTTTTAACCGGTTTGCAGGGGCGTGGTTACTTATTGCCCAAAGGTATAGCCCACCTCATCATGCTGGCTTAGATCAAGGCCTATCGACTCCTCTTCCTCGTCTACTCTAAGACCCATGACAAGGTCTAAGACCTTGAGGATAATGAAGGTCACCACAAAAGAATAAACCCAGGCGCACGCAATCGAGAGGGCTTGAATGCCAACCTGACCGGGATGACCGAAAAACAGCCCGTTGGCGCCCCCCGGGTTTATCAAAGTGGAGGCAAAAAACCCGGTAAAAAGCGCACCGAAAGTCCCGCCAACGCCGTGCACGCCAATTACGTCCAGCGCGTCATCATAGGCAAACCTGGGTTTGAGGCTGACTGCGCTGTAACAGATTATGCCTACAAGCACCCCCAGGAGAAGCGCGGGCATAGGACCTATGAAACCGGAAGCAGGCGTAATGCCTACCAGGCCGGCTACCGCGCCGGAGACAAAGCCAAGGGCTGTAGGCCTGCCCCTGTGGATCCATTCGGTGAGCATCCAGGAAAGAGCCGCCGCGGCAGCCGCAATGTGGGTGACCACAAAGGCCGAAGTGGCAAGCGCTCCCGAGGCGACCGCGCTGCCGGCGTTAAACCCAAACCAGCCAAACCACAGAAGCGCCGCTCCAAGAAGAGTCATGGTGAGATTATGGGGAGCCATGATCTCGACTTTGTAGCCCTTTCTTTTTCCGAGGACCAGGATGCAGGCGAGGGCGGAGACCCCCGAGCTCACATGGACCACGAGGCCTCCGGCAAAGTCAAGCGCCCCAAGGTTTCTAAGCCAGCCGCCGGCGCCCCATACCCAGTGGGCAAGCGGATCGTAGACCAAAAAGGCCCAGACGGTCATAAACACGAGAAAGGCGCTAAATTTCATCCTCTCGGCAATCGCGCCCGAGATCAGAGCCGGGGTTATGATCGCAAACATCATCTGGAAGACCATGTAGGCCTGATGGGGTACTGTTGCGCCGTAGTCGGCATCGGGACTCAGCCCCACATGGTTTAGTCCCAGCCAATGAAGATTGCCGATAAAATGGCCCACATCCGGGCCAAATGAGAGGCTGTAGCCGATAAGCACCCATTGAACCGAGATGATACCCATGGCGACAAAACTGTGCATCATGGTTCCAAGAACGTTTTTGCGCCGCACCATCCCCCCGTAGAAAAGGGCAAGGCCCGGGGTCATCAAAAGGACCAGGGCCGCGGAAGTCAGCAGCCAGGCCGTATCCCCTGTGTCGATTTTTGCCGGCGTAGCGGCAAGCGCCAAAGCCGTTGGCGCAAAAGTTCCCAAAAAGACAAGAGAAAAAATTGCCGACAATTTCTTCATGGTATTACCTCTCCTACTCAACCTGCCTGATAGAAATCCATTTCCTCAAAGGATAATATTTAAGAGATCACAGGGCTGCCGTGCCGGTTTCCTTTGTGCGAATCCGCATAACCTCGCTTACCGGGGAGACAAATATCTTTCCATCGCCGATTTTGCCCGTAGAAGCTCCCTTCTGTATGGCGTCGACCACCTTTTCCACCATTTCGTCGGCGACAACGGTTAAAACCATCAATTTTGGAACAAAATTGACCTGGTATTCCGCTCCCCTGTAAAGTTCGACGTGCCCTTTTTGCCTGCCAAACCCCTTTACCTCCATAACCGTCAGTCCCTGAACTCCAAGTTCGGTCAAAGCCTCCTGGACCTCGGTGAGCCTGAAGGGTTTTATGATTGCTTCAATCTTGGTCATTATTAACCTCGCCTCTTTTCTGCCTGGATTATAATAAACACTGGTTTTCCAACAAGCACCGCTAACGCCGGCGAACTCTCCAAAAGGCGCCATAATGGAAAGTTCGCTTATGTGCGAAAAACTGGGGAGACAGTCCAAAGGATGTGCCATCCGATCGCAAGGGGCTTTACAGATGGTATATCTAGCTTATATATAAGGCTTTTATCGGATTGGAGAGGATCTTTAAAAGTATTTTATTACTTCCATATGGCTACACAATTGTGTTTAGTACACAAAAGGGCACAAAATTGAAACATTTTTGTGAGAATGACCAACGTTTATGACAGGACTGTTTTTTTAAGAGCACAAAAAAGTGTTCTAAACTCAATTTTCCCCTGGGGTTTAGAGTCTTTCAAGAATCAACTGGAGGGCTTTAGCGTCCCGGGGCGGGCGCAAACCCCGCCCCCCCTGGGATGGAGAGCCTGGAGGTTGGGCCTGGGCTATAGGGCTTCGTTTCCAGTTTCCCTGGTACGAATACGCACCGCCTCATCGATTTTTGAAACGAATATTTTCCCATCTCCGATCTTACCCGTATAGGCGGCTTCCTGTATCGCATCCACGGCCTTTTGAGCGAGATCGTCGGGCACAACGGCCATTAGATACAATTTCGGCACAAAATTAACGGTGTATTCAGCCCCTCTGTAGAGTTCCACGTGCCCTTTCTGGCGGCCAAAGCCCTTCACCTCCGTCACGGTCATCCCCTGAATGCCGAGCGCGGTAAGGGCTTCCTGCACCTCGGTAAGCCGGAATGGTTTTATCACAGCCTCAATTCTTATCATAATTTAAGCCCTCGCCTCCGTTATGGGTTAAAAAACGGTTCACTTTTGCAAATATTATGCTGACACAATAGCAAAGATATGGCCCATATCGCTACTTATAACTTTATTGTTATGAAATTTACAGCAAAGAAATACATTTTTGAGGTTTTTTAACTTAAATCCGGCCCGCAAGAGCGGAAATTAACGAACATTTTTGTCCTTTTTCCTGATTATAATACCTCATTAAATACATAAATGTTTAACTTATGAGATTTTAAATCAGACAAGACGACAAAATTGTCTTTTACATCAAGAGGTTGATTTTTTAATGTCTTTCGGTACAGGGCTTGCTTAGTTCGAAAACGTACTTTTCTCATTTCAATTCTCAATTACCAGGAAAGGTTTACCGGCTATGGCTTTGAGGCTTTGGAAGACCGCGTTTTCGCGCTCATCGATGATGGTTTTGACAATTTTATCCCTTTTCATGGAGGCACATCCGGCTCTGGCGGCCCAGACGGGTGTTGTAAACCCCGCCGACACAGCGTGGGTGCTGGTTTCCGCCGCCCTCGTCATGCTCATGCTCCCCGGCCTTGCTCTTTTTTACGGCGGGATGGTGCAGCGCAAAAATGTGCTAAGCTCTCTTATGCACTCCTTTGTAGCCCTTGGGGTTCTGGGGCTTCTATGGATTTTCGTGGGCTACTCACTTTCGTTTACCAAGGGCAACTGGTTTATAGGCGATCTTAGCCAGTTTATGCTTTTTGCAACCAATATCAACTCGGTGCACGGCACCATCCCGACATACGCCTTCGTGATGTTTCAGGGGATGTTCGCCATAATCACCCCGGCTCTTATAAGCGGGGCGGTGGCCGAGCGCATGGATTTCAAGTCTTACCTCGCCTTTGTGATTCTGTGGTCTCTTCTTGTCTACTATCCCCTGACCCATTGGGTGTGGGGCGGAGGGTGGTTCCAGACAGCAGGGGGGCTGGACTTTGCCGGAGGCCTGGTCGTGCATCTTTCGGCCGGGGCTTCGGCGCTTGCCATTACCTACATAATAGGCAAAAGGAGTGGATTTCCCCACGAGATGTACGTCCCGCACAATCTCACCATGACGCTTCTGGGCGCGGGCCTTCTGTGGTTTGGCTGGTTCGGCTTCAATGCCGGCAGCAGTCTTGCGGCCAATGCGACCGCGGCCCTGGCTTTTACCGCTACGATGACGGCGGGAGCAGCCGGCGCATGCTCCTGGATGGTAATGGAGTGGTTGATCGTAAAAAAACCGAGCGCTCTGGGCTTTGCCTCCGGGATAGTTGCAGGTCTTGGGGCAGTAACGCCGGCCTCGGGCTTTATTACCCCGGGATACGCAATGATCATCGGCATAGTCTCAGGGGCAATCTGCTTTTTCGGGGTTCGGATGAAGTTTAAGCTTCACTATGACGACGCGCTGGACGTGGTTGGCGTACACGGTCTGGGCGGAGTGTGGGGGACGCTTGCCACGGGGCTTTTTGCCACCGTGGGAGCCGCGGGCCTGATTGCGGGAAACCCGAAGCAGTTGCAGATACAGGCCATCGGCGTTGTTGCCGTGGGGCTCTACTGTATCCTGGTCACTTGCCTTATCGCACAGGTTTTAAAAATAACGATCGGCTTAAGAGTTGCCGAGGAAGAAGAATTCTCCGGACTCGATGAGGAGCTTCACGGAGAGGTGGGCTACAGCAGTTAAACGGCCATTGAGAAATCAAAAGAGCTCGCAGAGGGGAAAGCAAGCCGCTCTGCGAGCTCTTTTTTTTGGCCCTGGAAGCTCTCGATAAAGACCGCGGGACTGTTAGAGTTTCAGGCGAGAAAACGGACAGACTTTAGCCGCCCCCTGCTTTTGGGGCAAAAAAGCTAAAGCGCTCCCGCGCCGTTTGCGGTGGCATTTTCCCTGCCGGTCATCGCGCTTAGCAGGTATGCCTCTATAAAGTCATCCAGTTCGCCGTCCAAAACGCTGTCCACGTTTCCCTTCTCAAGGTTTGTTCGATGGTCCTTTACCAGCCTGTAGGGCTGCAATACATAGGACCTTATCTGACTACCCCATGCGATGTCATCGAGGTTGTCGTGGGTTTGCTGCATCTGGGCCTGCTGAGCACGCTTTTCGCGCTCGTAGAGTCTTGCCTTGAGGATCTTTAGGGCTATCTCGCGATTTCTGTGCTGTGACTTCTCGTTTTGGCACTGCACGACAATACCGGTTGGAAGGTGAGTGAGGCGGACAGCCGAGCTGGTCTTGTTGACGTGCTGGCCTCCGGCCCCGCTTGCCCGGAAGGTATCAACGCGAAGATCGGCCTGTTTTACGTCGATCTCTATCTTGTCGTCAATTTCGGGAAAGACCAACACGGCGGCAAAGGATGTATGCCTCCTGCCGCTGGCGTCGAAGGGAGAAATCCGCACAAGCCTGTGCACGCCCGATTCAGCCTTGAGCATACCGTAGGCATGAGAGCCGGAAACCGTAAAGGTAACATTCTTTACGCCCGCCTCTTCGCCTTCCTGCAGGTCGATCATGTCGACTTTGAGGTTTTTTCTCTCGCACCAGCGCAGATACATTCTAAGCAGCATCTGGGTCCAGTCTTGGGCTTCGGTACCGCCGGCTCCAGCGTTAATGCTAACGATGGCGTTTTTGTCATCGTTTTCATCGCTTAGCATCTGCAACAGTTCCATTTCCCTGTATTTTGCCTGAAGTTCCTTAAGCTTTCGCTCAACCTCCCAAAGATTTCCCTCGTCTTCCTCCTCGACCGCCATATCGAAAAGCAGTTCGTTGTCATCGATCTCAGTGGCCAGATTACGCCACGAAACGATAATATCGTTAAGCTCCGAGCGCTCCTTTAAAACATCGCGGCCGGCCTCGGGATTATCCCAGAAGTCCTTTCTGGCCATAAGCTTTTCGAGCTCCGCGGTTCTGGCCTCTTTGCCCGAGATGTCAAAGATAGCCTCCCAAGGTCTGAAATCTTTGAGAAAGCTCCTTAATTGCGGTCTTTAGTTCGGAAACATCAATATTCATCTGGCTATCCTCCTCATAGGAAACGAATTTTGGGCAATTTTAATTATCTTTTCACAGTTGCTCTAGGGGACAGGTAATTTCAAACGCGCGATTGAGCCCCGTATCCTCAAGATTATTACGCAAAAAGTCATAAAAACACAAAACCAGGCAAAAAGATCACCGTATTTAACATAAAAGGAAAGATAAGACATCGGATAAACGGAGCACGTAAGAAAGCCGCGTTTGTCAAGCCCAAGGCGGCCGCATTCGCGTCCCGCGGCATCAAATATCGCGCTGATTCCGGTGTTTGCGGCCCGAGCCAGAGGCACCCGGCACTCGATGGCGCGCCAGCGCGAGATTTCAAGCTCCTGGTAGGGCCCGGAGGTATCACCGTACCAGCCGTCGTTTGTTATATTTATTAAGATTTCCGCGCCTCTTGCCACCGTCTGCCTGGCAATATCGGGGAATATGTCCTCATAGCAGATCAGGACCCCAAGGGGCAGCCCCTTTAAGATGAGGGGTCCCGGATGTTTACCGGGAACAAAACTGACCGGACCCACCGAGGCATTCTGAGCAAAGCGGAATATGTCGGCCCATGGCACATACTCTCCAAAAGGCACCAGGTGCTGCTTGGCGTAAACCCCAAGCAGATCGGCCCTGCCGTTGAGAAGATAGGCGTTGTTTAGCAAACGGACCTTGCCGCCGCGAGAGGTCGCGCCAAGGCTGCCGAAAAGAAGAGGCTTTCCCGTGCTCACTACGATGTCGTGGACTTTAGCGCTGAGTTTGCGGTTTAGGCCGAAAAAGAAAGGCATGGCCGATTCTGGCCACACGATGATGTCGGGGGCGGGCTTGGCCTTTACGGCTTCACCACTTAGACGGCCATAAATTTGGACAGTTTTATCGAGGGCGGAACGATCCCACTTCTCGTCCTGGGAGATATTTCCCTGCACGACCGAAACATTGAAAGCAGTCTGGCGATGCTGGAAGCCTTCGATGCGCGCCGAGCGCCAAAACCCATAGCCGAGGAGGCAAAGGATCACACAGGCCATTACGGCCACACCCGACCTTCGGCAATAGTTTCTCATAAAACCGGCAATCACCGTACTGCCAAAGACCACCAGCCAACTCAGCCCATAGACACCCGTTATATCGGCAACCTGGATGAGATGAATTAGAGGAGTCTGGGTATATCCAAGGTTTGACCATGGGAACCCGGATATCATGAAGGCCCTTATCCACTCAAGGGTAACCCACACGAAGGGAAGACCGAAGACAAAGAGAAAAGGATAGGAATCTAATTTTTGCGCGGCAAGAGCAAATAAGGCCACATAGAGACCCATTATCACGCAGAGCAGGGCAAAAATGAGAGCCGAGACAACAAAGGAAAAGCCTCCGAAGTGGTAGATCGCGTAATCGATCCAGTAGAGGCAGGTAAGCGAATAGACAAACCCGCAGATAAGTCCGAGCGCAAAGGCCTGTTTTCCACTCTTTCCACCAATGGCATAGAGAAGGGGAACAAAAGCCGCCCAAGCCAGATAGAACAGGGCGGGCTTGGGAAAGCCCGCCGAAAGCATCAGTCCGCTCAGGACCGCTAGCAAAATGGCATACATGTTTTTTCTTGTTTTATTGGAGGAAAAGTAATGAAAAAACGTCTAACCAGCAGAAGGGATGCAAATCCAGCGCGGCGTGCCGTAAATTCGCCGATATTTTCCGCTACGTTGGCAGGCACGAAAATCGGTGCCCACGCTTTGAGCCGGTTGAAATATCATGGAACCTAAGGGACGTCACACTAGTGCGGCTCTTTTCCGGAAGCGAGTTCGGAAGCCTCTCTACCGGGCCTGCTGATGCGCACCCTGTCGATCTTTCTACTGGTAGCCGCTTCTATTAAAAACTCCATGCCCTCATAGATAACCTTTTCGTTAACCTCGGGCACCTTTCCGATGAGGCTGATAATGAAGCCGCCAACGGATTCGAAATCCCCCTCGGGCAAATCGACTTCCAAGAAATCTTCAAGCTTTTCGACATCGAGGCGAGCATTCACACTGATGGAGCCGTCCTCGTGCTCGACGATAAATTTTTGTTCCGCGTCGTATTCGTCCATAACCTCGCCAATTATCTCCTCTATAATGTCTTCGAGAGTAAGAATTCCAGCCGTCCCGCCATATTCATCGATCACGATGGCCATGTGGGATTGATTGTCTCTAAAATCTTTTAAGACTTCGCTGATTTTTTTCGTCTCGGGGATAAAATAGGGAGGCCGCACGATATCGCGAATGGCCATATCGTCCGCATGCCAGAATCCAAGGAGGTCCTTTGCGTGCAGCGTCCCGATGATATTGTCGATACTGTCCTGGAAGATCGGAATTCTCGAGTGACCGCTCTCCAGAATTATCTTGATAATTTCGGAGAGTTTGGTCTCGGCCTCGGCATAGACGGTATCGGTACGCGGGACCATAATCTCCCGGGCTATGGTGTCGCGAAAGGAAAAGATCCCCTGGATCATTTCCCCTTCATCCTCGGAGATCAGCCCGCGCTGCTCCCCTTCGTCAATTAACTGCTGTATCTCTTTTTCGACGTCATCGGGGTTTTGAACACCGGCTAGACGTCGGAAGCACATTCTTAGCCAATTTTGAATTCCTTTGGCTGTCGGATCTTCCAATTTTTGTTCACTTTCCTTCCAAGGACAAAACCACAGGCAAATGAATGCCCCGTCGCGCCCGATCCCGAACGTAGGACCAGGCAAATTTGCAGCATGCTACCCTCATGTCTGCCAGAAACAAACGTGACTTAGGGTAAACTCAAGTCTAACAAGCAGCTCATTTGTTGTCCACGAAAAATTGGATGAAAAACCGGCATCCTCTTGATAACAGCAAGCAGTTATGGTTTTATAAATATTTTTCGTTTCCTTCGGGTGAGGGATTTTTTCAGTCTGCCGAACAACCACGGGATTCATTAAAAATGGAAAATAGACGCAGATTACCCGCCGAGTGGGAAGAGCAGGACAGCGTGCTGATGGCGTGGCCTCACGAGAACACGGAGTGGGTCAATCTCGAAGCGGTGCAAAATGTCACTATCGAGATCGCTCGCGCAATCACGGGCTTTCAGCACCTTCTCCTGGCCGCCCCGGACGTCAAGGAGGCACGGGGGCGCCTGGCCCGGGCAAACGTGGCCCTGGAGCGCGTTCATCTTTTCGAAATCGACACAAACGATACCTGGGCAAGGGATTTTGGTCCCATTACCATCTTCGATGCGAGCAGACCGATTTTACTCGATTTCACCTTCAACGGCTGGGGCTTAAAATTCAGATCGGATCTGGATAACCAGATAACCCGAAGGCTTGGGGTGCTGGGGGCTTTTGGAAAAACGGCCGTAGATACCCAGGCAATCGTGCTGGAAGGCGGGAGCATCGAATCAGACGGCCAGGGGACCATTCTTACCACCTCGGCGTGCCTTCTCAGCCCGAACCGAAATCCGCATCTATCGCGAAGCGGTGTCGAGCAGTCACTCTGCGATGCGTTTGGGGCAAAGCGCGTGCTCTGGATAGAAAACGGCCGTATCGCCGGAGATGACACCGATTCTCATGTGGATACGCTCGCAAGGTTTTGCCCAAATGAGGTAATTGCCTTCACGGCCTGCGACGATCCAACCGATGTTCATTACGGCCCGCTTAGCGCCATGGCCGAGGAGCTGCGCACCTTTCGCACTACCAGGGGAAGGCCCTACCGACTCCTTGCCCTGCCATTGCCGGCGCCCGTCCATGACGAGGACGGCCGCCGGCTGCCCGCGACCTATGCCAACTTTCTTATCATAAACGGCGCGGTACTCGTCCCTCTCTACGGCACCCCCAGGGACCACACAGCCATGCAGATCATAGGACAGGCATTTCCCGACCGAAAAACAATCGGCATTGGGTGTGTTCCCCTCCTAACCGGCAACGGCTCGCTTCATTGCATTACCATGCAGTTGCCAAAAGGAGCAAGGGGATGAAAAAACTGATCGCAGGGCTAGTCCAGCAGACATGCACGACGGATCGAGCCGCAAATATCGAAAAGAGCGCCGCGGCCATCACAGAGGCCGCATCGAGGGGCGCAGAACTTGTGCTGTTGCAGGAACTGCATGCGGGTCCTTACTTTTGCCAGACGGAAAACCTTGCTCACTTCGATCTGGCCGAAACTATCCCCGGGCCCTCCAGCGAGGTTTTCGCCTCCCTTGCAGCGGAGCTAAAAATTGTGATCGTCGCCTCATTTTTTGAACTGCGCGCCCCAGGCCTTTGCCACAACACGGCGGTGGTTTTCGAAAAAGACGGCTCGATAGCCGGCCTATACCGCAAGATGCACATTCCAGACGATCCGGGGTTTTATGAAAAATACTACTTTACTCCCGGCGACCTTGGTTTTAATCCGATCCGCACCTCTGTTGGCAAACTCGGAGTACTCGTGTGCTGGGACCAGTGGTTTCCCGAAGCCGCGAGGCTTATGGCGCTTTCGGGAGCCCAGCTGCTTTTGTACCCAACCGCTATCGGCTGGGGTACCAGCGAGCCCGATTCGGAACGCGCACTCATGCTGGATGCCTGGACCACCATCCAGAGGTCTCATGCGATCGCAAACGGCCTCCCTTTGCTCTGCGCAAACAGGGTAGGGTTTGAAGCGGAAGACCAAAACTTAGACAAGGGCCTCATTTTTTGGGGCAACAGCTTCATTGCCGGCCCCCAGGGAGAATTGCTGGCCAAAGCAGGCGGACAGACCGAGGAGGTGCTGATTGCCTCAATCGATATAGCGAGGACTCAAACAGTGCGGCGCAATTGGCCGTTTCTTAGAGACCGTCGGGTTGACGCCTATAAAGATCTTCTGCGCCTATACCGCGACTAGGAGAAAAACAAAAAAGGAGGCAAAGAGGTTCACAGCCTCTTTCCTCCTCTTCCTTTTTTCTATTTCCAGCAAGGGGCCTCCGACCGGCCCCGTTTATAAACCCGCGAAGCTCTAGTGCCGCTGCCTTAGCATCCTGTCCATTCTAACCACCTGGGCGGATTCTCCAATAGTATTGGGAAACTCCTGCCCCCTGTCCATGACCTTGGCCTCATACTTTTTTATGTCGAAGTAGCTCTTTATGGTCTCAATGGCCACATCGGTGTCAAAAGGCTTGCAGGAGAACATATCGATACTTAGATATTGCTTGTCGGGAAACGTATGTATACTGATATGGCTTTCGGCGATAAGGACAAACCCCGATACCCCCCAATCTTCCGGAACAACTCCGTTGTAGCGGAAAACATAAGGCGGCATGATTTTTGTCATGTCCATTTGAGCGGGATAGTTGTCAAGGAAATTGTAGATCTTGCTTATGTCTTGCAGAGAGCCAGTATCGCAGCCATAACCATCCAACATCAAATGGACCCCGAAACCGAATTCAGGCTTGCCCATAGTAGTCACCTCCCCTTCCGAGAACTCGAAGTTCTCTATACAAATAATTGGCCTAAACTATTTGCCGCCCATTGCCGGAGATGCTACCGTGAGCACTTCCGAAAACGCCGTCTGGGTATTGGCGTTCCCAGCCATCCTGAGGATGGGGCTCAGCTCTGCCAGATTTAAGAGCGGACTTAATGCCACATCATATAGTGCTCTCGCACATGAGTTAACGCCAGAAATGGATCTGCCCGGACCTGCCTCTTTCTAAGCCGCAGGTTTAAATGCAATACCGGCCAATCTCCACACGAAAGCCATGCGCAGCGGGCGTATGGCTAAATCCAAGAATTCTCATCACTTAATGCAAAGCAACTATTCCCTTTGCAGTCAGCCCTATATAAAGTACACACCCTGGGGTGTCAAGAGTTTAATTCCAAAGGCCCGATTTTTTAACGGTTAAGAGTCCGCGAGCGAGTCCGGATCCAGGTGGACGTGATCTTTGCCCTGCTCTTTTTTTTTGGCGGCATAGACCGCATTATCGGCCCGTTGAATCATATCCTGGATATCCTGATCGACTGAACCGGATTTTTGGATAAATTTGGCAATACCGATGGAAAGACCCGCGGGAGCAAGTTTTAGAAGATCAAAGTTCCAGCAGATGCGCTCGGCAACACCTCTTGCCTGTTCGGCGGGCAGGTGGGGCAGCATCATTATGAACTCATCTCCGCCATAGCGATAGACGCTGTCGACATTTTCCCGGCTCGAATTCGTCAAGAGATGGGCCACATTAATGAGGAGCCCATCGCCTGCCTGATGGCCGTTCATGTCATTAAATTTTTTAAAATTATCTATGTCCATAAAGAAAAGAAACAAGGAATGGCGATAGCGCTGTGCCCGTATGGCTTCTTTTCTGGCATTTTCCTCAAAGGAGCGTCGATTATAAATTGAGGTCAGGGGGTCGCGAACAGCGAGTCTTTCGAGCTGCTCGCGCAAAATCCTCTCTCTGATAAGCCTGTTAAGCTTGGCCTGGAGTTCATTTAGCGAAAACGGTTTGGTGATAAAATCCGCAGCTCCGGCTTCGACCACTTCGGTGTATTTATATTTCATCAAATGCCCGGTAACCGCAATGATATCGATTTGAGGATAATCCTCCGCAATGCGCTCGATAAGCCCCATCCCATCCATGCGCGGCATATCCATGTCGGTAATAACGATACTGAAGCCTTTTCCCTGGATTTTCTCGATAGCCGCCCAACCGTCCAAAGCGCTCTCGACATCATGTCCCCAGGCTGCCAGAGCCTCACAGAGAATCTCGCAGGACTGCGGCTCGTCATCAACCACGAGGATTTTCTGAGAAGGAACCGCGCTCTGTCTATCCGAATTCATCCACCACCCCTGGCGCCATCGCAATGGAGCGCCCAAAGCAGAACGTACCAAATCACTTGACTCGTCTTCAATAACGGCCTATAGGCAATTTTAAACCGGCCACCTTAGAGCAATGTAGAGCAACCGGACAATTTTGACAAATATTTTCCATACCGGCCGGGCCCCAACCTTAGGGATTTCTATTTTGGAGGATTTCAATGCGCTACATATCGATAATATATAAGCGCATGCGGCCTGAAGCGGCCAGGCTTGCCCACCAGCTCAAGGAATGGTTCCAAAACCGCGATATTGAAGTCTTTATCAGGGAAAACATCGATAATTCGGAAGTGAGCTGCACCTACGAAAAAATTGACATCCCCGCTCAAACCGAAGCGGTGGTGGTAGTTGGAGGAGATGGAACCTTCCTTAGCGTCGCACGCTTTATTGAAGAAAGGCCCATTCCGATCATAGGGGTAAACCTTGGGGGACTGGGGTTTCTCACCGAGATCAACGCGGAATCCTGTTTTTCGGAATTTGAAAACATTTTGGCCGGAAATTTTGAAATCGAGCCGCGAATGGCCCTGCGGGTCTGCGTAAAGCGTGAGGGCAAAGAGATCTTTAGCCATCGCGTCCTAAACGACGCAGTGATCAACAAGGGAGCGCTTGCCCGCATAGTCGATCTGCATGCCACCATCAACAACCATTTCCTGACTCATTTCAGGGGCGACGGCCTCATCATCTGCACCCCCACCGGTTCTACCGCTTACAATATCTCCGCGGGAGGGCCGATCATTTTCCCTACCGCCAGGGCTATTGTCCTTACGCCGATTTGCCCCTTTACCCTTACCAACAGACCGATCGTTTTTCCCGCGGAGGTAACCGTCATGGTTGAAATCGCGGAACCGGCCGCAGACGTTACCCTCACCTGCGACGGCCAGGTAGGATGTCCGATAAGGGACTTCGACCAGGTGGTGGTAACGGCCGCCTCCAAGCCTCTGGGCTTTATAAGAGCGCCGGGCGTCAATCATTTTGAGATCTTGCGATCCAAGCTCAAATGGGGACAGCAATAAGGGAAGAGGCGGTAAATCGGTTGGCGGGAAGTACTTTCCCGGGGTTTTGCCGCACCGATTTGCCCGCCTTTATTTAACGACCTCTGCCAAGAATTTGAACAGCGTTTTTAATACCCGCCAAGGTCAGATCCTCCATTGGGAAAATACGGCCGATCTGCGTGATCGTGGTGCTTTCACCCGGCCAGTATTGCCTCGGGAGGGGGTTTAGCCAGACGCTTGCGGGAAAGGCCGCCTTTAGCTGTTTTAGCCACTCAATGCCCGGCCTTCTATCATAGCTGTAGAAGTAGAGCGATCCATTGGCGGCCATCAACTCCGAGGGCGCCATATTGGCATCGCCAATTATGATGAGGTGGGTATCGGCACCGCGCGAGATGAGGTCTTCCCACGGCACGGCTACGGTGCGGGCCACGTCCTCGAAGACTGTCCCATAGAGGCAGTTGTGGAAATAGTAGTACTTGAAGTCCTTAAACTTATCCCTCATTTTGCCAAACACATACTTTACGAGTTCAAGGTAGGGCTCCATCGAATAGCCGCCATTATCGAGGAGCACCACCAGCTTTAACCGGTCTCTTAGCTCCCGGGTAAAGACCAGCTCGATTTCGCCCCCGTTTTTAGCGGTTCGATAAATGGTTTCATCGATTTCGAGTACCGTTTCGGGTCCGGCACGTTTGAGATTTTTTAAAACAGCGAGAGCCTGGCCCACATTGCTGCCCGCCAGCCGGGATTTGCCGCTGTAATTGACATAGTTTCTTCTGTCGATGACCTTCTGGGCCGTACCGTGAAGCCCTTTGCCATAGACTCTTACTCCTCCGCCCGCCGAGCCCGAATGTCCAAAGGGCGACCTGCCCCCTGTCCCGATCCACCGGTTGCCGCCGTGATGCTGGCCATCCTGCTTTAAAAGAGTTTCCCAAAACCGCTTGAGCAGATCCTCGAGTTCAAAGGTTCGCAGCTCATCCAGGGAAATCGCGCCTTTTGCAACCTGCTCGCGCAGCCACTCCTCGAAGGGCTTTCCCGCGAAGGTCTCTTCCCATTGGGGCATTTCCCAGGAGGTTTTCCCCAGGAAGAAAGCGGCAAAAACTCTTTCGAAGGTATCGTAGTGTTCGACTTTTTTAACAAAAACCAGACGGGCCAACAGAAAAAGGCTATCCACATCCTGGGCCAGCCCCCGGCGAATGCCGTCGTAGAACTCCAAAACATAGCGAACGCTTACCGGAATTTCGGCCTTGCGCAATTGTTCAATAAACGAGAGCACCTTCCCCCCTAACGAAAAACTTGAATAGGTCGCAGCCTGCTAACGGTTTATCGCCAGGGAGTCTTTTGGCCCAGCCCCTTGAACTTTAGCAGATCCTGGGAGCGTTTGAGCAGGGTGCCCACATGGCGAAGGGCCCTGCCACTGCCAGGTCCGCCTCCATCTGCGCTCGAGCGTACAGCGCCGATCCAGTCGAGCAATTCGGCAGTTGCGGGAGGCTTTTCAAACCCTCCATCGCGCAACCGGTAGAACTCCCCAAGACAGGCGTCAAGGAGTTGCTCCGAGATATCGGGATAATGGAGCCGAACGATAATGGAAATCTCCTCGGGACCGGGAAAGGGGATGTAGTGGCAAAAACAGCGGCGCAAAAACGGATCCGAGAGCTCCCGTTTTGCGTTGCTTGTAATTATTATTACAGGCTTTTGTTTGGCCGAGACTTTGTGGTTAATTTCCCGGATGATAAAGGAGCCGTCTTCGAGAACGTCTAGGAGGTTATCCTGGGTGTCCGAATCGGTCTTATCGATTTCATCGAGAAGGAGCACTCTTTTGTCCTCGGCAAGAAAAGACCTGCCTATGGGGCCGAAACGAAGATAATCCCATATATCATTAACGTTTCTACCCGACTCGCCCGATCCGAACCGCGAATCGTTTAATCTCAGCACAGCATCGTAGACATAGCAAAGTTCTTCGCCTTTAAACGTAGATTTGCAGCGCGCTTCCTCCATACTGATCCCGAAAGCCCTGGCAATTTCAAAGGCAAGTTGCGTTTTTCCGGTTCCCGCTTCTCCCATCAAAAGCAAAGGCTTTTCCATGGCGATTGCTATATTGACGATTTCGGCAAGCTCGGGGCCAAGGTAATAATTTTGGGTGCCTTCGAATTTCATTCGAGTTTTCTCCGCTTGTATGTTAGCTCAAGACACGAAAAATTTTCCACGACAGGGTAAATAGCAATAGAGAAAGAATAAAACAAGCTTTTCGAAAACAGAACAAACCTATGCGGGAAGCAAACGCGCGGGTATCAGGCGATCAACCCCGGGCCTGCCCGGAGGTGGAGCTCTTAACGTACCAGTCGATAGATTCTTCCATACCGGTTTGCACACTATAGGCAGGCTCAAAATCCAGCAGATTTTTTGCACGCGCTATGTCGGCAAGGGAATGGAGCACATCGCCCTTGCGAAAGGGGCCGTAGACCGGCTCGATGGGGTCTACCTCAAATCCGCGCATCCGAAGAGATCTCTTAATTATAGCCATCAACTCATTTAGAGTGGTTCGATTTGCGCAGGCAACATTGTAGGCCTTGGAGCAGGCCTGGGCATTATCGGCTGTGGCAGCAAGAATATTGCACTGGATAACGTCTTTTATGTAGCAAAAGTCACGACTGGTAAGGCCGTCGCCGTTAATGACCGGAGCCTCGCCCTTTATAAGGGTATCGATCCAACGGGGAATAACGGCCGCGTAGGCGCCATTGGGGTCCTGGCGTTTGCCAAACACGTTAAAATACCTTAGGCCGATCCAGCCCAAATCGTAGACCCTTGAAAAGACAGCCGCATAGACCTCGTTTATAAGCTTTGAAGCCGCATAGGGCGAAAGAGGGTTGCCGATCTCCTCTTCACTTTTGGGCAACTTCGGGCTGTCGCCGTAGACCGATGAGGAACTGGCGAACACAAACCTTCGCGCACGGGAATCCCTCGCGGCTACGAGCATATTTAAAAATCCATCCACGTTGCACGCGTTGGTGGTAACCGGATCGTCAATGGAGCGGGGCACCGACCCCAGGGCCGCCTGGTGGAGAACATAGTCAACCCCCGCGCATGCCCTGCGGCAGTCATCAAGATTTCGGATATCCCCCTGGATAAATTCGAACCTGTGGCTCTTAGGCCCGACTCTGTCTTTTACATCCTCGATATTTCGGGGGTATCCGGTTATAAAATTATCCAGGCCTACGACGTATTGATCCAGTTCGAGAAGAGCCTCCAGAAGGTTTGAGCCGATGAACCCCGCCACACCAGTTACCAGCCACTTCGACGGCTTTTCAATCAATTGGGCGCAGGTCTGCTCAAAACGACTCATAGTCACTCCTCAAACTAATCCACACAGGAAAGATGATAGGCAATTGAATCAAGTTTAATGGTGAAGTCGACATTTTCAACCCGGCAGCAGTCGGGGACCTGAATCTGAACGGGGGCAAAATTAAGAATTCCGTTGATCCCGGCAAGAACGAGCTGGTTGGCAACGCTTTGAGCAGCCCCAGGGGGTGTTGCGATAACTCCAACGTGAACTTCCCGCTCACGCACGATGTCTTCAAGGTCATTTACGTCGTCGATAATCAGACCATTTGAAAGACTTTGTCCGATTCTTTCGGGGTTTGAGTCAAAGGCCGCAGTAAAGATGTAGCCATGTTTAATGAAATTTTCATGGCCGACAAGGGCTGAGCCCAGATTGCCTAGCCCAACCATGGCAAGATTCCACGGACGGTTTAACCCCAGAATCTCTTTGATTTCCGCTACAAGTTCACTTACCCGATACCCTACCCCTCTTACGCCAAACTCACCGAAGTAGGCCAGGTCCTTTCGGATTTGAGCCGGATTGACCCCGCATTGCCTGGCAAGGCGCTCCGAAGAAATGACTTCGACTTCGCTATCCAGCAATTCTTCAAGCGCACGCATGTAAATGGAGAGCCTGACAATGGTGGCCATGGGGATTTTGGCGAACTTCATTTCGTATCCTCGAGCCTGAAAACGAATCCAGATGCTGTTAGCAATGTGATTTTGTTCACACAAAGTAAGACAGGGAGAAATTTCCCCCCGTATTAATTACACAAGGGGCAAAGCGGCGCCAGCGCCGCCTTGCCCCCTGCTTAAGTCCGATACCAGGGGGTTTTACTTGGACAAACCCACAAAGGTTTCGATCAGTTTTGCAACGGGGTTGGCGTAGATAAGAATCAACGAAACAACCAGAGCGTAAATGGTCAGAGACTCGATCATGGCCAAACCAATCAGCATGGTAACAGTAACCTTACCGGAAGCTTCGGGGTTTCTGGCGATACCTTCAACAGCGCCCTTAACCGCCATGCCCTGGCCGATACCGCAACCATGAGCAGCAATGGCGACCGCAAGGCCTGCCGCGATAGCGGAATAGAGAAAGAAGGAAACCGCAGAGGACTTCACATCGCCAGCCGCGCCCTGTGCGAAGGCTGCGCAGGAAAATCCAAAAACCATGAGCGTAGTCAAAAGGCCAACTTTTTTCTTCATGAAACAAACCCTCCTTGTGTAGCTTGATTAAGTTAGTTGATCAGGAATATGCGCACTTGGCCTTCCCCACCAAGATTTCGCCGCTATCAATGAGCGTGTTCGATGGCGCCCGCAAAGTACATCATGGAAAGCAGGCAGAAGATGAAAGCCTGGATGAATCCGGTAAAAAGCCCCAGAAGCATCATGGGAACAGGAGCCATATAGAGGCCGGCAAGAAAGAAAAGGATGCTCAGTACGAGTTCTTCTCCAAAGACGTTGCCGAAAAGACGAATCGAGAGGCTAAGGGCACGCGAGATGTGTCCAACCAGTTCGATGGGAAAAATGAGCCAGCTAAGCCACCACACAGGCCCCATAAAGTGTTTGATGTATTTGACACCGTGGAATTTGACACCGAGGACATGGGTCATTACCACTACGATCAGCGCGCAGGCAAGAGTGGTGTTAAGATTGGCCGTAGGAGAAGTAAAGCCCGGGATATCGCCCAAATAATTACAGCAGAGAATAAAAAACCCAAGGCTCGCGATAAGAGGAAACATAAACCGGCCTTCTTCCCCGGTAATGTCGATCATAAAATCCTCTATGCCCGAGATGACCAGCTCGAAGAAGTTCTGTCCGCCTTCGGGGACCATCTTAATGCTTTTGACCCCAAGGGCGCTTACTATCAGCAGAAACAGCATGGCCACCCAGGTGTAGGTAACATGCGGCTGCAGAAGAAAGTCGGTAAAAGTATGCGGATTCTGAGGAATATGGACACCCAGTTTTTCGAGAAGCAGGTTAATCAGAAGCACATGCTCTTCCATAATTTTAGCTCTCTTCCTTTTTCATCTTGAAGAATTCAAATACCCCAACCAACATAATGCTCAAAACCATCACGGACAGGCCGACAAGAATGGGAAAAGGCTTAACCAATCCGAAATACATAACCAGAAAAACAACAAAGAGCACCGCAAGAAACCGAAGGTAGTAGCTAAGAAAAACAGCCGCCCTGCTCGGGAGCTTTCCGGGTCTTTGGAGGGTGCGCCTAAGCTGCCACTTAAGAATTTGGAAGCTTATAACGACAATGGCACCGCCAATGAACACCCCGAAGGCTGTGCTCCATGAGAACAAAGCCGCAGCGCCACCTGTGAGTGAAACCAGCAAAATTGCCGAAGCCAGCTCGATTCGCTGCAGGAGCTTATCGCTCTCGTCCGTTTGGGCCACTACTTCTTTTGCCCCTTGTCCTCATCCCGCTGCTGCTTTGCAAAACGGTAATAATTAACTCCGGAGGCAGCGACTCCGATCAAAAGCCATATCACCGTCAAGTAGGGATAGGTATGGAATTTCCAGTCCAGGAGATATCCGATGAATACCCCGATGAAAGGCGAAAAAGCCACCTGGAACCCAATTGTACTGGCCATAACGGCCTGCTTGAATGTCTCTTTATCTTCTTTTTTCATTCTAATTTTCACAAAACGATTTCCGGGCGTACTACCATGGAACGCCCCTGAGAGTCAAATCTTTTCATAAACCGAGCTCGCATTTTTGCTTAACGACCTTTAGCGCATCGTAGGCGGCCTGGATCGTCAGATCGAGATCCTCGCGTTGGTGCGCGGCTCCGACGAAGAAGGCCTCAAACTGCGAGGGCGCAAAATAGACGCCTCTATCGACCATTTCCCGAAAAAAAAGAGCATAAGCTTTAACATCGGATTTAGCCGCGCTATCGAGATCGGTAACGGGTTCGGGGGTAAAGAAACCGCACCCAAGCGAAGCTATCCGATTTAGCGTAACGGCAACGCCGGCGGAGGCCGCAGCCTGCTCGAGCCCGGAACAAAGATAATCATTTTTTTTCTCAAGTTGCTCATAGACGCCTCCCCGGTCAAGCGCGTTCAGCATCGCGAGCCCGGCGCTCATCGCAAGCGGGTTTCCCGAAAGAGTCCCCGCCTGGTAGACATTGCCCGCCGGGGCCACATGTTCCATTATATCTTTTCTTCCCCCATAGGCGCCAACCGGAAGTCCACCGCCAATGATTTTCCCAAGACAGGTAAGATCGGGGGTTATCCCGAAATAGTGCTGCGCCCCTCCCGGTCCCAACCTGAAGCCCGTTATCACCTCGTCAAAAATTAACAGAGCCCCGTACTCGGTACATAGGCGTCTAAGGCCCTCCAGGAAGCCGGCGGCGGGCAGCACGACGCCCATATTGGCCGCAACCGGCTCAACGATAATCGCGGCGACCTCCCGGCCCACCTCGTCCATCGCCTGGCGCAATCCCGGCAAGTCGTTGTAGGGCAGCGAAATCGTATGGGCCACGATTTCTTCCGGGACCCCGGGGGTGCCGGGAATTCCAAAAGTCATAAGCCCGGAGCCGGACTTAACGAGCAGAGAATCCGCATGTCCGTGATAGCAGCCGTTAAACTTTACGATCTTCTTTCGCCCCGTGTAGCCCCGCGCAAGCCTGATGGCGCTCATCGCGGCCTCGGTTCCCGAATTGACCATTCTAACCATCTCGATGGAAGGCACCATCTCTACGACCTTGGCTGCCATTTCGACCTCGATTCGCGTCGGAATGCCGTAGGAAGTACCCCGGTCCAAAACCTTCGCGATCCCATCGAGGACCTCCGGGTTCGAGTGGCCCAGGATGAGCGGCCCCCACGACCCGACGTAGTCGATATAGACGTTGCCGTCTTCGTCGGTCATACGGCAGCCGGCGGCATTCTTAATGAAAAGGGGCTCGAAGCCAACAGCCTTACCAGAGCGCACGGGACTGTTCACCCCGCCCGGGATCACCTTGCAAGCTTCCTCGTAGAGCCTTTTGGAGACACTGCGCTTCATTCGACCTCCAGCATCGCGATGTCATAGTTTTCCAGATGGAGGCAGGCCTCGGCCTTGACCGTAATGAGCGCGTGCATCTTTTCCTCCACGCGTTCAAGGGCCGCCCGCTCTTCGTCACAAAACATGGCGGCAACCTCGGGATGGGTCATTACGAGCACCTTTTTGCCGAAAAAGTCCGCCTTTTGCCGTTCGAGTTCTCTTAGGATTTCATAGCAAACCGTCTGTTTGGACTTAAGATGGCCTTCCCCCTCGCAGTAAAAGCACGGCTCGCACAGTATGTGGCCAATGCTTTCCTTCGTACGCTTTCTGGTCATCTCAATCAACCCGAGGTCGGACATGCGCAAAATATTGGACTTGCTCTTGTCCTTGTAGGTGGCGGCCCTCAGGCTGTTCCAGACTTTTTCCCGATTGGCCTCCTTTTCCATGTCTATGAAATCTATAATAATGATGCCTCCGAGGTTTCGCAGCCTCAACTGATAGGCTATTTCCTTTACCGCCTCGAGGTTGGTTTTAAGGATCGTTTCCTCCAGGTTTCGCTTGCCCACGTACCTGCCGGTGTTAACGTCAATGGCGGTAAGGGCCTCGGTAGATTCTATGACTATGTATCCGCCCGATTTTAGCCAAATTTTTTTACTAAGCGCCCGTTGGATCTCCATTTCGATGCCGTAGGCGTCAAATATGGGTTCTTCTCCCTCGTAGAGTTCCACTTCACTGCAAAGGGAGGGCAGAAAGGTCTCGGTAAAGTTTAGAATTTTTCGGTATTCGGACACCGAATCCACCACGAGCTTGTCGACTTCCTTGGTGAAAAGATCTCTAACGGCTCGAAGGGTTATATCCAATTCGCGGTAGATAAGGCACGGGGCGGGCGCGTTTTCACTTCTGCGCTGGATGGTTTGCCAGAGCCTGGAGACAAAATCGGACTCGGCTCCAAGTTTTTCACTTTCAGCCCCCTCGGCGGCCGTGCGAACGATAAAGCCGGACTCGGGGGGCTTTATGTCACACATTATGTCACGCAACCGCTTTCGCTCCTCTTCGTCTTCGATCCTCCTAGACACCCCCACCCGGTCCAGCGTTGGCATGAAAACCAGGTTCCTTCCGGGCAAGGTTATATGACTCGTTATTCTCGCCCCCTTGCTGCCGATAGGCTCCTTGGCCACCTGCACGAGGATCTCCTGGCCCTCCTGGAGCCGGTCCTCAATAGGAACGGAGTTAAAGGGACGGTGAAAACCGCTGTCTTCTCCCTCGCACTCCTGCCCCGCGACCTCGCCTGCCGGGATATCCCCGTTATCGTTTTCGGACGCGGACATGAGGAGTTGTTCGATCTGGCTCACGGGCTGATAGACGTCGTTAACGTAAAGAAAGGCGGCCTTATCGAGTCCGATATCCACAAAGGAGGCCTGCATGCCGGGCAGAACCCGCACTACCCGCCCCTTGTAGATATTTCCGGAAATGCCCTTATCCGAGCTTCTTTCAATATAGAGTTCGGCAACCTGTCCGTTTTCGACCAAAGCTACGCGAGTTTCAAATGCATTGCTGTTTATGATAAGTTCAGCCGACATTATGTTTCCCCCACGGGTTTTCACAAGGAATCAAGCACCGGGCACAGAGAGAGTATTTCTCCAGCAACCCTTCAACCCGCAAAAATGTGCTCGTTAAAAGTCGCGAGCAAGCAGCGGGAATGAATGAAACACTTTTTCCCGCTACTTGATTCCCGCTTCTTCTCTGTAAGAACCAATCTTGCAAATCAGGCAGTTTCTAAGCTCGACGACCCGCTCGCCGGCCAGACTTTCAAGAACCGTCATGGGCCTGAAGCATAAGCCGGCTGTTTCGAAGATATCCATTTCAAGGGAATTTTCCCCGGATTTTCGCATATCGAGAAGCACACGTCCAAGGGTTGCCGTTGCCTGCCCCTTTTTTGTCTTTTTTGTCAGCACATTGTCAACGCTTTTGGGCCATATAGCGATGAGGAACCCCACAGTGGAGGGCTCCAACCCCGAGACGAGATAGACGCCACGGCTTTGGGGCGCCGGGGCAGGTTTCTTTTCGACCCGCTCGACGACACTGATCCTTATCAAACCGTTGCATTGGGCGTTTAACCGTTCACGCATAAGCGCGGTATCGATCTTTTCATTAAGCGAGATGAAGGCCTCGGCAACAATGGTTTCCATTCCAAGCGGCAGAGCTTCCCCAAAGGAAATTTTGGGATGAGGACTATAGCCCTTACTGTAGGCGGCCGGAAGGTTTGCCCGCCTCAGAGCCCGCTCCAGGGCGGCAGCAATTTCGAGCTGCCCGAAGAATCGGGCTTTCCCAAGCTTTGAATACATCACTCGGTAGAGAAATTCCTTTTGCTCCGATGCGGGCGGCACAAGGCCTTGAGTCGGTTCATTTCCGGGCCCGGGCTCAAAGTCTTTGTGGATGAGCGGAGAGAGCTTCTCCTGATCGCAGACCCCGCACATAGAGCATCCCCCCTGCCTGCAATCGGAGGTGAATTCTTCCGCAAAAGCCTTCTCATATTCGCTCCAAAGAAAGCTTGGAGAAACACCGGCCGACAGGTGATCCCAAGGCAGGATTTCCTCGCGGCCCCGCTCTCGGCCGGCATAAAAGCCTGGGCTAAGTCCGCATTCTTCCATGGCTCGAAGCCAGAGATCTTCTCGGAAGTGGTCGCTCCAGCCATCAAACCTTGCCCCCAGCTCCCAAGCCCGCTTGAGCGCAGCTCCAAGCCTGCGGTCCCCGCGCGCAAACACAGCCTCCCAAACGCTGCTGCCCGCCTTGTTCCATTTAAATCTCATGCCTGGCTTGCGGAGGCGCTCTTTAAACATGCGCAGACATTCCTCGATCAGGTCCGGCTCCATTTGGGCCGCCCACTGAAAGGGAGTGAGGGCTTTGGGCACAAAGGTCGAGATGGACACATTCACCGCAGCGCGTGTCTTTTTACCCTTTTCCCAGACCCTCATGCACAAATCCACGATAGCCTCCCGGTCGGCCTCGGTCTCCCCGGGAAGGCCCATCATAAAATAGAGCTTTATGATCCGCCATCCCATGTCGAAGGCGGCTTCGGCGGCTTCGAGCAAATCCTGCTCGCATATTCCCTTGTTAATAACGCGTCTCAAACGCTCGCTACCGGCCTCCGGGGCCATAGTGAAACCGGTTTTTTTAACCTTTTTAACGTGCTCCATTAAAGCCGGGGTCAGGGTTCCAACACGCATCGAAGGGAAAGAAACCGCAATTTTTCGAGGCTCGAGTTGTCCTACCAACTCCCCCAGCAATTCCTGAATTCGGCAATAATCCCCGGTGCTCAGGGAAAGGAGCGCCACATCTTCAAAACCGCTGGCCGCAAGCGCTTTTTTTGCCGCATCGAGGACGTAGCGTGGATCTCGCTCCCGAACAGGCCTGTAAACGTAGCCGGCCTGGCAGAAACGGCACCCGCGCGTGCACCCCCGGGCAATTTCCATTCCCAGGCGATTGTGAACGATGTCGATGACAGGCACAAGAGGCTTTTCAGGAATCGGACACAACCGGTCAAGCTCGGGGACCACCCTTTTGACAATATGCGTGTAGTCGGGAAACCTGGGCTCTACGGCTGCTATTTGCCCTCCCTCCAAATAGGAGACGGCGAAAAAGGAAGGAACATAGACACCCGCAATAGAGCGCAGGGAGGAAAGAAAATCCTGCCTCGACCTTGCCCCCCCACGCTTCCACTGCCTAAAGGCGCAAATAATCTCGGGCAAAACCTCCTCGGCCTCCCCAAGAACGAAAAAATCGAAAAAATCGGCCAAAGGCTCGGGGTTAAACGCGCACGGGCCGCCACCGATCACAAACGGATGCTGCGTTGTTCGCTCGCGGCTGTAGAGCGGAGTCCCCCCTAAATCGAGTATTGTCAGTATATTAGTGTAGCTTAGCTCATACTGGAGGCTGACTCCCAGGAAATCGAAATCACACAGGGGACGCTCGCTTTCGATCCCCTTTAGCGGCTCGCCGCAACTCCTCAGTTTTGCCTCAAAATCGGGCCATGGAGCGTAGACCCTGTCAGCCATGGCATCTTCGGCTCTATTTAATAGATCATAGAGCAACTGGAGGCCGAGATGGCTCATTCCAATTTCATAGACATCGGGAAATGCAAGAACAAAACGCACCGAAGCGCTATCGAAACTTTTACAGAAGGCGTTAAGTTCCAGGCCCACGTATCGGCCTGGTCTTTCGACACAAATCAGATCGTTATCAAACATTATACTTCCAACATGCCTTTCCTATCGGAGCCGCACACCCCATGCAGGGTTGGAGCCGGCGCCGCCCCATGGGCCGCCCCAAAACGCCGCCTATTTCCAGCGGATGGTAATTATTAAATCTTTACTTATACTTATGGATAAGGCCCAAAGTCAACGGAAAAGCCGTAAGCGGGCTAGAGTTATACCGATGATTTTTATCCATGAACACTGTTTGCTCTTATAGCACGAAGGCAGCTCGAAGCGCAAAACAGGTCGCTCAAGCACCCAAGGGGACGCATTATAGAGGCCGCAAGGAGGGGCAAAAGCGACGGGGGGTGCATAGGGATTGTTGAGTACGAGCAAATCCACCGGGCTTAGACGCAATTTATGCTTGCATTATTTAAGTTACGTTGCTATTTTCCAGCAGTTTCGGCAAAAAAGGTGGTTTGACGAAATTTTGATTTTCGAAAATTGCTTGACAATTTTTATACTGGGCTTGAACCATTTGAAGGAGGTAGGACATGAAGGTTTTTGTGGGCGGTGTCGTTGCGGCGTTCCTCGGTTTCTTGGGCATCATTATCGGATTTCACAATGTGATGGGGTTTATCGCAGGCGCTATCCCGCTCATCCTGCTGCTTGGCGGTTTGATGGCCGCCTATCTTGGCTACGACGAAGTCAAGGAGAAGCTCCCCTTCGGTAAAGGCGCGGAGAGCCAGGAAGGCGCAAGCGATTCTCGATTGAGAGAGGAAGCTGAAAAATACAAGCAGGAAGTTGAAAGGCTCAAAAGCGAATTGGAAAAAAACAGCAAGACCGCTTAGAGTTACTCCCTGTTTTAAGGATAAAGAAGGCCGTCCGGGACCAGTTCCCAGACGGCCTTTATTTTTGTCTCAGGCGTGGGCTTGGGTCCAGTTGTCTCCCCAGCCGATATCGACCTTAAGCGCGACATCGAGAGGATAAACATCTTCCATAGCTCGCCGCACGAGTTCTTGGACTCTCTTTTTTTCACCCCGTGGAACTTCAAAGAGCAATTCGTCATGGACTTGAAGAAGCATCCGGGACGCGACGCTTTCTTTTTCTAAAATCGCGTCTATGTCCACCATCGCTTTTTTTATGAGATCGGCGGCGGCGCCCTGAATGGGAGTGTTTATCGCAAGTCTTTCCCCAAGCTGGCGAATCGAGAAGTTTTTGCTCCGCAGCTCGGGGATAGCCCGCCTTCGGCCAAGGAGGGTCTCGGCGTAACCCAGGTCCCGAGCCTTTTCAACGGCTTCGCCAATGAAGCGGCGAACGCCGCTGTAGCGTTCGAAGTAGCGGTCTATGGCCGTTTTTGCCATCTTAGTGCTGATTCGAAGCCTTTGGGCAAGCCCGAAGGGGCTCATTCCGTAGGCTATGCCGAAGTTTATCATCTTGGCCTGCCTGCGCATTTCGGCCGTGACCTCCGACAGGGGAGCGTCGAAAATTTCGGATGCCGTCCTGCTGTGGACGTCCTCACCCTTTTTAAACGCATCCACGAGGCTCTCATCACGGCTGCAATGAGCAAGAACCCGCAGTTCGATCTGAGAATAATCAGCGGAGAGGAGCAGGTGTTGGGGCGGAGCGACAAACGCCTCTCGAATACGCCTTCCCTCGTAGCTCCTAATGGGAATGTTTTGCAGATTGGGGTTGGAACTGCTCAAGCGTCCCGTTGCGGTCACCGCCTGGTTAAACGAGGTGTGGATACGGCCGTCTTCCGGATGCACAAGCTTTGGAAGCGCATCCGCATAGGTTCCTTTAAGCTTTGCGAGGGTGCGATACCCCAGGATCTGTTCGGCAATCGGATGCTCCCCTGCAAGTTCTTCGAGCACACCGGTATCGGTTGACGGCCCGCTTTTTGTCTTCTTTTGCACGGGCAACCCCATTTTTTCAAAAAGAATAACGCCCAGCTGTTTGGGCGACTGGATATTGAATTTTTCCTCGGCCATCTGGTAGATAAGAGCGGCCTTCAGGTCCAAGGCTTTGTGGAATTCCATAGAAAGGCTTTCGAGCTTTTCGCAGTCGACCAAAATCCCGGTATACTCCATACGAGCAAGCACTTGGATCAGGGGAAGCTCGATGGACTCATAGAGTCCGAGCAGCCCGCTTTGCTCAAGTTTTGGCCTTAAAACCGGCACGAGGCGAAGGCATGTCTCAACCTGGCGGCAACCATAGTCGAGCGCTTTGTCAAACCCGATATTGACAAAATTCGTCTGGTTTTTCCCCCTGCCCGTAAGGTCTTCCATGGAACATACGGCTTCTTCGAGATGCTCGGCGCAAACACGCTCAAGAGAGTGCACCTGTTCGCCGGGATTTAGAAGATAGCTTGCCATCATGGTATCAAAAGCGATCGGGCCGGGTTCTACCGCGCACTTTTTGAGCAAAAGCCACTGAGATTTCAGATCATGCCCGACCTTGGCAACGCCGGTGGCTGCAAAAAGAGGCTCCAGCTCCTCAATGGCCTCCGAGAGCTTGATCTGCTCCCCGCACTCCGCGCCGTGACCAAGCGGGACGTACCAAGCCTCGCCTTCCCGCAGACAAACCGCTATGGAGACAATGTCGGCTTTCATGGCTTCGGTAGAGTCCGCGAGGATCTCGATTGCGATCATGGGCCTTGCCAGGGCCATTTTCACAACTTCGGCCAATTGCTTGCGGCTGCGCACCACCCGTTTTAAAATTTCCCTGGAAGACGGCCCCAAAGAAACCGGCGCGGATTCCTCCTCCTGCCATTCCCGCTTTAACATATCGAGGATTACCTTAAACCCGAGTTCCTCGCAGAGATTGTACATCTCTTGGCGCAGGGGAGGCAAAAGAGCAAATTCATCCAATTTGCCGATTTTTAACGCATCGAGCCGAAGAGAGACCAACTCGCGGGACATAAAGGCATCCTGGCGGCCCTCGGAAAGCTTCTGCCTAAGAGAGGGGGGCGAAATCTCGTCCAAATGAGAGTAAATATTTTCAACAGACCCCCACTCCTGCAAAAGCCGGCTTGCAGTTTTGGCGCCCACCCCTTTAACGCCGCACACATTGTCGGAGCTATCGCCAACCAGGGCCAGATAGTCCACGATCTGGGACGGCGCCACCCCAAAGCGTTCCAAAACGGCCCCCTCATCGAAAAAGCGCTCGTTTTGGGGATCCCACTGCCTGACGACAGGATCGCGGATGAGCTGGTGAAGGTCCTTATCCCCTGAGACCAGCACGACTTCAACCCCCTGCTCCAGAGCCCAGCCGGTAAGCGTACCTATCAGGTCGTCGGCCTCATAGCCCTCACGTTCCATCTGGGGCGCGCCCAGATAGCTAACGACCTTTTTTATATAAGGTATTTGGGGAAGCAACTCTTCGGGCATCGACTGCCGGGTGGCTTTGTAGGCCTCCGATAACTCGTGTCGAAACGTAGGCCCGGGCGAATCGAAGACCACGCATAGATAATCGGGTTTTTTCTCGCGCATGACCTTTAGAAGCATCGTAAGGAAACCATACACGGCCTGGGTGGCCATCCCGCTGGAGTTGGAAAGCCTTCGAATGGCGTAGAACGCCCTGTAGATGTAGGAGCTTCCGTCAATAATATAGAAGGTGGGGACGGTGGGGCCCCCTGCGGCCTTGGCCTTGTCCGCACCGAAAGTTTTCCGTTTGTTTCCGTCGTCTTTTTCCCGCTGGTTCATTTAATTTCCATATCCTCCCGATTTGACGCCGCTTCCCCTCCGGAAGGCCCGCGCTTTCCCCGGATCGGAAGAGGCTGCGGCAGGTATTCGAAATTGACATTGCTCATGGCATGATAGATGTTTCCACGCACCTTGGGATTTTTTTTAATAAGCTTCTCCAACATGGCGCGGATTTCGGCCCTGTGATTTTTGTCGGCCGATGGGCACGTGGACGGCAGAATCGGCAGGCCGAGATTTTGGCACACCTTCAAAATTTTGCCGGCCGAAACGAGAGCCAAGGGCCGTATGACAGATATTTCACCACCGAAGAACTTCTGTTTTGGCAGCATGGCGGCCACCTGGGCCCCGTAGCAGATGTTTATGAAAAAGGTCTCGAGCATATCGTCTTGATTGTGACCAAACGCTATTTTACGACAACCCAACTCACGGGCCTTCCTAAAAAGCGCCGCTCGCCTGAGCCTGGAACACAGAAAACACGGATTTTCACGGTTTTGAGGCCCGTGGGCCCTTGGACCGTAATCGGTTCGAAGGATCTGGTAGGCAAAACCCTCCTTTATAAAAAAGGTTTCCAGCCGAGCGGAAGTTTCCGTGTCAAACCCGGGATCAACGTGAACAGCCACAAGTTCGTAGCTGATGGGAACCCGCGCGAGCTTCTCGCGCAAAAGCCAAAGAAGCAGCATCGAGTCCTTGCCCCCCGACACCGCAACCGCTATCCTGTCGTTGTTTTCTATCAGCCCATAATGGTAGATGGATTTACCTAAAAGCCTTCGAACTTCCCTATCCACAAATGCCATGATTTAAAATGCTTTCCAGGTCCGAAGTACCAAGATTTTGCAGATTTTGTTCTTTATCTTAACACATTTTTAATGAAGCCCAGGCACTCCTGCGGAGTGCCGCCTACAGAGAAATGGGAAGTCAAAAAAACGATCTTTCTTCTCCGGCACTGGCGAGAACGTGTTTTAAGAATTCCAATGCGTTATCTGCATCACTTAACCGGTTGCGGTCTTTGGAGAAGTTCGAAGGATCCCATACTGAGTCTTGCAGGTCAAGTACGAGAAAGCCACCGGAGAGCAACAAAAGGGTTTAGAGCAGCAACCTCTTGCGCAGTCTCTCAGGGCAGAGGGAAATGAAGAGTCCCGGTTTTTTATGCTGTCGATCCTGTTTTTTTGTCCTGTAATCC
>JBMFHI010000028.1:0-37105 GCA_049976905.1 Syntrophobacteraceae bacterium | reverse complement strand
GAGTTGGAGGAACTACCACCGTTCCACATCGCCACCTGGGTCAGCGGGGCAGAAGCGCTCGCCATAGCTCCCTTGGAAGCGACAGCAGCCATGGCCAGGCCGTTCTGCTGCTGGTTCTCTGAGCCTGCGGCGATGTTGATGCCGATGTTGCCGCATTTTACATCGTGGCGAAATCTTTGCGCCGCCTGGCCGCTGGAGGTGTAAATCGCGGCGGCGTTTCCATAGGGGTTGTCATGAATCATCGCAATGGCCTGGTCGATATTTGCCGCCCTGAGTATGCCTGCAACGGGACCGAAAATTTCCTCGCGCGCTATGGTCATTTCCGGTCTAAGATCCACAAAGACGCAAGGGTTTAGAAAGCAGTCCCGTGGCAGGTTGGGGTCGGCAATCTTGAGATTTCTTCCGTCAAGAGCCAGGGTTGCCCCCTCTTTCAGGCCCTTTTCGATGTAGCCAAGCACGCGCTCTTTGGACTGAGCGTTTTGCAGCGGCCCCATCTGGACAGACTCATCCATTCCGTCTCCTACCCTTATCGCTGCCGCGGCCTCAATAAAGGCATCCACCGCCTTTTTGCAGAAGGAATCTCCTCCGACCACGACCAGGTTTGCCCCGGCCAGGCAGCGCTGCCCCGTATTGCCGAAAAATGAGGTCATGAGTCCGGCCATCGATTTTTCGAGGTTGCAGTCTTCCATCAGCACGATAAAATTTTTCGCTCCGCACTGGGCGATGACTCTTTTGCCGGTTTGCCCGCAGCTCTTATATATAATATCTCTGCCAACCGCCGTGGAGCCAACGAAGGTAACTCCTGCAACCTCCGGGTGATGTAAGAGAGCGTTTGTCGCCACGTTTGCTCCATGGACCATGTTCACAACTCCCGGTGGAAAATCGGCTTGTTCGAAAAGCTCGATTACCCGGGTCTGGGAAAGGGGTACGCGCGGCGAAGGCTTTACGACGAAGGTATTTCCGGCTGCAATGGCGTAAGGTATAAACCAGAGCGGCACCATGAAGGGGAAATTGAAGGGGGCTATGTGGGAAAAGACCCCGATGGGCTGGAAAAAACAGTGCTCGTCGATGCCCGCGGCAATATCTTCGAGGTTGTAGCCCTGCATGAGGGTTGGAACCCCCGTTGCGACTTCTACCTGCTCTATGCCGCGCCTGGTCTCGCCACGGGATTCGTCAATCGTTTTGCCGTGTTCTCTGGTTTGCACCTCGGCCAGTTCGTCGAAGCGATCTTCCATCAGTTCCTTGAGCCTGAAAAGATAGCGGGCCCTGGCCGAAGGCGGGGTGTTTCGCCATTGCTCAAAAGCCTTTGCACAGCTTTTGACCGCTCTGTCGATGTCGGCTGAAGAGGATAGCGGAACCCTGGCAAGAAGTTCTCCTCGGGCCGGATTGACAACATCGGCATATTCGTCGGTTTGCGCTTCTACCCATTCTCCGTCTATATAATTTTTTAGTCTCGCAACATCCATCGGTCTATCTCCTTTACCCACGTTTGGAAAGCTAACCCCTCATCGCGCATGCGGACAAAACCAGATCGTTATCATGACGAGCCTTAAGAGCAATTGAGTCTATCCTGGCGCCAAACCGGTTAAATTGAGCTGGAAATTAGTCCAAGGGGATTTGCGGGAGCCGGGTTTAGATGCTCTTTAAATTTTCGAGAAGCAGGTGCAGGAGGCCGTGGATGGCGGAAAAATGGTCGCTGTTTTTTAAGATCTGCTCGCCTGACTGAATATATTGTCCGTCAACAAGTTCGTGGGAACAATTCTCAACGAGCAACCCAACGCTTTCCATGGAGGATTCGAGGTGGAACTGAAGACCGAGGACTCTACCGCCCTTTGAGGAAAAGGCCTGGGCGGGGCAGGCCTCGCTTTGAGCCAGCATCGCGCAGCCGGGGGGAAGAGAAAACGTATCTCCGTGCCAGTGAAGGGCGGGAAATTGCGAGGGAAAGTTTTTAAAGGCCAGCGCCTGGGTTGCTTCTGGTCTTAGAGTTACGGGAAACCACCCGATTTCCTTGTGTTGGTTTGCCACAACGCGCCCACCCAGGACATCGGCGATCAACTGGGCTCCCAAACAGATCCCAAGAACAATTTTATTGTCCTCCACGGCCTTTGCGATGAAGCGCTTTTCAGCGGCAAGCCAGGGGTAATCCTGCTCTTCATATATGTTCATCGGGCCGCCCATTACAACCAGCCAGTCAAAGTCGTTGGCGGCAGGCAGCTTTTCGCCCCGGTAGAGGTGGGTAGCCGAAACAGCCCAACCCTGGCTCTTGGCCCAACTCCCGATATTGGCCAGCCCTTCGAAAGCGACGTGTTGGAGGTAATGGAGTTTCATTGCCGACTCACATTTAAAAAGGAAAAGACTTGGCCGTGCACCCTCCGTCGAACCGTGCAGAACCGTCCGCACGTCTTCGAGCAACCAGGTTAGATGGTACCGCGACACAGCCGGATCCACTTACCGCTGCTTCCTTCCGGACCTGACGGGGTTCGCGTTCGTCTGTTGCGTGGTGTCCAACCGGTGCGGGAATTAAATGCAGCCAGCTCAGTCAGGGTCCTTCAAAAGGGAATTCAACCCCGCTAAAGCGGATCTCGGGCTACAGGGAACCGCTAGCTCCCCGTCTAGCACGACCAAGCCTTAATTTTCCGGTAAACAACGATTAAATCGTAACACATCCAGAATGGAATTGCAAACAGCGTGATGAACTCAGCTGTGATCATCTTCGGGGAACAGGCAACCGAGTTCCTGGAAATGGCCTATATGCACTTGAGCTTCCAGGGCGGGGTTCTTGTAGCTTACAAAATGAACCCCAGTAGCCTTCGCCAAGGCCTCATCGACTCTGGAATCTCCAATATAGAGAACATTTTGGGGGAGAACTTCGAATTTTTCCAATATTTTTTCCATCGTCTCCGGGTGTGGTTTGGGGTTTGTGACGTCCAGGGCGCACACCACGAGGTGGAAATATTGCCTGAGGTTAAACTGTTCCAAAAGCTCCAGGGTTGAAACGGTTCGATTGGTAGCCAGGGCGGTTTTGTAGTGCGTGCTCGCACGTTTTAGAAAATCCACCAATCCCGGTTCACGGGTAAGGTAGCGGTTAAAGGGGCCAAAGTCGATCGTTTTCACATACTCCAGGGCCCGGTTGAAGTCGGGACCCTCGCCTCCGGTAAGATAGAGAAGAGATTCCCGGACGGGGTACATGTGGATATATTCGTGCTGGTCGCCCCTTATGGGAGGGCCCCCGGTATGCTCCATTATATGGCTGTAGAAGCGAATATTTGCCTCTTTTGAATCGAAGAGCACCCCGTCGCAGTCAAGGGCGATCACCTTTAAAGTTTTTGAGGACAGCCCTGAGTTTTCCTTGCAGATGTCGTCTTTCATAGCACAATCCGTTTCCGGCCCATTGAGGCAAAACATTGCTTGCCGCGTGATGGCTTTAGTATTAATAAGAAAAAAATTAATCCGAAGGAAGTATGAGGAATTGCGAATGAAAAATCAATTCGATTATCTGGTGGTCGGCAGCGGAATTGCGGGTCTGACATTCGCTCTTAAGGCAGCCAAAAGCGGCACTGTGGCTATAGTAACGAAAAAGGACAAGCTTGAAACCAACACGAACTACGCCCAGGGCGGAATAGCCTGCGTGGTGGGCCGGGACGATTCCTTCGACCTCCACGTGAAGGATACCCTGGAGTCTGGGGACGGCCTGTGTCATCCAGACATTGTGGACCAGGTGGTAAAAGCCGGTCCGCAACGTATACGGGAGCTTGTCGAGCTTGGCGTGGGTTTTAACCTCCTGGCGGAGCAAAACGGTTTTGACCTGGGGCGGGAAGGGGGTCATAGCCGCAACCGTATCCTTCATGCCCAGGACATGACGGGCAAGGCCGTTGAAAAAGTGCTAATCGCCGCCGCCGAGGCCAATCCCAATATCGCTATATTCGAAAACCATCTGGTGCTGGACCTGGTGATCCAGCATCAGTCGATGAAAGTGGGCTCAGTCGATCTTTTCCAGCAGGACACCTGCCGGGGTGCTTATGTTCTGGATATTACCGCGGAAGAAATCCATACCTTTGTGGCCAACGTGGTGCTGCTTTGTACCGGCGGGGCGGGCAAAGTCTATCTTTATACGAGCAACCCGGACGTAGCCACGGGCGACGGGTTGGCCATAGCTTACCGGGCCGGTGCTCAGCTTGCCAACCTCGAATTCGTGCAGTTTCACCCGACCTGCCTCTATCATCCGACGGCTAAAAACTTCCTGATCTCCGAGGCCGTCCGAGGGGAAGGGGCAAGGCTCATCGACAAGCGAGGGCGCGCTTTCATGGAAAAATACCACCCGCTAAAGGATTTGGCCTTCCGCGACATTGTGGCGCGCGCAATCGATACCGAGATGAAAAATAGCGGAGATGACTGTGTTTTTCTGGATATAACACACCGGGATGCCGAATTTTTGACCAAACGTTTTCCAAACATCTACCGGAGGTGCCTGTCGCTTGGCATCGATATCACCAAAGATCCTATTCCGGTAGTTCCCGCGGCCCACTATATGTGCGGCGGCATCCTGACCGACTCCTCGGGGCGCACCAGCATAGACAATCTCTACGCGATCGGCGAGTGCGCCTGCACGGGGCTCCACGGTGCAAACCGCCTGGCAAGCAACTCTTTGCTGGAAGCCATGGTTTTTTCTCATGCCGCGGCGCTCGAGTGCGCGGAGCGCCTGGAGGCCTGGCGAAATCGCGACCTGCCGGGTGTGCCCGACTGTTCCGCAAAAGTCTGCGCCGAAAATTGTTCTAACAGCGAGATGGTCATGATAGCCCACAACTGGGATTTTATCAGGCGGTTGATGTGGAATTACGTGGGGATCGTACGAACGGACAAAAGGCTTGCCCTTGCCCTCAATCATATAGTTCAGATAAAAATGGAACTTAAGGAGCACATGCCCAACATCCCCTTGAGCAGCGATTTGGTCGAACTTCAGGGTCTGGCGTTGGTGGCCGAGCTGATAATCCGCTGCGCGATCAAAAGAAAAGAGAGCCGCGGCCTTCACTTTAATGTCGATCATCCAGAAAAAGGCGGTTCTTGTTGGCTTAAGGACACCGTAGTAAAGAAGAACGCGGCTGAAGAATTCCTCTCCCTGCCAAGTGTTCAGTGGGGCTGAACGGATTTGGGGGAAGGCTCGGGCTCGATCGTTTCCGCTTCGATGATCTGATCGGCAACCTGCGAAGGCGGGGCTTCGAGGAGTTTTGCGTCGTTTTGGTTTTGTTCGACTCGCATGGTGAGCATTCCGCCCATAAAGCTGATTTCGTAATTTTTATCTGATTTTCCGAAGGAGTCTTTAAGCTTGACGATCTGCCTTTTTGCCTTCTTGTAGAGATAGACAATGCCGGCGATCGAAATTGCGAAAATGAACATGAAAACCCATGCCGGCGTGGAGATAACCTTTCCTATAAACATGATTATCCCCATCAGCGACAAGACGAACAAAACCTGCAAACCGATTATCAGGTAAAGATAGTATACTCCACGGTCCAAAGTAGCCTCGTCCGTCCAGCCTTTCTTTGTTTCGGACCGGTGCTTTTCTTCCTTGTTTTTAAACCACATCTTTCTAATGTTCCTCTGAGTGCAAAAATTTTGTTTGAGCCTCATCGGCGTGAGCAGGAAGAAGCTGTTGCGTCGAATTCTGTTCGAGCATCAATCTTTCTATCCGGTACTTCTCGATGCGCACCTGGTTTTCGAGCATCTGCCGGGACAGCTTGTATCTCAGATAAATTACCCAAACAAGCAACCCTCCGGCAAATAACGATACCCCGATAAAAAACAATGGGTACTGCTTGACAGCGCCAAAGAGCGCCGAAGCCATATCTCCAAGTATTGACGGAATCAACCATAAAATAAGCATGGCCAAAACTATTGCGAACCCGATTCCTAGAACCGAGAAGTTTTTCGAGACGCTAAGGAAACTGCCAAAACCCGACTTGGCGGTATCTATGGGATCGGCGGCTTCCTCCCTGGGATTGCCTTTTAAAAGCATGAGCCACACCTGGGCCATGAAAAAAAGCAGCAGCATAAGGCCAAGGGGCAAACCCACCGCAAGAAGAATCCACGAGCGGTAGTTAAACGGTTCATACTGGGATTTCAACTGGGTGGTGTAATTTTTTAAAGGCCCGAAGTTATCTTCAAACATCATTTTTTCATAGGAAGTTATGGTGGGGCCGGGGCTTTCGTAGACGAGCCTGCCGTTTGTGTCGGTAATGCAAACCCTGGTCTTAAGGCCCGACTGATTGTAGACGGCCACCAGGATCCCGAGTTCGAGCACCAGGAGTAAAACGGCGCCCGCGGCCAATATGCGCCTTGTGTATTTGCTGTCTTCGAAAAACTCGGAAAGTGACGAATTTTTAGCCATAAGCGGTCTGCGACCAGTATTCCTTAAAAATTTCCAACCTCTAAGCTGACTCTTCGCTCGCTGAAAGCTAACATTGCGCGAGTGTGAGAGTCAAACAAAAAGCGGATGTGAGCCCAGGCTCGGGCTCTGCTGCTTCGCTCTTGGCGCTTTTTTGCGAGAGGGTCAAGCCGGAGCAATTTTAAAAATTGCGGCGGCGTTTTGCCCAGCGATGGCGTCAATTTCTTTTTGTTCAAGGCCTGCCTGCTCCATTTCGCAAAAATAGCGCTTGGGAGAAAGCAGGGGATAATCGCTTCCAAAAAGAATCCTTCCGGCCCCGACCGCCCGCGCGGCGGTGCTGTAGATGACCGTTTTGTAGACATAGGGGGAAGCCGCCGTATCGTAATAGATATTTGCGAATGTTGCCGGGGCCTGTTTTTTTAAAAGCTCGTAGAAAATCAGGCCGCCCCCCCAGTGGGCGAAAATGAGGGTGGCTCCCTGGGCCGCCTTTGCCATGGCGTAGTAGAAAGCAAGGCCATGGGGCGCCTTGCCCGGGTATTGGTGGCCGATGGGTTCATTGGCGTGAAGGAGCAGCACAGCCTCTTTTTGCCTGCAAAGGGCTCCAATTTGCTTGAAATTGTCGATAACACGGTCCATATTTTCGCCGGCGCAGTAGACTGCGAGTTCGCCAAGGCCGCGGGCACCCGCGCAAAGCATCTTTTCGGCTTGCGCGGCGCAGGTGGGCGAGCAAAGGTCAATGCAGGCCAGGGGGATGAGCCGGTCGGGATACCTCGCGGCGGCTTCGAGCACGTAATCGTTATGCCGGGCGAGGGTTTGCGCGTTTCTCCATGGAAATCCGAACACTACCGAGAAATCGATATTGTTTTCGTCCATGGATTGGATAAGGATTTCGGCTGAGGCCATCTTGGAGGCTGCCGGAGCGTAGAGGAGAGCGAATTCGGGTTCGCCTGCCAAAAACAGCTCTTTGCCCGAGATTATGTCAGGGGGGAAGATGTGGGTGTGAACATCTATGATCAAGTTATGACTCCATTTTTTAATTTTTATAGCTCCTCGAGACCTTCCGGACCTATAAAATGGGGCAAAGACGATTTGTCCTGATCTGGATTTTGGGGTTTGTACTCAATTTTGGTTCCAAGTGCAAGCGGTGGAGAAGAGGAAACAGACATGATCGATAAAATTGAGTTCGTAGTGCAGGAGATTATTCTTGAGGCCGGAGACCTGATCCGGCATCACATAGGGCAGGTGGCCGGTTCCATGGTCACAACGAAGGGCCCTTGCGATTATGTGACAGAGATAGACAAAAAATGTGAGCAGCTTATCACCGAAGCGGTAAGGCTCAATTTCCCGAGCCATAACATCATGGCGGAAGAATCGGCCAACGAGGGATTACAGCCGGGCTACACGTGGGTGATCGACCCCATTGACGGCACCACAAACTTTATCCACGGCTTTCCCTTCGTTGCGGTATCCATTGCGGTTTGTCTGGATAAAAAACCGGTGTTGGGCTATGTTCTCGACCCTGTTAGAAACGAGCTTTTCTCGGCGAAAAAAGGCGCAGGGGTTCGGCTCAATGGAAACAGGCTCCCAGTGCGAAAGCCCGTTGCACTGGAGCGGGCGCTGGTTGCGACCGGTTTTCCCTTTCGGGCCAAGGAGTTCATGGACCCGTATCTGGCCTCCTTTAAACGGATAGCCCTGGGGGTTAGCGGAGTAAGGCGCGCGGGCGCCGCGGCGCTGGACCTGGCCTACCTTGCAGCCGGAAGAGTCGACGGTTTTTGGGAAATCGGCCTCAAAGCCTGGGACATAGCCGCCGGCGCTCTGCTTATAACCGAGGCCGGCGCAACGATAAGCGATTTTGCCGGCGAGGACAACTACCTCGATAATGGAAACGTTGTTGCCGGCGTAGACCCGGTCTACGGGTTTTTGCTCGAAGAGGTGAAGTCGCGGCTGGCTCCGGCGCTAAAGCGAGGGTGAGCGGAAAGCAAGGCGGCGTGGGGTCCCGGTGGGTTACCGGTTTTCGCCTCTTGCTGCCCGCTTCTTTCTCTAAGCTGTCCGGTTGGGTGGGACGACGTTCATCGCCATGCGTTTTTTGCTCTCTTCAAATATGACTTCAATTTTGCGCGATGAAATAAGTTTGGCGACCACTCCGAGGCCGAAGGAGGGGTGCAAAAGCAGCGCGCCTTCCTTATAAGTGTCGGAGATATTGTAGTGCGGCACGCCTTCTTTGCTTGCCCCCATTAAAAGTTGGCGCCAGTCATCATCGGTTTTCGGCCTGGAGATCCCCTTGTAGAGGACGGAGGGGACCATCTCCTCGTCGTCATCTGTTTCTTCGAGAAGCAGATCCTCCTCGCCGGCAAAATCGAGTTCGTCGGTTTGTTCGAATTCGAGACCGGAATCGTCCTCGAAGTCGTCCATCATCTGGTCACCTTCCATATCTTTTTTCGGCATATCGCACCACCCCTTATGTTTCGATTTTAAAGAACCTGTCCCCTTTATTGGAACTTGGCAAAAAGGTCAAGGACTTTCGGTATTCAGTCAGCAACGGCAAGCTTGGCTTGCTGATGAATTCGAGATTTTCATTATAATGCCAAGGATTCCAGGGGAAAGCGGCTTGAGAGTTTTTTTTCTTAAGAGCGCCAGGTAACGGCCGGCAGGAAGCAGCAGCGGCTGCGGGCGGGTTGGGAATCAAAAGAAACATCTAATGCGATTTACCATCTCGGTATTCTGTCGTTTTATGGCCTGCGCCCATCTCCTGGTCTTCCTTCAAATCATCTTCACTGGCAAGTTGGTGTTTTAACAGCCGGTAGCGAAAGGAGCGGAAAGATATTCCCAGAAGCTTGGCGGCCTTGAGTTTTACTCCGCCCGTCTGGAGAAGGGCCTGTTGGAGCAGGCGCCTTTCTATTTGCGCCAAATGGCCGTCGAGATCGAAGTCTTCGACCGGTATCTCGGAGGGGATCGTTTGGGGCGTTTCTTCCAGTTCTTTTCGCCTGTGCATCGAAAGGGTCAGTGAGTCGGGAAGAATTATCCTTGAGGATTCCATCGCCACGCCGCGTTCGATTATATGTTCGAGTTCCCTTATGTTTCCCGGGAACTCATAGTTGCACAGAATGTCCATGGCATAGGAGGATACTTTGTGGATCTCCTTTCCGAAATCCTTCGTAAATTTCGACAAGAAATAGCGGGCGAGAAGCCCAATATCTTCCCTGCGGTCTCTTAGAGGCGGTACGCGGATATGGAGCACATTCAGGCGGTAATAGAGATCTTCTCGGAAACTCTTTTCCATCACCATCTTTTCGAGGTCTCGGTTGGTGGCCGAAATAATACGGACATCGACCGGAATTTCCGCTGTTCCGCCAACCATTTTGATCGTTTTATCCTGGACCAGCCTCAGAAGCTTTACCTGCAAAAGGGGGGAGAGTTCGCCTATTTCGTCTAGAAATAACGTGCCTCCCCGCGCGGCTTCGACAAGTCCCTTTCTATCCGAGAAGGCGCCGGTGAAGGCCCCCTTGCGGTAGCCGAAAAGTTCGCTTTCGACCAGGTTTTCCGGAACCCCGCCGCAGTTTACAACCACCAGCGGCTGGTCGCGCCTGGCGCTTTGAGAGTGGATCGCCCTGGCAACGAGTTCTTTTCCTGTTCCGCTTTCTCCGGTGATAACGACATTGCTGCCGGTTTTGGCCACCCTCTGGATGCTTTCATAGACCTTTAGCATGGGGGGGCTCTCGCCGATCATGGAGTCGAAATAAAGAGGGCCCTCCAGGGATTGGTTCTGCGTTTGTTCTACGTCTCTGCCTTGCAGAGCATTGGAGATTACAGACAGGAGTTCTTCGTTGTTAAAGGGTTTGGGAAAATAATCGTAGGCGCCCTCGTTCATGGCCTCGACGGCAAGTTCCGCGCTCGCATAAGCCGAAATTATTATCACGATGGTTCGCGGAGAGATTTTTTTGCACTGTTTGAGCACCTCCAGCCCGTTTACGGGTTGCATCCTTATATCGGTTACGACCAGGTCGGGAGGGTCGTTCTTAACGGCCGCAATGGCGCTCGATCCGCTTTCGGCACACCTGACGTTGTAGCCGTGCCTGAGCAAAAGAAGTTCTAAAAGCTCCCGCATGCCGCTTTCATCGTCTACTACGAGGATCTTATAGGCTTGGTCACTATTGCGGAACATGATACAGGTCCAAGGTCTCAGTTTCCGGCGGTATAGATCACCTTTCCGTCAACGAGCGTCAAAACAGCCTGGCCCCTGACTTGCATACCGTCGAAGGGGCAGTTTCTGCTTTTGGATTCGAAGGTGTTCGCATCTATCCTATATTCTGCCTGCGGGTCGATAACGGTAAGGTCCGCGGGCGCCCCTTCGGTAATCGAGCCAAAAGGGATGGAAAGGATCCTAGCCGGATTTTGGGTCACCTTAGCAATGGCCTGCGAGGGGGAGAGCACGCCTTCTCTTACCAGTCCTAAAATCAGCGGCAGCGATGACTCCAGGCCTATCATGCCGTTTGCCGCGTACTCGAATTCGATATCCTTTTCAACCGAGCTGTGGGGCGCATGGTCGGAGGCGATCGCATCGATGGTTCCATCGCTTAGCCCGGCCTTTACGGCCTCGATGTCTTTAGCTGTGCGTATCGGCGGATTGACCTTGTAGACCGGATTGAAGGTGGAAAGAAGCTCTTCGTCAAGAGTGAAATAATGCGGAGCGGTTTCGGCCGTAACACACACTCCGCGTTTTTTTGCCTCGCGTATCAAGGCCACCGAACCGGCGCTGCTGATGTGGGCAAGGTGGAGTCTTGCGCCGGTAAGTTCGGCCAGAAGAATATCGCGCGCGGCCATGATCTCCTCGGCGGCCCTGGGGATGCCTCTTAGCCCAAGTCTTGTAGACACCGGGCCCTCGTTCATGAGACCGCCGCCAGAGAGGCCGAGATCTTCGCAGTGGCTAATTACGAGCAGGTCGAATGTCTTTGCGTAGTCGAGTGCCCGTCTCATGAGAAGGCTTGACTCAACCGGCCTGCCGTCATCCGAGACGGCTACCGCGCCCGCGGCTCGCAGCTCCGCGAATCCGGAAAGGTTTTTGCCCTCGAGTCCGCAGCTGATCGCAGCAACCGGAAATACCCGGCAGACCCCCTCCTCGGCCGCCTTTTTGAGGATAAACTGCGTAACCGCGGCGCAGTCGTTTACCGGATGGGTGTTTGGCATACACGCAACCGAGGTAAATCCGCCCGCAACGGCCGCTCTGGTGCCCGAACCGATTGTCTCCTTGTATTCTTCGCCCGGCTCACGAAGGTGAACGTGCATGTCGATAAGGCCCGGGACTATCCATTTGCCCTCTGCATCTATCTGCTCCAGTTGCGCCAGCCTCTGGGCTCCGATTTGAATTTCCGGGCCGATTGCGGCTACTTTGCCATCCTCTATGAGAACGCTTGCAACCAGGTCAAAGCCGCGCGCCGGATCTATCAGCCTGCCGTTTCGCAAAATCAGGTTGGCCGGATTTTGGTTTGGTTTCATCATAACTCCGCGTTGTAAAGAAGCTTTATCTTTGTCCGAACAAAAAAAGCAGCGCCATCCTTACGGCTACACCGTTTGTGACCTGGTCGAGAATAACCGAGCAGGGACCGTCCGCGACTTCAGGGCTAATTTCCACCCCCCGGTTTATCGGGCCCGGATGCATGATCAAAACATCTTTCTTGGCTTTCTTTAATCTCTGGGCATTTATGCCGTAGCAGGCCGAATATTCCCGAAGAGAGGGCAAGAGCATTTGCTGTTGCCTTTCTTTTTGAAGCCTCAAAACCATAATGACGTCGGCCTGCGGGAGGCATTGGTCCAAGTGGTGGGATACCTCTGCGCCCATCAAGTCGATATTGGGTGGAATAAGCGTGGCGGGGCCGCACGTGACAACGTTTGCCCCCATTTTTGTAAGCCCCCAGATGTTTGAGCGCGCAACGCGGCTGTGGAATATGTCTCCTACGATGACAACGTTTAGTCCGCGCAGGCTCTTCTTGTGGTCCATAATGGTCAACATATCGAGCAGGGCCTGGGAAGGGTGCTCGTGCATTCCGTCTCCGGCGTTTATCACCGAAACCGCCGTGCGGGCGGCAAGCTGCCAGGGGGCCCCTGAGGCGGAATGGCGAATGACAAACACATCGGGCTTCATGGCCTCCAGGTTCTTCATGGTGTCCAGGGCCGTCTCACCCTTTACTACAGAACTGGTGGAGGCGGTTATCGAGTAAGTGTCGGCGCTTAGCCGTTTGGCGGCGATATCGAAAGAGGTCCGCGTCCGGGTGCTGGGCTCGTAGAAGAGGTGAATGATCGTTTTGCCTCTCAAGGTCGGCACCTTTTTGATGGACCTCTCGTTTATTTCCTTGAACGAACGGGACAAGTCGAGGATATATTCAATTTCCGAGACGTCGAGTTCACGAATTCCCAGAAGGTCTTTGCGCTTAAAATACATAAAAGTCCCTCACGAGGTCTCTGCCGGATTTTATTCTTGGTTCGGAGTCAAGCTGCCCTGGGAAGGCGCGGCTCGAGGGTCGGCCCATGCCGATCACCTCCACGCTAACGTAGCAGTCTACCACGACCGTGCTTGTCCGTGGTAATTCAAAATGGGCTTTGGTCCCAAATAGGAAAAATTTCTATGTTCCCGGGTTGCACTTTTTGATGAAGTTTTTTGTCGATTTGTGTATTAGAATAATTTTGTGAGTTTGTTAACCAACGCAGTCACCGTTTCGTCGGCTGTTTTTACGGTCGCCGGAAATGCGACGGCGTATTTTTTTTGTCATGAAAGGAGCGGGAATGGCAAGAGTCCCCATCACCAAGGCCGGGTATGAAAGATTAAAGGTAGAACTGCAGCGCTTGCAAAAAGAGGAGCGACCAACGGTCATTAAGGCAATAGAGGAAGCCCGCGGCCACGGGGACCTTTCCGAAAACGCCGAATATGATGCTGCCAAGGAAAAGCAGGGCATCATCGAGGGCAAGATCCAGGAGACTATCGAAAGACTCCAGAATTCGGAAATAGTCGATTTGCCGCAGGAGGTGGACGGTAAGGTCGTTTTCGGCTGTAAAGTTGTACTGGAGGACCTGGAAACCGGTGTCGTCAGTTCCTACCGGTTAGTCGGCCCCTATGAGGCCGATGTCACGGAAGGGACCATTTCGGTTACCTCCCCGATTGGCAAGGCTTTGATCGGGCGCGAAGAAGGCGATGAAGTCAAAGTCCAGGCGCCAATGGGCGTACGCAATATGGAAATTTTGCAAATACTGTCCTAATAAAACAGGAATTCGGGAAAATGTAGCGGGAAGCGGGAAGGAGTCCTTGGTTTTCCTGCTACCCGCTACCGTTTGGAAGTTGCTTACCTGATAAAAGCGCCGAAGTGGAGAAATGGAGTGGTTGTGGATTTTCCCGGCCACAGGGGCCTGGAGCTGGGCTGAGAGGTACTATCTCATGCGCGCCCACAACCATCCTGCCGCAAGAGCCAGCGTCAAGAGAGTAACCGGAACTCCTATGGACGCGTGTTTTTTCCAGGATATGTATACGCCCCGCCTGGATGCCTGCTCGACTACGATGATGTTTGCAATGCTTCCGAATAAAAGCAGATTGCCCGCAAATGTGGCGGCCAAGGCCAGAAGGGGTCCCGTTGACGGGTTTGGGGCCACTTTTAGCAGCAGCATGACCGCCGGTACGTTCGAAACCAGATTCGACAAAAAGACGGTGAGGCCAAAGAGCCAGGGAAGCGAGCGCAGATGAACGCCTGCGGCCTCAAGCATCTTTATTGCCGCGGGCAGCATACCTGAGGTCTCCATAACGTGATTTACTATAAACAGGCCTATGAACAAGATGAGCACATCCCAGTCGACTAAGTTTAAAATGTCGCGCGAGGCGATGCGCCTGTTGGTTAGCAGAATCCCCGCCGCGCAGAGTGCCAGCACATCCCTTGGCCACGAGGTAAATAGAAAGGCAAGCACAAGCAGCGTCACGACTGCGAGCCCCTTTAAGACCTGCCAGGCGTTTAGTCCATTTTCGACATCCTGAGTGCTAAAACCCCACCCTGTCCACCTGCCGGCGACGCTGCGACATATCACCGCCCATACGGCGATAAGCCCGCCCGCCACGGGCGGCAAGGCGATTAACAGGTAACGGGAAAAGGAAAGGTTGAGCGTTTGTCCGATCAGCATGTTTTGCGGGTTTCCAATGAGCGTGGCGGCCGACCCCACATTGGCCGCGCATGCAAGTCCCAGCAGAAAGGGCACGGGGTCCAGCTGTCTTTGCGCGCACCCGTCGATTAGCACGGGGGTAATGGCCAGGCAAACGATGTCATTGGCAAGCAGAGCCGAAAGGAGTCCGGCAACTGCTATCAAGAGGGCCAGAAGCGTTGGCGGAGATACCCCGATGCGGGCCAGCCTGCTTCCGATACAGGTGTAGAAACCGCTTAGGCGAAGCTGCGCGGAGACAACCATAAGGCCAAACAGGAGGGATATTGTGGGTACGTCTACCGCATTCCATGCGGATTCGGGAGTGATCCTGCGGGTTGCCACAAGAGCTATGGCCCCAAGGAGGGCCACCCCGGCGCGGTCTAGCGCCGACCACGGGAGGCCTCCCAGCATCATCGCCAAATATACGGCCGCAAAAACGGCAACCACTAGGTAATCCATAAAGATATTGCTGTCCCTCCCGCCCGACGGCCGACCCGGTGCAGCCGTTAAGACCGTTTACCACAGGAAGACCGCTCTCACAACAGAGTCGAAGACGCAGCGCAAAAAAAGGGGGGCGAACAGAAAACCCCTTTTGTCCCATCCTGCGGCCTATTAATGAAAAAAACGGTGCGCTGTGTTTTTTAGCTTTTAGGGTTTATAACCGGACTATAAAATAGAGGTGGATTAAAAAAATGCGCGTGCCGGGAAGTTTTTCTCCCGGCAGGAACTCAACCGGATTGGTTAATTTTACTAAATTGTGTCAATTTAACGATATTTGGGCAGGGACTTGGCGATGCGGCTGGAAAGAAAATGTAAAGTAGGGGTCCTTATCCTCGCATTTGTGCTGATGCTCGGTTTTTATGTCGGGGGAGGCCAAAGCGCGGTAAACACCGTACCGCCTGCTCCCCCCTGGTTTGTGCCCTGTTTTAAGCTGCCGGATAAGGTCGACTTTTGCGGTGAGCCCGTGCCCATTGCAGCTTCCGAAGACGTTCGGGAAAGGTTTGACCGGGAGTTTACAATTGTTACCCAGAGCCATGCGCAGGTGTATTTGTGGCTGAAAAGAAAAGAGCGCTATTTTCCTCGGATCGAGGGTCTTCTTTCGCGCATGGGCCTGCCCGACGATCTGAAATACGTTGCGGTTGCCGAAAGCGATCTTACCCCCTATGCGGTTTCGCAGGCCGGGGCGGTTGGCCCGTGGCAGTTTATGTCCGGGACTGCCTGCAGATATGGCATGATTTGCAACGCCCAGGTCGACGATCGCTATGATTTTGCAAAGGCGGGCGCCGCAGCCTTCCAATATCTGAAGCAGCTCCACGACCTGTTTCATAGCTGGACCCTTGCGGCGGCGGCCTACAATTGCGGAGAAAAGCGGGTGCAGGCGGCAATGGAACTCGATAAGGCCACCAGCTATTATGATCTTGTGCTGCCGCGGGAAACCGAGCGGTACGTGTTCAGGATACTTGCGATAAAGGAAGTGATGACAAATCCTGCCCAATACGGCTACTACCTGCCCAAAGGGTTCGGTTATCCTCCGGCAAGTTTGGACAGAGTCCCGGTGAGCCTTCCAGGACCGATGCCGATAAGCGCGGCAGCCGAGGCCGCGGGGGTCACGTACCGGACTGTCAAGCTCCTTAACCCTGAACTGATCTCGAGTGTGATTCCCGGGGGGGATTGCACCGTGCGTGTTCCTAAAGGCAGAGCCGAGCAATTTAGAAAGGGCGTTGCCGCGTGGAAAGCCGCTTATAAGCCGGTGGTGGTGGTTTACAAGGTCTGCCGCGGTGAAAGTCTCGATTCGATCGCTCACAAGTTCAATGTTACAAAAGTGCAGCTTTGCAAGTGGAATCATATCGAGGGCAACAAGATCCGGATCGGCCGGGAGATAAAGATTTTTAGGTGAAATTCTAAGTTCTTGACATGCATTTTGCGTAGAACTACCATAGCGCGCCGTGTGAATCTGGAAAAGCGAATCATTTTGGGGCAATATGAATGCTATATATAGCAGGTTTGTCGAGTTGCTGCTGTCAAGCCGGTACGCTGTGGCCTTAACGGGCGCGGGTCTATCGGTGGAGAGCGGGATCCCCGATTTTAGAAGCGATGAGGGGGTTTGGGCAAAGTATGATCCTTTCGAATATGGACATATAGATTCTTTCAGGGCTGATCCCGCGAAGGTATGGAAGTTGCTAGAGGAGATGCGAGCTCTTGTGGAGAGCGCAGGCCCCAATGAAGCTCATTACGCTCTGGGGGAATTGGAAAGGGTGGGCGTTTTAAAGGCGATAATTACCCAAAACGTCGACAGCCTGCACCAGAAGGGCGGGGCTTCAAACGTAATCGAATTTCACGGAAGTTTTCGCGCAATGCACTGCGAGAGTTGCCGTAAGTCCTATTGGTCCTCGGAGGTTTCGATGGCCAAGCTGCCTCCGCGCTGTGCGTGCGGAGGGCCGATTCGCCCGGATGTGGTGCTCTTTGGCGAGGGGATACCGGAAAGTGTGTACTTGCGGGCCTTCGAAGCCGCTTCCCGGTGCGATCTGATGATAGTGGCGGGCACTTCGGCAAGTGTTGCGCCTGCTTCCGATCTTCCGCTGGTTGCAAAAAGAGGTGGAGCGAGCATCGTGGAAATAAACCCGAACGCTTCCGACCTGCCGCCCGAATTGAGCGATTTGCGCATCATACAGACGGCCGGGGAGGCCTTCACCAATATCATGAAAGTTTTCAACTCCATGCACACAGAGGTTAAGAATTGATGTTTGCTCCTATTTTGACTGCTACCGCCTATGCGGATCCGGCCTTCCAGACGCCTTGTCTTACCACGGGCAACAACGTGATCGATATGATCATCAATGCGGGCCCGATGGTGAAGGTTATTTTATCTATCCTCATTGGACTCTCGATTGCGTGTTGGAGTGTTATTGTGCTCAAATACCGCATGATCCGACGCGCAAACCGGGAATCGGGCGAGTTCATGGCCCTTTTTAGACAGCGCAAAAACTATTCGGCCCTCTACCGCGACAGTGAAAAACTTCCCGACAGCCACCTGGCCGAAATTTTCCGGGTGGGCTACGCCGAGCTTAGCCGTGTGGGCAAATCCATGGACTCAAGAAATCTTTCGGAGGTCTCGGCCAACCCCGAGGTCCTGCTTGAAAACGTCGAGCGTGCCATCCAGGGCGGAATGACCGCGGAGCGCCAAAGGCTCGAGCGCTTTTTGCCCCTGCTTGCAACGACGGGCAGCACAGCACCCTTTATCGGCCTTTTTGGAACGGTCTGGGGCATCATGACAAGTTTTCAGGAGATCGGCATGAGGGGTGCGGCCAATCTTGCCGTTGTGGCCCCCGGCATTTCCGAAGCTCTTATTGCCACGGCCATAGGGCTTGTGGCTGCGATCCCCGCGGTTATCGGCTACAACCATTTCGCTACCCGGGTGAGGGGAATCGAAAACGAGATGAGCCAATTTGCCGCCGACTATCTCAATATGCTCAAAAGAGACCTGATGCGCAAGGGCAGACAAGAGGACGCCTCACATGGCCAGGCGCCAGTGCAACGGCTTATGGTGGACTGAAAGGGGTAGGCTCTCATGCAGATGAACGGTGACTCAAAGGGGATGGTTTCCGAGATCAACGTTACTCCTCTAGTGGATGTAATGCTTGTTTTGCTTATAATTTTCATGGTTACCGCGCCCATGATGACGCACGGGGTGGATGTAAAGCTTCCCCAGAGCGCGGCACCCGCCATTCCAACAAAGAGTGAGCGTTTGGTGGTATCGGTTAATAGCGACCGGAAAATTTTCATAAATGAGCAGCAGGTCGATTTGGACGAATTTGCGTCGAAGCTTGCCGCCATCAATCAGAACAGGCCAAATCCGGAAGGCGTCTTCTTGCGGGCCGACGATTCCATCCCTTATGGATATGTGATGCAGGTGATGGGACTGATACGACAGGCTGGGATTTCCAAGATAGGAATGGTTACCGAGCCTGACAAAGGCAGTGGGCCCAGTCCCAGGCCAAAGGTCAAAAGAAGGATCTGATAAGCCTTGGCGTCCGCCTTTTTTTAGGGCGCCGGGCAATGGTGGCTAAAGATGGAATCTCTTAACAGGGCAGTTCCTAAAAAGGACCTTGCCGCCGGGATTTCGACGGCTGTTTTGGTGCACGTGCTGATTTTGGGCGGAGCTCTTTACGGGGCCTTGCTGATGCCCCACAAACCTCTGCAGGTCCCATACTGTTCGGTGGATTTGGTGTCGGCAAAAGACATTGGGCCGGGCTCTGCCGAGCCGAAGGGCAAAAAAGGGGCCGCGGGCAAGGCCGTTGAGAAAAGAGCGGAGCACCATGAAAGGGCGGCGCGCAGGGCCGGGCCCGTTGTGCCTATAAAGCGTCTGGCGGTAAACGATGCCAAAACAGATTTCGAGCCCCCGCGCATAAAAGAGCTTGAGCCAAAGGATGTTCCCGCGGTACATGAAACTACGCAGGGCGCCGCATCTATAGACAAAAACCTCGATAAGCTCGTTGCAAGGCCGAAAAACAAGCCCCACTTCAGTGTGCCTGAGGGGCCGCGTTCGGTCCATGAGACTTCTCAGACAGAGCGGTCTACGGGCGGCGGGTCGAATGCAGCGGCTTCAAACGAAAAGGAAGCCGAGAGCGCGGGGGGTACAGCGACCGGGAAGGGGCGTGGGGGCCGCCATGGGAGTGCTCCAGGCGGGAGCGCGTTTGGAAGCCCTAACGGGAGCGCGGCTGTCAGTCAGATCCTTGGGTTATATGGACACGTGGTTCAGGAAAAAATCCAGAGGCAGTGGTCGTTGGCAAATGATCGCGGAGTCAATGGCCTTGTGGCCGTAGTGGAAGTTCAGATTAAAAGGTCTGGGGAAATCCTTCGGGTGATTGTAATGAGAAGGTCTGGAAATGAGCTCTTCGATGAGGCGGCAGTGCGCGCGGTAAACAGAGCCGGGCCGCTTCCGCCGGTGCCTGAAGCCGTTTCAACGGGGGACACTCCCCAGTTTATCCTGACCTTCAGGCCCGGAAAAGTGTCCTGAGGTCTATCCGATTGCTGCTCGAAAAGATTTGGCAAAGTATGAGAGGTAGTATTCGATATGTTTGCACTTAGACGTGGGTTGTTTTTTCTATGCTGTTGTCTGCTCTTCTGGGGATGTGGCGGGTTATCCGAAGCCTTGGCCCAGACAATCTATCTGGATATTAACAACGCAAATTTCCAAAAAATTCCCATAGCCGTTCCAGACTTTAAATATATGTCATCGGATCAAACTGAGCTTTCCCGTCAGATGGCCGACCTGCTTAGAAACGACCTCAATATCTCTGGGGTCTTTCGCTGTCTGGACCCCAAGGGTTTTTTGCAAGATCCGCAGAAAATGAGCATGGACGCCTCTCAAATTAATTTCCCGGCATGGAAACAGCTTGGAGCCGATTTCCTGGTGGGTGCCTCCTACCAGGTCCAGGGCAATTCCCTGAGGTTGGACGGACGCCTTTTCGATGCCACAGGCGCAAGACTTGTTGGCTCGCCTAAAAGCTACGGCGGCGATGTGGGAGCCTGGCGCCAGATGGTGCATGCCTTTGCAAACGATATCCTTCTGATGGTTACCGGTCAGGCCGGGGTGTTTAACACCAGGATAGCCTTCACGCAGAAGGTCGGGGGGGCTAAAGAGATTTTCGCCTGCGATTTCGATGGCTCCGATCCTGTCCAGTTGACTCATGACAACAGCATCGACTTGTCTCCTGTCTGGAGCCCGGACGGCCGTCGCATTGCCTATGTGAGCTATAGGGATGGTTCGCCAAAGATTTATGTGCTAAATGTTGCCACACGGGCGACCAGGCTTCTGTGCGGTTACCCTGGAATGGATATCACGCCGGCCTGGAGGCCGAGTGGAGGCGAACTGGCAGTGGCCTTAAGCAAGGGAGCCAGCCAGGATCTCTACCTTGTTAATTCCTCGGGGGGGATTGTGAGGAAATTGAACGTAGGCTTTGGCTCCTCGATAAGCGTATCGCCCAACTGGTCGCCCGATGGAAGCAAACTGGCCTATGTTTCCAATGAATCGGGTGGTCCACAGATATATATCCTGGATCTTTCAAGCGGTCAGAAAAGGCGGCTGACCTACAGCGGTAAATACAATACTTCTCCCGCGTGGTCGCCTAAAGGCGACTGGATAGCCTATTGCGCCCAGGGAGGGGGCAGTTTCAATATCTATGTAATTCGTCCGGACGGCAGCGACAGCCACGCCTTGACCCATGGGGGAAGAAATGAGGCTCCCCGGTGGTCGCCTGACGGCCGAATGATTGTCTACAGCGGTAATTACGCCATTCGGATAATGGATGCGAACGGCACAGGGGATTGGCGGCTGATGCGCAATCCGGGTGGAGCGCAGGGACTGCCCGACTGGTCGCCCAGACTTAACGGAAATTAAGAATAATGGTCAGGAGGAAGAGAGGATGAAAATTAGACAGGTAATTTATCCATTGTTGATGGTTTTTGCAATTCTAGCCATGAATGCGTGCGCGTGCCACAAAAAGCCCGTTCCGCCGCCGCCCGGCTACGGACCGGAAAGCGGTCAAAATGGGTTTTCAAATGAGGCGGGCGGAAATGTCGGAGACAGGTGGAAAAGGCTTGGGATCACCTCCGAGGCTCAAAAGAGAGAGTTTCTGGACAGTGCCGCGGCTTTCGAAAATCAGGACGTATATTTTGACTACAACTCCTACACGCTTTCAGAGCCTGCGGAGAAGCTTCTCGATGACAAGATCGCTTTCCTGAAAAAATATCCGAGCGTTTCGGTGACCATCCAGGGCAACTGCGACGAGCGCGGAACCGAGGAGTATAACCTTGCGCTGGGGCAAAAACGCGCTGAAGCGGCAAAAGAATACATAATGAATGCGGGCGGAGGCAACTTCCAGCTGAACACCGTCAGCTACGGCAAGGAGCGCCCGGTTGCTACCGGCCATGATGAGGCTGCCTGGGCAAAGAACAGGCGCGACCATTTCGCTCTTAAATACTAAGCTCTAAATCAGAGGGTGCGGGAAGCGAAAAACTTTGCAGTCTACGGGAAAAGAAGAGCAGGGATAGAGGCCGGGGGCCTTCCTTGCCTTCTTTTCCCGGGCCGCCGCTTTTCGCTGCCTCTTTTGTGATTCCTGGAGGGAGAAAACTATGAGGGGTGCGATAAAAGGTAGGCTATTGTGGTATTGCGTCATGGTGGTTTTGGCTGGATTTCTCGCCGGCTGCGCCTCGACTTCCGAGACTTCTACCCTTCAGGAGAATCTGTCGATTTTGAACCAGAGGGAGTCGGCTCTTGAAAAACGTGTTCAAAGCCAAGAAGGCGCTTCCCGCAGAGGCGGTGACCTTTATTCGCAGATGCAGGATTTGCAGGCGCAGATGCGAAGCTTGAACGGACGGATAGATGAGGTGCAACATAAGATCGATATGCTCCAGCAGAACCAGGCTCCCGCGGCCCAGTCGCCGGAGTCTCAGCAGACCCTCGGGTTGCCCCCTTCAGGCACGGTCGTAATGCCTGGGGCTCCTGCGCCCGGCTATCAGCCTCCTGCTCAGACACCGCACTTTGTGCGGCCTCCTGCCTCCGTTGGGCCTGCTCCCGGCGCTCAGGCCGTTGCCCCTTCCCCGGAAAGTCGGGCCCGCCCAAGCTCCGATTCCGGCAAAAGCGCCGAACAGGTTGAATTTGACCGGGGCATGCAGTTGATGCAGCAGAAAAATTACGAGGGCGCCAAAAAGGTATTCCAGTCTTTTTTATCCAAGTACCCCAAGTCGGGTCTTAGAGAAAATGCCCTTTACAATATTGGCGAATGCTGTTTTGGGCAGCGCCACTACGAAGACGCCATCAAGGCTTTCCAGTCTGTGGTGGACAAGTATCCCAAAGGGGGTAAGACCGCCAGCGCCCTTCTCAGGGAAGGAATGGGGTGGCAGGGGATAGGTGAGAACACCATGGCGCGGATAATTTATACCCGGCTTGTAAAAGACTATCCGGGAACGGTCCAGGCCAGAGCGGCGCAAAAGAAATTGCAGGGATTGTAGAACCGGTTTTTTTTCATTTCCATGGCTCATGGGATCGGAACATTCTTGCCTGTTGGATTCTTTGATCCTCTAGTTGCTTTGGGCCGGCTGCGTATCTGCCGCCGGCAGCCCGATTTTTCAGCTGTTTGGCAGTAAGCCGGATCCGGGCCCCAGACCAAAACATTTATTGCCTCGCCAACAAACCCTCTTCGTGTTTGAAGGTCCAAAAAAATTCGCAAATTCCCTATCGGCCCGGGTTTTATCCTATGAGGCTCTTGCCGCTTCCATGGAGCATCGAACGGGCATTTTAACTGAAAACCTACTTCATTTCCGCCATCAAAATACATTGCTCATCCCGGTAAATACCTTCTTCACCCCATATATCTTTTTTTTATGTCACTGTATCTATATTGATAAATAAGGATGACTTCAATTGTGTTGAATGGACTGTAAAATGTTTGACCGGTTGAGTCTTAAGAAGAGCGTCATTAATTACCGAACATATGCTGTGCCCACAAATCATTGGTGGGCAACGCTCCCGCTTTTGTCCACTCTGCTCGGAATGTTCGGTTATTTGCGCATTTTTTAGTATAAGGAGCGAGCATGGGCAGCGCCTCGATTGAATCTTTTATGAACCGGCATGGGATTTCAATGCAGTTGATGAAGATGGATTCGGCCAAATCGACAGGGCGGGACCGCCACAAAGCGGTTGAACGTTACAGGTGCCAGATGAGAAGGTTGGAGAAAAAAATAGACGTTTATGTGGAGGCGCCCTGCCCGGAATGCTCGCTTTCGGTTTGCGACGTGTTGTTTTTGCTCGTTCTGGATGCCTCCGGCTGCGAGATGTTCAAAGATTACTATGGGCGCCGGGAGGAGTTCCACGAGATGCTATCGGAACTGGGACAGGCGCACGACCAATTCGATGAGTTCTGGGTCGAATACGAATCCCGGAGACGCCAGAGTCTGAAACTGAAATCTTTTTTGGGCAGCAGCCTCTATGATACCCTCATGGAACGCTTTGGAGTAAGTAATTAGCATTTGTTGGAAAGCATGCCGGTAAGTTGAGCGCCGCTTCGTGGCCGAAGCTTTGCAATCATGGGTTACGGGCGGCGCCACAGTTAATCCCGTTTGGTCCTATTCCGGTTTAAGAGTTACAAACCTCTTTTAAAGTCGATTTCACTTCCGAAACATAAAATAACCTGTTAATTTCCCCGAAGAAATGTAGACGGAGGAGTGTTTAGCCGTTTAGCCGTTTGGACGGAGAGGCGTTGTGAAAACGGAAACCGGAAGTGGGCATAAAAACGTGGCGTCCCTTGATTTTAGCCTCATCAGTTTTTTGCGTGCCCTGGTTATAGACGGGGTAATTGCCGAAAACGACGCAAAAAAACTTCTCGCACGCTCCAGGGCCGCTGAAAGCGCTCCGGCCAAAAACCCCCTGGTCATTATAGCCGAGGCGGGTTTGAGCAGGACGGGCTTACCTCATGAACCCGTTGTCATGGAGTTCCTAGTCTCCTGGCTGGCCGGGAAGTCGGGGCTGGACTATTTCAAGATCGATCCTCTCAAAGTCGATGTGCAGGCCGTCACCAATCTTGTTTCCTATGCCTACGCGTCTCGATATAAAATACTGCCCGTTGAGGTATTGGAGGAAAGGGTCCTTATAGCCACGGGAGATCCTTTCCATTTTGAATGGCAGGAAGAACTCGAGCAGATGCTGCGGAAAAAAATCCGCAGGGTCTTGGCCAATCCAAACGATATAAGCCGTTACCTGATTGAATTTTACGCTCTCACCGACTCTGTAAAACGCGCTGTTGGCAGGGCGGGGGCAAGTTCCCAGGGCGGCGTGATGAATCTCGAACAAATGCTCGAGCTTGGCCGGACCGGCAAACTGGATGCAAACGACCGCTACGTGGTCAATATCGTCGACTGGCTGCTTCAGTACGCGTTCGAACAGCGCGCAAGCGACATCCATCTTGAGCCTCGCCGGGACAACAGCGATGTGCGTTTCCGCATCGACGGAGTCCTTCACCCCGTCTATCAGTTGCCCACCGTTGTTATGGGGGCGGTGGTGAGCCGGCTCAAAGTGCTGGGCAGGATGGATCTTGCTGAAAAAAGGCGCCCTCAGGACGGCAGGATCAAGACAAAGGGGCCCTCCGGAGAGATCGAACTGCGTCTTTCAACCATGCCTTCGGTTTTCGGCGAAAAGTTGGTCATGCGTATTTTTGACCCCGAGGTCACGGTGAGGAGTTTTTCCGAGCTGGGATTTTCAGAGCAGGAGCTTGGGCAATGGAAGAAACTCATAAGCTCACCTAATGGCATTATCCTTGTGACCGGGCCGACCGGTTCGGGGAAAACGACCACCCTTTACTCGACGCTTAGACATCTCGCAAGACCTGAGGTAAATGTGTGCACCGTCGAAGACCCTATCGAGATGGTCGAGCCGAAGTTAAATCAGATGCAGGTCCATGCGGCGATTGGACTCGATTTCGCCACCGGCCTCAAGACATTTCTACGGCAGGACCCCGACATCATAATGGTTGGTGAGATCCGCGACCTGCCCACCGCTGAGATGGCCGTGCAGGCTGCCCTAACCGGTCACCTCGTCTTTTCGACTCTTCACACAAACGATGCGCCGTCGGCAATTATTCGACTGCTCGACATCGGGGTACCCCATTACCTGATAAGGGCTACGCTTCTGGGGGTTCTTGCCCAGAGGCTGGCACGAACCCTTTGCCCTCATTGTCGAAAACCCGGTAAGCTTGACGAGGAGCTTTGGAACTCGTTGATACATCCCTGGAAGCTGGGGCCCGAGGGGCGTTTTAACCGCCCGGTGGGCTGCCTGGAATGCAGGGAAACCGGCTATCATGGAAGGGTGGGTATCTACGAGATGCTTGTGCTTAGCCCTGCGGTAAGAAGCCTCATAAGGCAGGACTGCGAACTGTCCAGGATAAGGGAACAGGCGGTAAAAGAGGGGCTGACGCCTCTAAATATCGCCGGAGCGCTCAAGGTGAGCTCCGGGGTTACATCGGTGGAGGAGGTCTTCCGGGTCGTGGGCCCGGTTGATGTATAGTGAAATGAAGAGATTTCTCCTGGCTTTTCTCTTGATCTATTCGCTCATGAACGCGTTTGTTTATGTGCGGTTGAAGGTGCTTTTACCCGAGTGGTCATTGGCCCGGATGGCCGCGATTATGTTCATGGCCTTTATGGTTTTTGCCCCGGTGTTGACAAGGCTCCTGGAGCGTTCGGGGATGTGGGCGGCAGCGCGGAGTTTGGGTTTTGTGGGCTTCTGCTGGCTTGGATTTCTTTTCTATTGTTTTTTGGGCTTTCTGCTGGTCTTAGCCTTCGGTACGGTTTTGCAACTGCTAAATCTTGCCACCGGCTTTTGCCTGCCTGTGCTCTCGGGTCCGGCTACTGCCCTTAGCGTTCTTGTGCTAGCCGTGCTCATAAATATTTATGGATTTTTCGAGGCCAGTTCCATTCGCGTCGAAAGAGTTGTGCTGGAATCGAATAAACTTCCCCCCGGAGTGGACAGGGTGCGGATAGCGCAGATTTCCGACGTGCATTTGGGGCTGATGGCTGCCGAAAAACGTATGGCGAAAATCCTTGATGCCGTCCAAGCCCAAGGGCCTGATTTGCTCGTAAGCACAGGGGATCTACTCGATGGGAAACTCAGCAAAAGGGAACCGATTGAGGCTTTGTTCGCAAAGGTTTGTCCAAGGCTTGGTAAATTTGCGGTAACGGGAAACCATGAGGTCTACGCAGGTCTTGACGAGTCTATCGCGGCCCAGAGAGCTTTTGGATTTACGGTGCTAAGAGGAGAAGCTAAAATAGTCGACAATATCTTGACTATCGCAGGCGTCGACGACCCGGCGGCAAACCATGACGGGGAGGAAACAAAAATACTTGGCGGAGTCCAAAACGGACTTTTCACTCTTCTTCTAAAACACCGGCCGCATCCGGCAGACACGAGTCTTGGCCTCTTCGATCTTCAGCTCTCCGGGCATACCCACTACGGCCAGCTATTTCCTTTCCGGTATATAGTCGCGCTGTTTTACCCTTTTCAAAACGGCCCCTATTATCTTCCAAAGGGGTCTGTGCTTTATACGAGCAGGGGCTCGGGCTCCTGGGGGCTTCCGGTGCGCGTGCTTGCCCGCCCCGAGGTTACGATTATCGATGTGGTGGCTTCAGCAAGCAAAAGGCAGGAGTAACAGGTTTGCAGCCCGGGCCTCAGGACAGTTTGCGCTGCTTTCTAATGCGGTCCATCTCACGGATCCCTTCTTTTCTTTTTAGCGATTCCCGCTTGTCGAATTCCTTCTTGCCCCTGGCAAGGGCGATTTCAATTTTAGCTCTTCCGTCCTTGAAATAAAGCTTTAAGGGAACCAGTGAAAAACCGCGTTCCTGGGTTTTGCCAAGCAGCTTTTTTATCTCCGCTCTGTGGAGAAGGAGCTTTCTAACCCGTTCGGGTTCGTGATTATCGTAGGAAGCATGGGTGTAGGGGCTGATATGAAGGCCGAAGAGAAACACTTCGCCGTGTTTTACCCTGGCATAGCTGTCCTTGAGGTTTGCCCGGCCCTCGCGAAGCGATTTTACTTCCGTGCCCAGCAAAACTATACCGGCCTCGAACTTTTCACCTATTTCAAAGTCGTGGTAGGCTTTTTTGTTTTGCGCGATCAACTTGATTTTTTCCGTCTGTTCGACGCCTTTAGCCATATCCGGGAGGTAGTCCTCTCAATTTATTATAACACTCTGCAACAGAGTTTAAGTGTGCACGGGATTGTTTTTCGGTTTGTTCATGAACCGAAATTTTTCGTGGCCGCAAGGGGTGCGTTTCCAATCCAGTTTGGATCAAATACGTGAAATTCTTCCGGAAACTTTTTCATCACCATTTTACTGACCGCCTCTTCAATTTCCGAAGCCGTTCGCATGCGTATAACCTTTTCCACAAACCGGCAGCATTCCTTCATGGAGGATCTTCTGATAAGGTTTTTAACGCGGGGAAGCGCCACCGGGTTCATGCTGAAGGAATCGATTTTTAGTCCCAGAAGGATTGGCACATACAAAGGCTCTCCGGCCATCTCCCCGCATACGGCCACGGGGATCCCCGCATCATGGGCGGCATCCACGGTCTGTTTTATGAACCTTAAAACCCCCGGGTGCAGAGGCTCATAGAGATAGGCCACATGTTCATTGGATCTGTCTATCCCGATGGAGTACTGGATAAGGTCATTTGTGCCGATGCTGAAAAAATCGACCTCCTGGGCGAGCAGATCGGCCATTGCAACAGCCGAAGGCACCTCGATCATGGCTCCGAAGGGCATATTTTTGTCGAAAGGTATGCGCTTTTTAGTAAGTTCGCTCTGGACCTGGCGAAAGATTTTCCTGGCCTCGAAAATTTCGCCCATACCGGAAATGAGCGGCAGCATGAGCCGGATGTTATGGGCTACGGCGCTTGCCCGAAGCATAGCTCGTAGCTGGGTCTTGAATATCTCTTTGTAATGGAGGCAAAGCCTGATGGAGCGAAGCCCCAGGGCGGGGTTGGGCTCCTCCAGCGTTGGACACCAGGATGTGAGCTTTTCGGCGCCAAGATCGAGCGTTCGGATAGTGACCTGCGAAGGCGCCATTAGCTCGGCCAGGTCGTGGTAGTCTCTGTAGAGGGATTCTTCATCGGGAAGTTCCACCCGATTCATGAAGAAAAATTCGGTCCTGTAGAGGCCTATACCTTCAGCCCCGTTGTCCTTGGCCGCTACGATCTCCTCTATAGCCTCTATATTTGCCTCTGCGCCCACCCTGTGGCCGTCGGAGGTTTGGGCGGGCAGGTGGGCATGGCGGCTGATCTGTTTTAAGTAGGTCTGGATTTCATCCTGACGGTTTGCATAAAATTCGAGTTCGCTTTCGCCGGGGTTGATAATAATTATTCCGGTCCGGCCATCGACGATGATGAAGTCATTTGCCGTGATCAGCCGGGTTGCGTGTTCGGCCCCCGTAACGGCGGGAATCCCAAGCGAGCGGGCGACGATGGAAGTGTGGGAGAAGCTGCCCCCAATTTCGGTGACTATGCCGAGTGTACGGCCTGCCTGCAACTGAATGGCGTCGGCAGGGGAGAGATCGTGGGCGACTATCACGGCGCCTTCGCGCAGGTGATCGAGGTCCGAATGGCTTTGCCCGGCAAGAATGCGCACCACGCGGTCTCCGACGGCGTCGACGTCGGCTATCCTGCTTTTTGCATACTCATCATTGCTCAGGCCGTTAAAAAGCTCCCTGGCCTTCCTTAGGGCCTTTATGAGGGCAAGCTGGGCGTTGGTGCGCTCTTCCCTTATATAGCGCATAGATTCGTCGTATATCGACGGATCTCGAAGGATCATCTGTTGGACTTCCAAAAGCCTGGCGTGATCACTAAATTCGGACCTTATGCTCTTTTTGATCGTTTCAAGATCGGCCTCGGCCTCTGTAACCGCTTCTTCAAACCTCTTGCATTCTTCCGCGATGGCCTGGTCGCCGAAAAGCCTGTAGTGGGGTACGGGGATTTGCCCGCGTTCGAGCAAAAACGCCCTCCCAATGGCGATTCCGGGCGCGGCCCCTATGCCCCTTATGGTCAGTGAGGAATGGTCGTTTATCATTTGGACGGACCTTCCTGGCGCAAAAATTGCCTTAAGCGTTTCTTATTAGACTATTTTTTCGGCGGAGGGAAGAGTCTTTACGGTTCGCCGAACTTAGTCTGAAAAAGGGCGGCGAGGGCGCTTAGAGCTTCGATGGCATCCGGGCCTCTGGCCGAGACAAAGACTTTGCTTCCGTAAGGGCAAAAAAGAGACATGACGTCCAGGATGCTTTTTGCGTTTGCCGCAACATCGGATTTGGCTATCGAAACCTCGGATTTAAACCGAGAGGCGACCTTAACGATCTGGGCAGCTACTCGAGCGTGGATTCCCATTCTGTTGGCGACCATGAATTCCTGCGTCAAAGCGGGAGATTCTTCGTCACTCTGTATCAAAGCAGTACCCCTTTCCTTGGCGAAAGTCCGCCGCTCTATTAGCATATAAGCGCGAGGCAAGTCAATGTGCTCCCATTATTTAATACGGTAAGCCAGCGTGAAAAAGTGAAAACAATTTTCATTGCCGGAAGAAAATAAAGCGCGCATTGCAATGGATGTTTGTTCACCTTGCCAAGAGCTTAAAAAACTATCGGGTTAAAGAAGCGGAGTACGTGAAGCTCCGGCTTCCCTGCGCCCATCTGTTGGGCCAAGTGGTGCGGCGCATACGCAAAATTAGAAATGCAGCGGTATTTTTACCATGATTGTTCAATCGCAGGCCCAACCAAAAGTTTTCATAAGTTAATGTAACAATCAAAGCCTCAAAAGAAACGGCAGGCCGCCGATTATTTTTTGGCCGCAACTGAGCTAAACACGCTTTTAGGTACTGCTTTCCAAGGTTTTAACGAACTCGATCACCTTTTGGGCCACCGATTTGGAATAAAGCATCGCAGTGTGGCTTAAAGGGCTGGTTTGAGCATAGACCCAACCTTCGTAGGGGACCATGTGGGCATCGAATGGCATCACCATGTTGTCGACTGGTGAAATAAGGGCGAGACCAGGGCATACAAGCCCGGCGGCTTCAGATTGAATTTTTTCAAAAAGGGGGCCGTGGTAGAGCAGGCTCGAGGCGAGTTTGCCGGGGGCCAGGGCCGCGAGCTTGGCGCCCTGGTGGGGGCTGCCCAGGGTTATCACGCCGGCTGGGATATGTTGCCCTCGGGCTCTTTCGGCATATACGCGCGAAAGGAGTCCTCCTAAACTGTGTCCGATGAGGTATATAGGCCGCCCTGGAGCCCTTGAGGAAACATCTAAGACAAATTGTTCGAGTTTTTCGTACGTGTTTTCAAACGAAGTGGAAAAACTTCCATAATTCATAAGAAAAATATTTTTAAAGCCCGCCTTGCGCAGCTGTTTTGAAAACAGCAGCCAGCCGCTCGCATTGTGATAGAGTCCGTGGGTAAGAATGAGGACGGGTCCGGGGGCGAGGACATCGGGCTTAAAACGGCTTCTATTAATAAAACCAAGAGGGTAGGTCAAATTTATGAATGCCAGGCTTGCAAGGGAAGATAGCATGCCGTGCAAAGCCATTTGGCCGAGTTTTTCACCCTCGGGCCCGCGGCCTTTCTTCCATCCGTTTTCATACCAGAAAAAGGAATAGGTGGTAAGCGAAGCCCAGAGCGGCAGGACCAGCAAAAATAGAACCAAAAGCAATAAAAAAGTCATAGTCCAAAATCCTTAAGGATTTATCGGAAAGCTTTTCCCTTGGCGCTTTCCGGTGTCGCTTTTTTCTAGCTGCCCGCTCCATTGCCGCGCTGCCTTTGCGCAAGTTTGGTGGTAACCGAGGGAAAGAGCTGGACGTCAGTGTGGGGCAAAAACAGGGCCGCGATGAACTCGTTCATGAAATCGGGATGCACGCTCAACTCGATGTAGGTCATTCGGCTCGCTATCTCTTCCATCCTGTGAAAGGCCTGGGCCGACATAAGGGCCATTCTCGCTCCCGCAAGGGAGCTGTTTCCGATAAAACGGATCCTCTCCTTGGGAATATCGGGCAGAAGGCCGATGAAAATGGCCTTTTCTATGTCGAGGTGAGCACCGAAACCGCCGGCCACATAGAGTTTTTCAAGGTCCATGAAGTCCATCTGAAGGGTTTTTAAAAGGACCCGCATCGCTGCCAGTATGGCCCCTTTGGTCTTTATGAGGTTGCTGATGTCGTCTTCGGTTATGACTATGGGCTCGCCTGTACCGGTGTGCTCGCCTGGGGCAACGATCAGTTCCGGGACTTCATCGACTACCTGCACCATCGGGTGGTCGAGATCAATGAATTTTCCGCTCTGGTCTATGATGCCGGAGGAAAGCAGTTCGGCGATTCCGTCGATTATGGCCGAACCGCAGACCCCGATGGGTTTCTGGCCGCCTATGGTTTCGTAGTGAACACTCTCGCCCACTATGGAGATCTTTTCAATTGCCCCAAGGATTGCCTTGGTGCCGCACTTTATCCCCGCACCCTCGAAGGCCGGCCCGGCTGAAGCCGAACAGCATACGAGCCATTCGTTGTTGCCGATAACGATCTCTCCGTTGGTTCCAACATCTATCAGGGCGCTTATTTGCTCCTGATCGTGCATCCCGCAGGCGTATACGCCCGCCGTGATATCACCTCCCACATAGCTGCTTACGCAGGGAACGCAGTGTAAAAAAGCCTTGGGGTTGGCTCTTAGTCCGACCTCCTCTGTCTGGAACGGCGGAAACTGGGTCGCCGCGGGGATGTATGGGTCAAACCGGATGTTGCAAGGCTCGATTCCCAGAAGCAAATGGCTCATCACCGTATTGCCCGCGGCCACTATGGAAGTGATATCCCTGTGCTTGATTTTGTTCTTTTTTACAAGGGAGTCGATGAGCGAATTTGCCGTGAAGGTGACCGCGTCCGTAAGGGGTGTGACGCCGTTTTTGCCGCAGGCCGCTATCATGCGCGACACTACGTCCTGGCCATAGCGGGCCTGGGAATTATTGCCCGCCTGAGCGCCCAGAATCGTCCCGGTTCCCAGATCGATCAACTGGGCCACTATCGTGGTGGTCCCAATGTCAATGGCCACGCCCATATTGACAGCGGTAGTGTCGCCCCCTTCGATGTTGCGTATCATGGGGCAGTCGTGGTCACGGTGATTGACCGTGGCGGTGACCTTCCATTCGTTTGCGCGAAGCAGGCCGGAGAGGCCCCAAAGGCAGGAAAAATGGGCGTGTATGTAGGGATATTCGGGGATTTTTTTCCTGATGGCCCGGTAAATACGCTCCAGATCCGAGAGGCTGTCCTCGATGGAGGGCGCAGGCAGCTCCAGCAAGTACTTCATGCTCAAAGGTCTTTTAATCGGGGCCGGTTCGTATTCGGGGCTGATAAGAGGCGCATGGTCGTCGGAGGCCACAAGATAGTCGGAGATTTGAATCTGTACGTCGGTCTTGGACTCGGGAGGAATCCAGACTTCCAAATCCTCTTCGAGTACCTCGGCTTGGCAGGCGAGGGTAAAGCCCTGTTCGATTTCTCTTCGGCTAAGCTTTCGGATAACCTTGTCGGTAAGGCTCACCTTGCCCTTCTTTATCCTCACGCGACATTTGCCGCAGACGCCCTGGCCTCCGCACAGGTTGTTGACGTCTATGGAGGCTCTCTCGGTTACTTCGATCAGCTTTTCGCCGGTTTGCGCTTCCGTCTCTATAGATTCGGGTTGGAAAGTTACCTTTACTTTGCCCATCAGGTCCTCGCATAAAAAAGATAAAACTCTGCCCGGCCGGACGGCAAATAGAGAACCGGCAGCCTATGCAATGCCAAACTATAGCTGTTTTGAGCCAAATCCACAAGGACTGCCAGAACACCTTGTCACGTAAAATTACCTTTTAATAAACGGGGGGAAAAGTGATATGATAAAAACTTCACAATTAACCTTGGAATAGAAGCGGGCAAAATTGTACCTGACATCTTTTATCCACCGGGAAGAGCTGCTAAGAATCGTGGAAAGGTGGCTTTGCGCAAGGGTAGAGCCAGGAGACGCCGCGCTTCTTACAAAGATCTTTATTTGCGACGGCTATGTTCTGGCACAGACTCTTGAGGCAGTAACCGGGGAAATCCTGGGAAATGGAGACAGCGCTAAATTAAAAAGAGTGCGCATAAGTTGCAAGGGAGAACTTCGCGACGCGCTCTTTCGACTCCCCGGCGACTCCAGCGCGAGGATCGAATATCTTCTGGGCAGATATCGAAAAAATCCCGACTATTTTTTTTATCAAACTCCCGTTAGCGGGGTCCTCTTCCTCGATGACAGAGAGCGTCTCGTTGCCTCCTACAGGATTAAAAGACCCAAAAGGATTGCGGAAAAGGCCAACCGGCACATTGCCTCCTGGATTTTTGAAACGGTTCAAAAAAGGGCGCGTTCCCTGGCTTTGGGGCGCGCTCAAAAGGCCGGGCTGCCGCTCGATCGCCTGATTACCTCGCCTGAGGAGATGGAGCGCGAGTTTATCGAAGCCGAGGAAACAATCGCGGCGGGTTTTCGCCAGGGAGACATGCGCCTGGAGCGTTCTTCGATTACCATAGACGATGTGGGAGGCATGAAGATCGTCGGGGCGCGGGAGGAACTAAAGCGTATCGAGGGCTTGCTTGGCAGCGATACCCGCTTTAAGGTCGTCGAGCGGCAAAACTTTCATGGAAACTATGAAGCCTCAAGCTTTATTCTTGATCTCGGGTGGGACCGGGAGGCAATCTGCAAAAAATTTCGGGACTGCGCGGCTTGGGAAAAGTTCGTAAACCGGGGCATCCCCTTTTCGGAACTAAAAAAAGGCCTTGAGCCTTTTTTGGAAAACTCCCGGGAGCGAATCCGAATCGAGTTGATCCTGTGCACCCCGGAAGCCCTTGTGGAATCGGAACTGGGAAACAGTTTGCACGAAGAGCGAATGATTTGCCAAAGAGACTTTAAACCCTATAAGGGCTACATTCCCACCAACGTGGGATTTCTAATCGAATATCTTTTCGCCGTGGGCTTTAGCCCCAAGGTCGATATTTGCGAAGTCCCCATCAAACTGTGGGGGCGGTATTTACCTGATACGCTTGGGAAGTTTGTGAGGGAGCTCTTCGAGCTTCCCGAGTATGATCTCTTTTACTGAGTGGACGCAGCAAGGAGTCGATTATGCCGGAGTTTAGTTACCAGGAGCCGTTTGCGCTCGAAAAAGACGATACGCGCTATGTTCTTTTGACCGCCGATTATGTGTCGGTTTCCAACTTTGAGGGACGCGAAATCGTGAAGGTCGATCCCGCGGGGCTGGAATACCTTGCCAACCGGGCAATGCGGGATGTTTCTTTTCTGCTTCGCCCAAAGCAGATCCAAAAGTGGGTGGAAATCCTTGAAGATCCTGAATCTTCCCCAAACGATCGCGGTGTTGCCGCAGCGCTTCTAAAAAACGCGGAAATAGCCTCCGGGTTTGTCCTGCCTCTTTGCCAGGATACGGGCACCGCGACGATTGTAGCCAAAAAGGGCCAGCAGGTCTGGACGGGGGCAAAGGACGAAGAGTATCTTTCAAAGGGTGTCTACAAGACGTACACGGAGGAAAACCTTCGCTATTCGCAAACCGTTGCGCTCACCATGTACGAGGAAAAAAACTCGGGGTGTAATCTTCCGGCCCAGATAGACATCTATGCCGTCGAAGGAGCCGAATACAGGTTTTTATTTGTAGCCAAGGGCGGGGGGTCCGCCAACAAGAGCATGCTCTACCAGGAGACAAAGGCGCTTTTAAACCCGGCAAGCCTGGAAAAATTTCTGGTGGAAAAAATGAAGACTCTAGGAACTGCGGCCTGTCCGCCCTATCATGTGGCTTTCGTTGTGGGCGCCACATCCGCTGAAGCCTGTCTTAAGACCGTAAAGCTTGCCAGCACGGGTTATCTTGACCATCTGCCAACGAGCGGAAACGAGGGCGGGAGGGCTTTCCGCGACCTGGAGATGGAGGAAAAAGTCCTTAAGGCAGCCTGCAAATCCGGGTATGGCGCCCAGTTTGGAGGCAAACATTTCGCACTGGATGTGCGCGTCATCCGGCTTCCCCGCCATGGGGCCTCCTGCCCCGTTGGCATGGGGGTTTCGTGTTCGGCCGATAGAAACATAAAGGCCAAGATCAACCGCGACGGCATTTGGATGGAACAGCTGGAAGCAAACCCGGCAAAATTCATCCCCGAAAAATATAGGGCAAAACACGATCACGGGGTCGTGAAAGTCGATCTAAACAGGCCGATGAAAGAGATTCTTGCCGAACTGACAAAGCACCCGATCAAAACCCAGGTGTCTTTGAGCGGAACGATAGTGGTGGCGCGAGACATTGCTCATGCCAGGCTAAAGGAGCGCATCGACAGGGGAGAAGGTTTGCCCGCCTATATAAAAGAGCACCCGGTCTATTACGCCGGTCCGGCAAAGACTCCCGCGGGAGAGCCTTCGGGGTCTTTCGGGCCAACGACCGCGGGGCGCATGGATTCCTACGTCGATCTTTTTCAGTCTCTGGGCGGCTCACTTGTTATGATAGCCAAGGGAAACCGTTCAAAACAGGTAAGCGATGCGTGCAAAAAACACGGCGGCTTTTACCTTGGCTCTATCGGCGGGGCTGCGGCTATCCTTGCCAGGGAAAACATCCGCAAGGTGGAGGTGCTCGAATACCCTGAGCTGGGCATGGAAGCTGTCTGGAAAATAGAGGTGGAGGATTTCCCGGCTTTCATTTTGGTCGATGACAAGGGAAACGACTTTTTCACCCAGCTGGGATAGTCAAGAGGCCGCGAAAAGCGGTTGGAGAGGTCCAGATACGGGGGGAGGCGCGCTAAGGCGCCTGCCCCAAAACGACAAAGCCTTATCCGTAAACCAGGGTTCTAATTTCAAGAACTCCCATGTTTGTGGATAAGGCTTGAATAAAAATAGGTTCCAAGTGTTTTTCCGGCATCCCGCCCCCCTCAATGTGGTTGATTTAGGCTCACGCGAAGACGCGAAAAAGAGATGAAAGAAACAGGATACGAAATGTGTCCGAATTCACCTGAGGGCTCCAGGCTTGATTTAGCCCTCCAGGACCAGTCCGAAATGGCGTTTTTTACGGCTTCAATTTTTGCGGCTTCGCGTGAGATAAGAAGACCTTAAGTCAACGCCATTGCCCGCCCCCTCCCGCGAAAAGGTCGGGGGCGGAAGGCGGGGGTTCCGGCAAATCAAACAGGCTTTAGAGGGCGATCGGCGTCTCTTTCCAAAATCACTTCATCAACCAGCCCGTATTCCTTGGCTTCGGCCCCGGACATGAAGAAGTCCCTGTCCGTATCCTTTTGTATCTGCTCGATAGGCCTTCCCGTATGGCTCACGATTATCTGGTTTAGTTCGTCGCGCATCCTGAGGATTTCCTTGGCCTGGATATCGACATCGGAGGCCTGCCCCTGGAAACCTCCCATTGGCTGGTGGATCATCATGCGGGCATGGGGAAGGGCAAATCTTTTGCCCTTCTGGCCGGCTGCCAGAAGGATCGCCGCCATGCTGGCGGCTTGGCCCATGCAAAGCGTCTCCACCTTGGGCTTTATGTACTGCATCGTGTCGTAGATCGCAAGGCCGGCCGTTACCAGCCCTCCGGGGGAGTTGATGTAGAAATGAATGTCTTTATCCGGGTCGTCGGATTCGAGAAAAAGCATCTGGGCGATGATCACGTTTGCAATATCGTCTGTTATCGCGGTCCCAAGGAAAACTATCCGGTCTCTTAGCAACCTTGAATATATGTCCCATGCGCGTTCACCACGGCTGCTCTGCTCTATTACAATTGGAATTAGTCCCACGTATATTAACCTCCTGCCTGGTCTATCAGGCCTGCTCGTCTCTTGCGCCAGCCTCTTCCACGGCTTCCCTTATCCCCTGGGGTTCCAGGGTCTCTTCCACCGTAGCCACGATAACAGCCTGATTTTCAATGAGCGCAACCACCTTGTCTTCGATTCTTCTTTCCTTCTCCCGCTCAACAAGGGCGCTGTCGGCGAATTCGCGCTTTATCTTCTCGATGTCGAC
>JBMFHI010000027.1:0-38017 GCA_049976905.1 Syntrophobacteraceae bacterium | reverse complement strand
CTATCGAAAAGCGAGGGCGCTTTAGCCTCGCCCTTTCGGGCGGAGAGACTCCACGTCCGGTTTACAGCCGTCTGGCCTCGCCTCAATTGAGGCAGGCGATCGACTGGTCGAGGGTCTTTATCTATTTTGGAGACGAACGCTGCGTTCCTCCCAGGGACACGCGCAGCAACTACCTCATGGCCAGGACCGTTCTATTCGACCAAATTCCGATTAAACAGACCAATATTTTCCGCATACACGGTGAAGATCCCCCCGAAAAAGCGGCCAGGGACTACGAAAATGTCCTTTGCAACGCTTTTGGGGTTCAATCCTCCGAAGAGGGGGGGCCCCGGGAGGGATTGGACCTGATCCTTCTTGGCATGGGAGAAAACGGACACACGGCCTCGCTTTTTCCTGGGTCGGGCGCGGTAAGTGAGACCAAAAGATGGGTCATGGCCGTCTATGTCGAGACCGCCTCCATGTGGCGCATCACGACAACCCCCCTTGTCATCAATGCGGCCCGGCAGGTGGCTTTTCTCGTCAGCGGAACCGCAAAGGCCGAGATGCTTAGTCACGTTATCGAGGGCCCCTTCCAGCCGGCCGTGCTTCCGGCCCAGAGCGTTAGACCCACCAGGGGAAAACTGCTCTGGATGGTCGACCGGCAGGCCGCCGCCAGGTTGAGGATGCAGACATGACAACCCCGGGGTTGGAAGCTGAAACCGTCGCGCGCCTTAAACAGCAGGCCGCCGAGTATGCCGTCCAATTTATCCAGCCCGGTATGACCGTGGGGCTTGGCACGGGTTCGACCGCGTCCCATGCGGTTCGACGCATAGCGCGGCTCTACGGTAAGGGAGAACTGAGGGGGATAGTCCTGTTTGCAACTTCGGTGGGCGTATGGGGGGAGGCTGCGGGGCTGGGCCTTCCCATGCTCGAAGAGGACCTGCCGCGCGCGCTGGACATAACAATCGACGGGGCCGACGAGGTAGACCCGCAGCTCAACCTTATTAAGGGAGGAGGCGGAGCGCTGCTTCGAGAAAAAATCGCGGCTCAGGCAAGCCGCCGCGAAATTATTATAGTCGATGAGAGCAAAATGTCGCCTCGGCTGGGCACCCATTGCGCGATCCCGGTCGAGGTACTGCCCTTCGGATGGCGGTCTCAGGCTCGCTATCTTTCTTCCCTTGGAGGCGAGGTGTCGCTTCGGAGGCTATCCAACGGCCAGGAGTTTCGAACCGACCAGGGAAACATCGTCTTCGACTGCCGTTTCGGCCCCATTGCCGATATAGAGCAACTGGCCCGAAAACTGGAACTGCGGGCCGGTATAATGGAACACGGCCTGTTTTTTAACCTCGCCCACGATGTTGTCGTTGCGGGCAAGGAGGGAGTAAAGCATTTCCAGAGGCAGTGACCAGTAACTATCAACTATTTACGGAGCTTCCATGACAATTTCGCCTTATGCCGGAAAGCCGACCCAACAATGGATGTTAACCAACATTCCCCGCCTTGTAAGGGCCTATTACGTCAACCGCCCGGAACCATCGCTTGCCGAACATCGCGTGGCCTTCGGGACCTCCGGACACAGGGGCTCGTCCCTGGACAACTCCTTTAACGAGCAACACATCCTGGCCATAACCCAGGCCATTTGCCTTTACCGCCGCGGGCAGGCAATCGACGGGCCGCTGTTTTTGGGCGTAGATACCCACGCGCTATCCGAACCCGCTTTTGCAACCGCTCTCGAGGTTCTTGCCGCCAACGGCGTGGAAGTAATGATCGATGCCGCGGAGGGCTACACGCCAACACCCGTTATTTCGCATGCGATCCTGACATACAACCGGGGCCGCGACCGAGGCATGGCCGACGGCATAGTGATCACCCCGTCCCACAACCCGCCGCGCTACGGGGGCTTTAAATACAACCCTCCCCACGGAGGCCCGGCCGGAACGGAAGTAACCCGCTGGATCGAAAAAGAGGCAAACGGTATTCTTTCCGAAGGACTGCGCACGATATCCCGGATCCCTTTTGAACACGCGCTCAAGAAGGAAACCACCCACAGGCATGATTACGTAGCGTCCTACGTAGACGATCTTGCCTCGGTTGTGGACATGCAGCTCATTAAAGAAAGCCGGGTCCACCTCGGGGCCGATCCTCTGGGCGGGGCCGCCGTTGCCTATTATGACGCCATCGCGCAACAATACGGTCTTAATCTTGAGGTGCTAAACCACGATATCGACCCGACATTTCGATTCATGAGCCTCGACTGGGACGGTCAAATCCGCATGGACCCCTCTTCCAGTTACGCCATGGCCCCGATGATAGCCCTTAAAGACCGTTTTGCCGTAGCCTTTGCAAGCGATGCGGACGCGGATCGCCACGGGATAGTAAGCCGCACTCAGGGGCTTATGGCTCCCAACAACTACCTGGCCGTAGCCATAGCCTATCTTTTCGCCAACCGTACGGCCTGGCCGGCCACCGCGGCCGTTGGGAAAACCGTTGTGAGCAGCGCGATGATCGACAAGGTAGCGGCCCGCATGAACAGAAAGGTTGTGGAAGTGCCCGTAGGGTTCAAGTGGTTCGTAGACGGGCTTCTCGATGGCTCGATGGGCTTTGCCGGCGAAGAGTCCGCCGGGGCGTCCTTCCTTCGCTTCGACGGCTCGGTCTGGTCAACGGATAAGGACGGGATAATTCCCAACCTGCTCGCAGCCGAGATAACCGCCAGGACCGGTAAGGACCCCGGCCAACACTACCTGGAATTGACCGCTGAGTTCGGCAAATCCCATTATACGCGCATCGACGCCCCTGCAACGGCGCAGCAGAAGGCGAAGCTGGCAAAACTCACCCCCGATGCGGTAAAAGACCGAGAACTTGCGGGGGAACCCATAACGGCCATGCTCTCCAGGGCACCCGGAAACGACGCCCCCATCGGGGGTCTAAAAGTTGTGGCCCAAAACGGCTGGTTTGCCGCGCGCCCCTCCGGTACCGAGGATATATACAAGATTTACGCGGAGAGTTTCCGGGATGAAGCCCACCTGGAGTCCGTCGTTGGCGAGGCCCGCAGGATCGTAGACAACGCTCTTGCCTGAGGATATCCAGAACGAATTGTTGGCGGCTTTTCCAGAATTTATCGTACTCGACCCGCAGCCTCTGTAAAGAGGGCCGCGATCTTTTCGGCGGTAAACTTCGAGGCGCCGCGGTTTTTCTCCAGGACCCCACGGGCTGCCCGGCCCAAGGATGTCCGTTTCTCTTTGTCTAAGAGCAATTTTGCAAACAGGCCGCTTAGCTCCCCGATCTGCGCTTGCCTGTCCGATATCGGGGCGCTCAATTGTTCCAGAGCTCCCCGAGCCAGAAAATCGGCCGCGGTCTGGCGGAAATTCTCCATGGAAGGCCCGATCACTATCGGCTTGGAATGCCATGCGGGTTCCAGGATGTTTTGGCCTCCATGGGCAATCAGCGTTCCGCCAACAAATGCGATTGTCGCAAACCGGTATGCCGTGGCAAGTTCTCCTATCGAATCGAGCAGCAAAACATCCGCCCCCCCAACCTCCGAGTTTTTTTTGGAACGGCGCCTTACCATGAAACCGGAGCGGGAGGCCAGTTCGGCAACCGCGTCAAACCTCTCCGGATGCCTTGGAGCCACCAGGAGCCTTGTCTTCTCCAATCCCGGCGAAAGCCTCACTTTGCCCAGCACCTCGAACAGCACCTGTTCTTCGCCCTCATGGGTACTTCCAGCCACTATGAGTCCCCCTGGCGCCAATGAAATACCCAGCGCCTCGTCGAGCGCGCGCGCGGCCTCTTCGCCTTTTTCCGGGTCGCCCGGTTGCTTATCGTACTTCATGTTGCCGCTTACGATCACCTTGTCCGCCGGGGCGCCGATGGTTCGAATACGTTCGGCGTCATCTTCGGACTGCATTAAAAAAGCGTCATAGCTTTGGAATACCCTCTTCATCAAGGGACGCACAAACCGATAGAGTCGAGCGGATTTATCGGAAATGCGACCGTTTGCCATAACGACCGGAATTGAGCTTTTGTGGGCCTGACGCAGCAGATTGGGCCAGATTTCGGTATCGGTTATCACGATGAGGGTGGGCCGGATAAAGTCGAGAAAGCGTCTGCAAACCCATCCAAGATCGAAGGGAAAATAGAAGGTATTTGCCTGCCCATAGGCCGAAAAGCGCTCCCGGGCCAGTGCCTGGCCGGTCCGGGTAACGGTGGAGAAGACAAGGCGTGCTTCAGGAAAGCGCGTATGGAGTTCCCTTACCAGTGGCTCGATGCTAAGGGTTTCCCCCACTGAGCAGGAATGAAACCAGATGGTGGGCCAGCCGTCGGAACGCAGATTGGCAGGAAGATTACCCAACCTTTGAGCCGCTCCCTGCCTATATTTTCCATGCCGCAGAGCCCTGTAGAGAAAAACCGGCGTCATTAGAGCTATCCATGCGCTGAAAAAAAAGCTGTAGAGAAAATACATTATTTCATCCAGGACCATAAAAAAAGGGTTTATCAGCCAGGCAGCGTCCTCCCGTCCGCAATTGACTCCATAAGAAGGCTTCTACTACTAATATTGAAAATGTGTCAAATGATCTATTCGGATTTCCAACGATTATCGCAATAGTCCTTCTTCCTGGTGACCAAATCCAGTTTGAATGTTATAAATAGAGGGGTACTTGTAAAATTCGGCGAGATTGAATAAAAGAGATTCGCTCTTTCAGTGCTCTGGGCTCTTATGGGCGGATCATGGCCCCCGATGTTGTTGATTTAGGCTCACGCGAAGGCGCGAAGGCGCAAAAAAAGAGATGAAAGAGACACAATACGAAATGTGTCCGAATTCACCTGAGGGCTCCAGGCTTGAATTAACCTTCGAAGACCAGTCCGAAATGAAGCTTTTTACGGCTTCATTTTTTGCGGCTTCGCGGCTTCGTTTGAGATAAGAAGACCTTAAGTCAACCCCATTGATCATGGCCCCGGGCTAAGACAGCCGGCGCCATCGGGGAAGACGCCCATGCAGAGGCAGTGCGGATCGTGCATAACACACAGACACGGTCAGTGCATAAATTCAGCTCTCAAAATCGTTTTTTTGAAGAGCCTCAAAACATTATTATTTTTTAAGCCCGGGGTTTAGTCATGCCGGGGGGAAGTTTTTCTATGGACGCTCTTTCAGGAAAAATGATCGATTTCCACTGTCATATACTGCCCGGTATCGACGACGGGGCGCGGGACCTGGACGAAAGTGTTGCAATGGCAAAAATCGCCGTCGAGGACGGGATCTCGGGCATCGTGTGCACGCCTCATGTTTCCACGGTTTTCCCGGACAACAACCGGGCAAGGGTCCTGGATTGCGTCGAGCAACTGCGCACCAGACTTTTTGAGGAGGCAATACCGCTTGAGATCTATCCCGGCTCCGAATTGGCCATGGACTCGGATCTGGGGGAGAAACTCGAATCCAGGGAACTGCTCAGCGTCAACGACAACCACAATGTGGCCCTGGTTGAAATGACTGTGGACATCATCCCCCCCAATATCGAGAGGTTCTTCTGGAGTGTGGAGTCGGCGGGCATCGACATTGTCCTGGCGCACCCGGAAAGAAATCCCTATTTAATGAAAGATCCCTCGCGTCTGCTTAAATGGGTGCAGATGGGCATAATGATCCAGATCACGGCCTCCGCTCTGGAAGGCAAGCACGGTTCACGGGTGAGCGATTTTGTCAAGAACCTGCTGCGACGCCGGATGGTTCACCTTGTGGCCTCCGATGCGCACAGTCCGCAAAGACAAAGGCCCTTGCTCTCTAAAGCGAGAGCTGTGGCCGAATCCGTTATCGGAAAAGAGGAAGCGCGCAAAATCTTTTGCGACAACCCCCGACAACTTCTGCTTGGGAATGTGCCTTACCTGGCGTCTCCGATCGAAAAAATCGAGAAGACTTCCTTCCTGGGCCGTATCGTTGCTTTCATGTCGTGACCTGAGAAGTTTCAGCCACGCGATTGCCTGACAGCTTCCACCACGGCGGAGGCATCATCCACGCTCAAGCCATGATGAACGGGCAAGGCGAGAATCGTTTCAGCCGTTTTTTCGGTAACCGGAAGGCTCGAAGGACCATAGAGTTCTTCAAAAACAGGCTGTTGATGCAAACCCCTCGGATAGTGCACACCGCTCGCAACGCCTTTTTGCTTCAGTTTTTCAGCCAGGCGGTCCCGGTTACAGCCAAATTGCTCGGGATTGACAACGACACAATATTGATGCCAGCCATGGACTGCCCTGCTGGTCAGTTTCTGCGGCCTTATGCCCGGTATGTCCTTTAGCCCGGAGGAGATGACCTCGGCATTGGCTCTTCTTTGGGCCAGCATCCGGTCGAGCCTTAAGAGCTGCCTGCGCCCGATGGCGGCCTCAACATCAGTCATTCTGTAGTTAAAGCCGATAAGGGTGTGGACGTACTTGCCCGACTCTCCGTGGCTGCGCAGCAAACGCATCTTCGCGTCATAGTCGGGGTTGTTTGTGCAAATCATCCCTCCTTCGCCTACGAACATGTTTTTTGAGGGATAAAAAGAGTAGCAGACAAAATCGTCAAAGGAACCGACATCGTGGTTGTCCCAGGAGGCGCCGTGGGCCTGGGCGGCATCCCAAACCACGATCAGGTTGTTGCGGGCCGCGAAGTCCGCCACCGCGCCGGCGTCAACCGGATTTCCAAACAGATGAACCGGAGCGATAGCCCGCGTGCGCTCAGTGATTCGGTTTTGGGCATCATCGAGATCGATTAGAAAGGTTTCAGGGTCGATATCGCAAAAAACCGGGCGGGCGCCGCTCATAGTAACCATGGACCCTGTAGCCATGAAGGTAAAGGAGGGCACGAGGACCTCATCGCCTGGTTTCAAAAAAGACATATAGGCCAAATGGAGGGAAGCCGAACCGTTGGCGCAGGTTACAGCGTAACGGGCCCCCACGACCGAGGCAAATTCACGTTCGAAAGCCTCGCACTGGCCATTTTGGCGAAGACTTCCCGAGCGCAGAACATCCACTGCGGCCTCTATTTCCTCCTCAGTCAATTTTACCTTGGATATCTCTATATTATTCACTGATTAAATCCTCCAATCGCGATTGGATATGACAGAATTTACTAAATTTCGCCAGCAAAAAGCGTTCCTTGCTCGTTTCCCGCCGAAGCCCGCCGGCCCCTGTCGATACTACAGGCTCAAATACCGCTTGAAATCCTGTTCACAGGGACTGATACTGATTGGTAAAAAAATAGAAATATCCAAACGGAGGAGCGGGGGAATGCGATTTCGAAAACCGGGCAGAATAATTGACAATCTATGGTATCTGGGCGCACAGGAGTCCGGAGTCTACGCATTGCGGGGAAATCATGGCGCAGCCCTAATAAGCGGAGGGATGAGCTATGTTCTCCCAGGCGTTCTTTCCCAAATGCGCGAATTCGCAATCGCCCCGGAGGAAATCACCTCCATAGTGATCCTTCACTCTCACTTCGACCATGTGGGGATCATACCCTATTTTGCGAGAAAATATCCCGCCATAAAGGTGTTTGGCTCCGAATCGGCCATCCTGACTCTACAAAAGCCCAGGGCGATCGAATTTATAAACGGCTACAATTTGCTGAGCGCCGGAGACAAAAAAGAGACCCTCAGGGACTTTGACCTCGAGTGGCGCTCCGACATCGCCGTCCATCCGCTTAGACAAGACGACGTGATCGACCTGGGCGGATTTAAACTAAGAATTTTCGAGACCCCGGGTCATTCGAACTGTGCTATTTCCGCCTACGAGCCCAAATGCAAAATTCTTTTTCCATCCGATGCGGTGGGCATACCCTATTCCGATATCCTTTTCCCGGCAATGAACACAAACATCGACCAGTTTCTGGCGAGTTTGGAAAAGCTAAAACCGTTGGAAATCGATATACTTTGCGCCGATCACTACGGCTACATCACTGGAGAGGAAGCCCGCACGGTCGTGGCCGAGACGATCAAAGCAGCTTTGCACATGAGGGAACTGCTGACTCAAATCCTTATACGAAACGGCTATGACATCGACGCGGCGGCCAGGGAGAGCATTCTTTCGACCTACGATCACATGCCGGGCTACTTTCTCGATCCCCAAATTCTTGAGGGAGTCCTAAAGCAGACGCTCAAATACATAGCAAAAACCAGCCCGCAGGATTAAGCGCGCCTAGAAGCAGGTGAAGGGCACATAGAGACCAGACAGGACAAATCCCCTAGCCCTCTGTACCCAAATGAGCTAAGGGCCAGGCTCTGATCACTGTGTGCCACCCACTTGCTAAAACCCGAATTCGGAGAGCAGAGAATCGACCTCGTCCTGCGAATGAACCGCGTTTTCCATCGCCGCGTGGGCGGGGCCGTAAAGTTCGTCGGTGGTCTTTACCCCCGAAGTCTCCGGCCTGGCTCCGAAGGTACGGATAAGATTTACAAGTTTCCCTTCGATATCCTTTAGCAGTTTAGTGATCTTGTGGATGACCTGACCGCTCAGGTCCTGGTAGTCCTGGGCACCCATTATGATATCGAGATCCGAACGATGCTCATTTATAATCTTTTCGAGCCCTTCCAGGGTTTGCATGGATTCATCCAGCTTTTTACCGGCCGAATCTCCGACGGCTTTCAACCCCCCGACAACTTCCCTCAGATGCGCGATCTGCTCGGTTTCTTTTACAAGCCTGTCCTGGATGGCTTCCACATGATCGAGGGTTGTAAGGGCTGCCTTTTCCGTCATCTCCAGAATATGTTCGAGTCGATTGCCCGAGTCTGGAATCTTGTCCATAACGAGTTCGTGGAGTGAAGGGTCCAATGTATTAAAAAAGCTGAGAATAGAGTCGTGAAGACCTCTGGCGAGGGTCCCGATTTCCTTGTAGAGGCCGGTATTGGACTTGGGGGTTTCGGCAAGCCTTAAAAGTATCTTTTGCGCGGAATCCATATCGGCGCTCGAAATTGCGTTTATAATATCGTGGACGTTTCCCACCACCGTTTCAACCACCGTTTCTTCCACGGCTCGAAGGGCTCCGGTAGTCACGCGCTGACCATCGCAAACAAGCTTTTCTATTTTTCTGAGGGTATCGGCCGAGCCGGTAAAGGTGATTCTAAAAGTGCCGCCGGAGTGTTCATCCGAATCGGTTAAAAGCTCTCCTCCCAAACTGCGGATTATTTCCCTCAGGTGTCGCAAATCGCCTTCAACCTTATCAGACTCAAGACCTTCGCACACCGCTTCGGATGTCTGGGAAAATTCCTGCATAGCTCCAGCCGCTGCTTCAACTCCGTTGTTTGCCGGTTGCTCCTGAAGCGGACTCAATAATTCCCGTATTTCGTCCAGCTCTAACTCTTCCTCGCCTTTACCCTCCTTAAGGGCTTTTACCGCATCTATCACCGAACCTATGGCAAATCCAAGCGAAGCAACCGAGTCGAGACTAAAGCCCGCCGCAACATTACCGGAAAGAAAGGTCTCGAGCTCCACGCCCACCTTCTCCAGGCCCCCCAGACCGAGCATGGCCGCAGTTGTATGAAAAGCCACAAGGGCGCGACGAGATTTTTCCATCTCCTTTTCGCCATCCGTACCGTTTATTGAGGAAACGCTTTGCTCGGCTTCCTGGAGAAGCTTGACAAGTTCATCCATATCCTGGGCATCCAACTCGATCATTTCGAATTTTCCTCGTATAAGCTGATGATCCCTTTAACATCGATTATCAATGCGATCTTGCCATCACCAAGAATGGCGCCCCCCGAGATTCCGGGCAGTTGCTCAAAAAGACTTCCCAGGCTTTTTATTACCACCTCCTGGCGGCCTACGATCTCATCGGCAAGCAAGCAATAGGACTTTTGCCCCTCGATCACCACAAGGAGCAATCCCTCCCAGGGATCGTGATGTAAGGGTTCTTCACGGAAATAATCATGGAGCCGGATGAGCGGCATTATCGTATCTCTTACCTTTACGAGTTCTCCTTTGCCCTGGACCGTAAAATAGGCCTCACGGGAAACCTTGAGAGATTCCTTTAGAGCAATGGTTGGAACAATATAGCGCTCAGCACCGATCTGTACGATCATCCCGTCTATAATGGCCATGGTCAGGGGCAGCTTGAGCTGAAAAGAGGTGCCCCGGCCAATGCGGCTCGATATCTCTATCTTGCCCCGCAGCCGCTCGATGCACTTCTTTACGACGTCCATTCCAACTCCGCGCCCGGATACCTCCGTCACTTTGTCTTTGGTTGAAAAACCCGGATGGAAGATCAGGTCGAATACCGCCCTGTCATCGAGTTGATCGAGTTCGGTTATTATCCCCCGCTCCAGGGCTTTTTCGCGAATCCTACGCGTGTCGAGCCCCTGACCGTCATCCTCGATGTCGATTGCGATATTACCGCCCTTTTGCTCTGCGGAAATCGTGATCGTTCCGGACGGGTTTTTACCTGCCGCCGCACGCTGCGCAGGGGACTCGATGCCGTGGTCGACCGAGTTTCTGATCATATGAACGAGGGGTTCGTATATCTCTTCGACCATGTTGCGATCGATTTCGGTATCCTCGCCATTCATTTTAAGTTGGGCTTCCTTGCCCGATTTTTTCGAAAGATCGCGAACCAGCCGGATCATTTTCTGAAAAGTATTTTTTATCGGGACCATACGCATCGACATGCTGATGCGCTGAATTTCAGCCGTAATCCTGTTGAGTTGCCCGCAATCTTTCTGAAGTTTCTGATCGTTTATCTTCTGGATGTCAGGATTTTGGAGCACCATCGATTGTGCGATAACCAGTTCGCCTACCATATCCACCAGGTTGTCCAGCTTGCGAGTATCGATGCGCACAGACTGGGCGGTCTCCATGTTGTGGCGCTGTTCGCGCAGAGCCTTGGAGACTTCCCTGGGACTGGCCATCCCTTCGTCGATAGCCGCCTCGCCAAATTTTATACCCTCGGATTTGCTCCTTTGAGCAATCTCGGGAATCGTCTTATCTTCGAGGACGCCCTGCTCGACAAGGATCTTGCCTACAGGCCTTCTCATCGGGATACCGGCATCCACAGCCGGGTCGCGACCAAAACTCTTGACCTTTTCGAGAAATCCCTTTACCGCGGGAGAAGCCTCCCTGCGCCCGCTTTGGCCCCTTTCCAGTTCCTCGAGCAGCCCCTTTAGGATATCGGTAGCCACCAGGACAATGTCGATCATCGAATCGGTAACGGCCAACTTACCCGCTCTTGCCGCGTCCAGAAGATTTTCGACCTCATGGCTTAGTTCATGGATTTCAAAAAGATTTAGAAAACCCGCAACCCCTTTGACGCTATGAAAAGGCCGGAATACCGCGTTTATTGCCTCAGTGTCTCCGGGGTTTGTTTCGAGCCCGAGCATGTTCATCTCGATTGACGAAAGGTGCTCTTTGGCTTCCTCGATGAAATCCTTTAAAAGTTCGGGGTCCTGCAGTTCCCCCGATTCGGCTTCCCACTGCTCGGAGCCGCTATTTGCGGCCACGGACTGCCCCGCATCCTCGCCTGAGTGGTCAACGGCGGAGGCGAAAAAATCCTCTTCGTCGTCTTCACAAGGGCTCTGCGCCCCCGCACCGGAGTCGACCACGCACGTTTGGCTCAACGCCTCTTCTTCCTCCCCCGAGGGGTCTTGCAGAGAACCAAGTAAATCCTGGACCATCCGCCAGTCTTTATCCAGATCGGATGATTCCTCCAAAATGAGGCGTTTAAAGATAAGCCTTACTTTTTCAATCTTTTTGAGCACTGGCTTTGCCGATCCGTTTTGACCTTCGAGTTCATCGAGAATGTTAAGACATTCCCCTATACCTCCAAGGTCATCAGGACCGTCAATTACGCCATTGACAAGGCGGTCGAATAAATTTTCCATTGCCTTCCCCGGATTGGATAATTGGCGCCGATAATGGCCGGATAGTTTTCCAGCCGCTAGCGAGGAACAATTTTTGCCAGCTTCTCCTCGAGGGTCGCAGCCGTAAAGGGTTTTACAATGTAGTTGCTGACCTTCGCCTTAACCGCCTCCACAATGTTTTCCTTCTGCGCCTCGGCGGTAACCATCAAAAACGGCATATCCTTTAGCTTATCGGAGCCGCGCACCTCTTTTAACAGTTCCAGACCGGTCATCCTGGGCATGTTCCAGTCCGAGACCACCAGATCGACCTTGGTGGTCTTCAAAACTTCGAGGGCAGCCAATCCATCCTCGGCTTCTATAATGTTTTCAAAATCCAGGTCGCGCAAAATCTTGCGGACAATGCGCCGCATCGTGACAAAATCGTCAACTATGAGCACTGTCATGTCTTTGTAAGCCATAGACGATCCTACCTCCCTTAGATCCTTGCCTGCGAGGCAGTGCAGCCAAGATCTCCTTTATCCGAATTCAAAAAATTCATCAAAGTGCGGGGAATGTCTTGCAAAGATACTACTTTGTCCACTCCCCCCAAACGAATAGCCTCCCTTGGCATTCCAAAAACCACACAACTCGCCTCATCCTGGGCAACCGTGAAGGCCCCCGCTTTTTTCATCTCCAGCATTCCCGCGGCACCATCCTTACCCATGCCCGTCATGATCACCCCCAGGGCATTGGCTCCGGCAAAGCGCGCAACGGAATCAAAAAGAATATCGACCGAAGGACGCTGGTGGAAAACGAGCGGGCCCGTCCCAACCTCAACATAATATGAACCTCCCACACGTTTCAACAACATATGGAAGTTACCGGGAGCAATCAGAGCAGTTCCCGGCAGTACCGAATCCCCGTCTTTGGCCTCACGCACTTCGATATGACACAACTCGTCAAGTCTTTTGGCAAAAGTCGTCGTAAAGCGCGGAGGCATGTGCTGGACTACCACTATCCCTGGACTATTTATCGGCATTTGCATAAGAACGGCTTTTAGCGCCTCGGTGCCGCCGGTGGAGGCTCCCATTGCGATAACCTTGTGGGTCGAGCGTTTAAGAGATAACCCCGCCCCCTTAAGGTCGACAGGCTCCCGCGCCTTTGCTGGACTCGATACCCTGGCACAGGCCGCCGCGCGGATTTTATCGGCCAGCTGCAACGCCATGTCGCCCACGGAATAAGAGCCTCCGGGCTTGGCCAAAACCTCCACGGCTCCGTATTCCATCGCTTCAAGGGCCATTTCGCTGTTGGCCGGCGTAAGGGAACTCACTATAATTGCCGGCAAGGGATGATACTTCATTAGCTTTCGCAAAAAGCTAAGGCCGTCCATCCGCGGCATTTCAATATCCAGGGTTATCACATCAGGCTTTAAGCTGACAATTTTATCCCTTGCCACATAAGGATCCGGAGCCGATCCGACCACTGAGATATCGGGGTGCCTGGACAGTTCCTGCGAGAAAATCTTTCTCACAATGGCGGAATCATCAACAATAAGTACTTTTATCTGTTTCATTTCCATCGCCTGAGCTGTTCATGTAACTGCCGTTCCGGGGCGGATTCCCCCTCAACCGGGCAAATAGTCCAAAAAGGCAGAGCCGGCCGGTTCGCCTAAAAATGTAAAGCCTATCCCGGAGGGCCCCGAAGTGAAATCGTTTGTGTGGGGTCCAATTCTCCACGCTCTGGGTATACCCAATTTCCAGTCCGAATCGTTTACATGGGCATGACAGCCTCCCGCCACCATGTTGGAAAATTCCATCAGGCTGTCGATTAGTTCCTCTTCCTTGACCTCATTTGCCTTGGCCTCATCGAGGCCTAGAAAGTTCGCGGTTATCATTTTTGCAAATTTTTCACCAATGCGCATCGTAAGAACTATGCATCCCCCGGGACTTACCAGGCGAGTCTCAGAGACGTAGGCGAAGGCCGAACTGCTCGTGTAGCACTTTTCGAAGTCCACGTCCGTAAAGAACATGGTCTCCAAAACCTCAGAAATCACATTCCTCAGAACTTGTTCCTGCAAGACCACCATTTGGCTCTCCCATGATTTGGCTAAGCAGCGCCCTGATTTCCTCGGGACGGAAGGGTTTGCGAATGTAGCCGTCGGCCCCGAGCTCCATCAGCAGCCTCAGCCTGTCTTCATTGGCTTCCGTTGTAACGAAGACCACGGGAGTATTGCTAAAGAACTCGATTTGCCTCAAAGCCCTTAAGAATTCGATACCGTCCATCTCCGGCATATGAACGTCGGAGAGTATCAAGTCTATCCACTTACCCTCCAACAGTTCGAGAGCCTGTCTGCCGTTTGAGGCCTCAAAGCACTCTCCAAGATCGAACCCGGAAAGCCGAAGGGTCTTAAGCAGCACCTTGCGCATCGATCCCGAATCGTCCACTATTAAAATATTGTAGGACATCGCCCCCTCGATAGCTCCATTCCAGCACTATCCATCATATCTCTATTTCAGCTTCCCTTCCCACCTTCATGAGTACTTTTCCGGTATCCATCAGCAGCCGCACGGTACGGTTAACTTCCCCGCCGATGTGTTCGGCCGACACAGCCACGTTATTTTTCCAAAAAATCTTGCGCATCGCCAGGTAATTTCTTTTGCCTATATTGAAAACACCGTTTGGATCAAGTGTTTGGGCTCCCCCCACCGTTTTTACAACGATGTTTTCCTTCTTGGCCCCCATCTTGTAACTGCTTTTAAAAAGATGCGTGATCCCGGTATCTGCAAACATACATGGGTTTTTTCTGGCCTTTTCCGGATCCAGATTAGACTCGGGCAGCATATAATGGAGCATCCCGCCAACCGATGCAACCGGATCGTAGATTACCACGGCTATGCAGGAACCCAGGGAATAGGTTATCAAAAAATCCTCCGTAGAGTCGCTAACAGCCATATCGGCCACCCCAATCACTCTTCTTATCCGAGTCTTATTTGCACTCAATGCCCCCGGATATTCCATCCAAGCTCCCATCTCGTAAAATCTCCGTTATTACAAATAACGGTATATAGCCGGCTGAACATGAGACAGCTTATGATTGAGTCCCGTAAGACTTTCCGAATGACCTACACAAAAGTATCCCCCCTTGGAAAGAAAAGCCGCCATTTTGTTAACCAGTTCTTCCTGGGTTCTTTTGTCAAAGTAGATCATTACGTTGCGACAGAAAATAAAGTCAAAAGGACCTTTGAAGGGGTAAGGTTCTTTAAGATTGAGCCTATAGAAGGTAATGAGCCGTTTTATTCGGGGAGATATCTGAAAATCAGTATTTCCCTGCCCTCCGACCTTTTGCAAATAGGCCTGACGCAGCGCCGCGGGCACCTTCTCCACCTTCTCAGCCGAATAAATCCCCCGGCTAGCCGTTTCCAGCACGCGCGTGGATATATCTGTGGCCAAAATTCTAAAATCCCACCGTGTTTCGTCCTGCAGATGACTCAACACGCACATCCCAAGGCTGTAGGGTTCTTCGCCGGTCGAACACCCCGCGCTCCATATCCGGATCCTCGTGTCCCTTTGCTTTTGTTTTTCTTCGATAAGTTTGGGCAGGGCCACCTTGTTCATGAAATCAAAATGCTGGACCTCCCGGAAAAAGTAGGTAAGATTTGTTGAGATGGAGTCGAGGAAATTGACAAATTCACCTGGATTTGCCCCGCAGGTGATAAAAGTAAAATAATCCTTGTAGGAACGGATACCTGTCAGCCGAAGCCGCTTGTTTAACCGTGCCTGCAAAAGGGCCTTTTTGCCCGCGTGAAGATTGATCCCGCACTGTTCATAGATTAGCCGGCTGTACTGCTCGAACAGGCTGCTTGGCATATCGTCTTCCATCCGGCCACCTTTCAGATAGTACTGTACCTTTAGCAATTTGCCAACTCTTACCTTTACGCTAAAACCCTTGCCCCATCAGGCAGCCTTATCGATAAAACCTATCCCGCAGTTACTTAGGACCCTGGCGATATCAAGCAGGATTTTGACTTTCCCCCCTGTTTTGGCCATTCCCAAAATGCAATCGGCGCTCAAAGTGGTTCCAAAACTCGGGGAATCTTCAATATCGGCAGCCTTGATGTTTAAGACCTCCGAAACCGAATCGACCACCACGCCTATGTGGATCTTGGCCTGCGCATTATCGATTTCGACCACGACAATGCAGGTGCGCTCGGTATAACCGCTTTCGTTCATCCCAAACCTTAACCGCAGGTCAAGGACGGGGATCACCTTACCCCGTAGATTTATCACGCCCTTGATAAAGTCGGGGGCTTGCGGCACGGGTGTAATCCGCATCATCCCGATTATTTCCTTAACCTTTAGAATTCCTATCCCGTATTCCTCATCGCCCAGGGAAAAGGTGAGGTATTTGCCTTCTCTGTCCTCTCCCGAATTTTCCGACCCCATTGCCTCGCCGACCTGATTGTTCATGAGAATTCCTCCCCGCTGTCTGGCCCTTTCTCAGCGCAAAAATGTACCCACTCACCCTCTTAGCATCTTTTTTTCTTTGTCTATACATCGGCAGAAAGGAAATTTTTCTTCAGTCCAAGGAGGTGGAATATGCAAAATATCTTTACTTTCACCTTTTATTCACCTAAATTAATTTCAATCTCACGAAAGGCTCGAGCATGGTTCGAAAAATCGTCTACATGCAAATTCCCGACTTTTACACGACCGTTGAACAGCTCAGGCGTCCGGAGCTAAAAAGGGCGCCTCTAGTCCTTGCCCGACCCGGCCCCCGATCGGTTATCCAGGGTGTAAACGGCCATGCCAGAAAAGAGGGCGTGCGCGAGGGCATGCCGCTCAGCCTGGCGCGCCGTCTATGCCGTCGCATCCATGTCCTGGATTCGGATTTTTATCATTACCGGACAAAACACCTGGAGATAGTGCGTCAATTCGAATCGTGTTCGCCCCTTGTGGAGGGGGGCCTGCCGGGCAGCTGCTTTATAGATATCAGCGGAACCGGCAGGCTTTTTGGCCCCGGCCCGGATCTGGCCTGCCGGATGGAAAGAGACCTCTGGAGAAAAATGGGGCTTCGGGCCAGGATAGGACTTGCCTCAAACAAGCTGGTAAGCCAGGTCGCAGCGCGTTGCACCGACCCCGGGTATCTCAGTTTTATTTTTCCGGGCAGTGAGGAACCGTTTCTATCGCCTCTGCCCGTGGATTATCTTCCCGGCATAGGGGAGGTCACAGCCTCAAAGCTCGCAGGCTTTAACATTTTGCGTATAGGCCAACTGGCCTCTTTTCCCCTGGACGTGCTTTCGGCGGTTTTTGGCAGGAGCGCCCAGCGTCTTTTAAGGATTGCAAAGGGAGTAGACACCTCGGCGGTATTTGTATCCAAAGAGATTCCAAGCATATCTGTGGCTAAAATCCTTACGAGGGATGAAATCGATCCGCAACGCCTGGAATCGGCTTTATTTGAGCAGGTTGAGGAGGCGGGCTGGGAGCTTCGCCTCCACAACCGCCGCCCGGGAGTGTTGCGGCTTGAAATCCGCTATGCCGACGGCATATGGGCAGATACCAAAAGGCGGCTTACCCCCTGGGATGCAGTGAGCGACCGGTCCCTTTTTGAAGCGGTTCTGCCCGCTTTCCGCCGGATTTTCCACAGGCGGGTGGCAGTACGCAGGCTGGTAATGGAGTTTTCTCAGCTCGCAATGCCGGGTGTGCAGCTTCCGCTTTTTACCTGTGAAAACAATAGAGGGTCAAAAGAGCGCGATCTCCAGGAAGCCCTGGATTCGATGCGAAAAAAATTCGGCAAAACGATCATCTCCTGGGCGAGGTTGGCTTGAAAATGGACCCCGACTTTATCCATCTCCATGTTCATTCCTTCTACTCCATGATGCAGGGGGTAAATTCACCCGAGGTGCTTTGCAGGGAGGCTAAACGAGCGGGCTTTTCCCATCTGGCCCTGACGGATTCAAACGGTTTTTACGGTCTTCTAAATTTCCTTGAAGCTGCCTGCGCAACAGGGATAAAGCCCATAGTCGGCGCTCAGGTAAAAACGCGGGAGACATCCGCTGTAATTATCGCCCGAACCCTCCAAGGCTATGAGATACTCTCGGAGATAATTACGCGGCGCCATACGCAAAAAGATTTTTGTCTTCCCCGGGGCTTTCCGGAGAAAAGCAGCGATCTTGTGGTTCTAAGTGAGGATCCCCAACTGCTAAAAACATTGCAAGGCCGCGTGGAATGCTTTTGTGAAGTCGTGCCCGGCCCGTTGGACCGCAAGCTTTTGCGCATGGCCCATGAAATCGGCGTAGAGGTTGCCGCAACCAATGCGGTCCATTTTGCAACAAAAAACGATTATCCCCTCCACAGACTTCTAAGAGCAATAGAGCTTAACAAGACCCTGGGAGCTCTTGGACCAGAAGACAGCGCCCAAGCCGACCGATGGCTCAAATCTTCCCGCGAGATGAGGGCAAAATTTCCTGATTGTCCCGAAGCTCTGGCCAGCACGGTAAAAATTGCCAAAGGCTGCCATACTCCCCCCAACCGGTTTCACACCGTCTTTCCCAAATATCTCGAAAAAGACGAAGACCATTTGGGCCTCCTTGTGTCTAAATGCCGCAAGGGCATCGGAGTGCGCTACGGCAAAACCTGCCAAAAGATCGAGGACCGGCTGGCCGAAGAACTCGAACTTATCAGCTCGAAAGGTTTTGTGGACTATTTTCTGGTCGTAGCCGACATCGTGGGCAGACGCACGATTCACTGCGGCAGGGGGAGCGGAGCCGCAAGCCTTGTGAGCTATCTTCTTGGCATAACACACGTTGACCCCCTTGCCCACAACCTCTTGTTCGGCCGTTTTCTAAATCCGCAAAGAAAGGACCTGCCCGATATAGACGTGGATTTCCCATGGGATGAGCGAGACGGACTTTTTGAGGAAATTACGGCCCATTACGGAAACCAGAGACTGGCCTTTATAAGCAATCATACAACCTTTCGGGCCAGAGCTTCGGTGCGCGAAACGGCCAAAGTGTACGGCATTCCGGCCGCCGAAATAAAGGAGGTTACCCGCAGATTGGGCTACTGGAGTTTGGGGCAAATTCGAGGACAGAGAAAGGAGCAGCAAGAAGACCTCCACGCTCCCTGCCCCGCGCTTCCTGCTACCCGGTTTTCAACGCGGCCCCAATTTCACAATTTTCACCTGGACCCGCCCTGGCCGGAAATCATCGCTCTTGCTTCGCGCCTGGAATCGATACCGCGAAACATTTCGACCCACTGCGGCGGGGTGGTGATCGTACCCGACCGGGTGTCCAGATACGTTCCGGTCCAGGTAAGCACCAAAGGGGTCCGGATAATTCAGTGGGAAAAGGACCAGGCGGAAAAGGCAGGCCTTGTAAAGATCGACCTTCTGGGCAACCGCTCCCTGGCGGTGATCCGGGATGCGATCGAGGCAGTTGGTAAAAATACGGGGACAGCAATCGATTATCCGAGCTTTAACCCGGTTAAGGACCCCAAAACCCAAAGAATAATCAGCCGGGGGGATACCATGGGGGTCTTCTACCTGGAATCCCCCGCCATGAGACTTTTACAGGCAAAGGCTGGAAAGGGCGATTTCGAACATGCCGTAATCCATTCCTCCATTATACGTCCGGCGGCAAACCGGTTCATCCGGCAGTATCTGGAGCGCCTTCACGGACAACCCTATACGCCTCTTCACTCAAGTCTCGAACAAATTCTTTCGCAAAGCTACGGGATCCTTGTCTACCAGGAAGATGTCGTGCAGTGCGCCATGGCGCTGGCCGGTTTTTCCTGGGGTGAAGCCGACAGTCTTAGGAAGGTTATGAGCAAAAAGAGCGCGGAACAGATCTATGACTACAAGGCGCGGTTTCAAAAGGGATGCGCGCAAAATGGCGTCTGCTCCGAAGTGGTCGAAAAGGTGTGGGACATGTTCACCTCCTTTGCGGGATATTCTTTCTGCAAGCCCCACTCGGCTTCCTATGCGCTTGTGAGCTTTAAGTCCGCATACCTTAAAGCACACCATCCGGCTGAATTCATGGCCGCGGTGATTTCCAACGAAGGGGGCTATTACAGCACTTTCGCCTATATTTCGGAATGCCGGCGCATGGGACTCGAAGTTCTGGGACCGGATATAAACCAAAGCGATCTCGACTTCACAGGGTGCGCCCAAACGATACGAATCGGCTTAAAGCAACTCCAGGGGTTAAGAAGAAGCGGACTGGAAGCCATTGTGGATGAAAGACGCAAGGAGGGACTCTTTTTAACTGTCGAGGAACTTCTCAATAGACTCCGGGGCCGCTTGATTGTTGCAGATGCTTTGATACTGGCCAAAAGCGGCGCCATCGACTCGATTGCGGGCCGCCTTAACCGCCCCCAGCTCCTTTGGCTGATCCAGGCATGGTTTCACAGGCTAAACCCTGAGCCCGGTACGCAAAGAGCTCTGTTCGGCCCTCGCCCCATAAAGATTCCAAGTCTTGCAGACCTTCCCCCCCAAACCAAGCTCGCCCACCAATTTCAAACCATGGGATTTCCTCTATCCGTTCATCCGCTCGAACTTGCAGGACCCTATTTTCGCAAGCTTCCACACAAAACCGTTCCCGCATCCGATATGGCCCGCTACATTGGGGAAAAAATTCGTATAAAGGGATGGCCCGTAACTCGAAAAGAAGTAATGACCCGGCAGGGCGAAGAAATGGAGTTTTTTACCTTCGAAGATGAAACCGCAATTTTTGAGACTGCTTTTTTCCCTCAACCATTCAGAAGATTTTGCCAGGACCTTGACATGAACCATGCATACCTGCTCTACGGCCTGGTAGAAAGCGAATTCGGCGTGGCCTCCCTTACCGTGGAACATGCTTACAGGGTTCCATTATGCCTGTGACTTTCAAAAGGCCCGCGCCCTCGAGCTTTCTAAAAGCCCTTCGAAGCGATAGCCTCCAAAACCATCTCGGGCGATATATCCCGCATGCACCGCCAGTCGGGACAAACCTTTCTGGTAAAACAGGGGGAACAGGCAAGACCGCGCCGGATGACCGTATGGATAGCGCCGTAGGGGCCGGTGCGCAAGGGGCTGGTGGGGCCGAAGATGGAAAAAACCGGAACTCCAAGAGCCGCGCCCAAGTGCATCGGCCCCGAATCGCAGGTAACTAAGAACCGGGCGCCCTTGATTATAGCCCCGAGCCCCCTGAGGCTTGTCTTTCCGGCAAAAGAGACTGCCTTACCGCCTGAGAGGCTGGCTATTTCATCTCCAAGGCCGACATCCGAAGGGCCGCCTACGATAACCGAGGGCAGAGGCAAAAGAGCGGCAAGACGTCCAAAGTATTGCGCAGGCCACCTCTTCACAGCCGTTGCGGCCGAAGGGGCGATAACGGCATAGCGTCCAAACCTCTCTATAAACTCGGGCGGCTCACCGAAACTGATCAGGGGAAATTGCGGCTCGGCAGTTCTGCAGCCGACAAAGCCGGCAATCTCGAGGTTTTTTTCCACAGCATGGAGTTCGCTGCCGGTTCTAACCCTGTATCTGTAAAAAAATCTTGCCCCCTCCCTGGCCGATTCAAACCCCACGCTTTCTTTAACGCCGGTAAAATAAACTATCATCGCGCTTCTAAAAAGCCCCTGCAAATCGATTACCAGGTCGAATTTTTCGCCTCGAAGCCCGCGCCTAAGACCGCGAAGCTCCCAGAATGTGTTCCGAAGGCGCCCGGGCCGTTTCCAGCCATCCTTATCAATGACCCAGAGCCTGTGAAGGAGGGGATGTCCTTCCAGGATACCGGCAAAAGGCTTGGCCACCACCCAGTGGATTTGGGCTTGGGGAAAGCTCAAGCTTAGCGCATGGAGCACGGGCAGACCATGAAGGACATCGCCGAAGGCACTTGGCTTGACAATTAGAATTTTATGAAAACCCGAAGACGGAACGCAGATTTTTTTCATTTGGCCCTTTACTAAGAAGCAGGAAGACAAAACAGCTGTCTTTAGGGGTTTTCAGCCTTTTGCCGCCGGCAGTCGAACAAAGTCTGGACACCTGCAAGGACATCTTCCACCGATATTTGGGCCATGCAGCGGTGGTCGCCGGGACACTCCCTTTTAAGACAAGGGGCGCACTCTGTATGTTTGCGCACCAGGGCAAGCCTTGAGCATAACGGGGAGGTGACGGTATGGTCTGTTGGGCCAAAAAGAGCGACAACAGGGCGACCGAAAGCCGCGGCAACGTGCATAGGACCGGAGTCATTGGTTACAACCAGCTCCGAGGAGGCAAGAAGCGCCATCAGTTGGCGAACGGAAGTTCGGCCTATCATATTGAGGGCGCCCGAACTCATCGCCGAGAGGATTTCCGAGCCAATATCCGCCTCAGCCGGACCTCCGACCAGAAGCACCTTGAACCCGAAATCCGAGGCAAGAGCGTCGGCAACCTTGGCAAATCTTTTCGGATACCACCTTTTTGCCGAGCCATAGGCAGCCCCGGGATTGATCGCGGCAAACCGCTCCCCTCCCATAAGGGAGCCGGCCCAGTTCGATTCGGCTTCCGTGCATTGGAGGGTGGTTTGAGAGCCCGCGGGGAAAATACCCAACCCGGCGAGCATTTCGAGGTAATATCGACTGTGATGGAGCCTGAGGGACTCCCTGGTTCTTCTGACCGGATGAGTAAGCAGTAACCTGCGCCCGTCGGTGCTGTAGCCGGCTCTTACCTTAATGCCGGCCAGTGCGGCCATCATAGCCGCCTCCAGGGCGTTTTGCAAAAGTATTGCAGCATCGAAGGCTTCGGCGCCAAGACGCCTGCCAAATTTCCAAAGACCGGTCGCGCCCCCGTGGAGACCTTTTTTGTCATAAACGATAACGCGATCGCAAAACGGATGGGGACTCATGAGTTCGCAGACAACAGGATTAGCCGCGAGCACAATTTCCCAGGATGGGAAAGCAGCCCTTATCGCACCCAGGGCCGGAGTGCTCATAACCGCATCCCCTATCCAGTTGGGGATACGCACCAGAATTTTGCGACTCTGCCCTTTGGCCAAAAGGACTTGACGGAAATTTTCATCCATTACGTTCTAGCGCCGTCTCTGCCGCCGATCTCAAGTCAAGGTATCCGGAGCCAGGTGGCCGACTCAGGCAAATACTGTATCAAAATCCGGCCCTGGCAAGCAGCACTTCCCATTGCTGGTCCACATGGCTTTGAAATTGGGCGACCAGTTCTGCAGTCATTTTCCTGAACCTGCCCTGCATGGCTATATACTCGTCGACCGGCTTTTTCCCGCCGTTTCTGGCAATACTTAAGCTTTTTCCTGTAAGGCTCAAGCGGCCTTCCTCAATTTCGTAGAGTGGGAAAATGCAGGATTCGACCATCATGCGGCCGATTTTTACCGTATCCCTGGTAGGATACCACCAACCCGTAGGACAGGGCGCGGAAAGATGAAAAAACCTCGTTCCCCGGATCTGCCTGGCTTTTACAAACTTTTTGTAGACGTCGGCGGGATAGGCGCTCGAAACGCCTGCCATATACGGCAGCCAATGGGCATCCATTATCTTCATGAAGTCTTTTTTAAACTGCTCCTTGGGCCTTACGGGCGTCGTCGAGGTAAGGGCGCCCGCCGGGGTTGCGCTGGAGCGCTGGGAACCCGTATTCATATAGGCTTCGTTGTCGTAGCAGACATAGATAATGTTTTCGTTTCTCTCGGCAGCGCCGCTAAGGGCCTGGATTCCCATATCGAATGTCCCGCCGTCGCCCGCCATGGCAAGCACGTGCCAGTCTTCCCGCCCCGTGGCTTTGAGGGCGGCCGCAAAGCCCGAAGCCGCTGCCGCCGTGCTCGCGAAGGTGTTGTTTACGGTTGTGGCCATGACCGGTGTTTTGGGATATATGCCGTGCAATATGGTAAGGCAGCTGGCCGGTACGCAAATGATGGTCTTTTTCCCAAGCGCCTTTAACATGAACCTGTACGCTATGGTGACTCCGCAGCCGGCGCAAAGCCGGTTGCCAGGCAGTATATATTCCTGTTCGGGGTAGTCGAGAATTGCACTTTGCTCAGACATTGCCTACCTTTGCCTTTTATCTGCGAATAGAAGAAGCGGGAAGCCCCGCATTACGGTTCCTTGCAAGGTTTGAGGGCTCGCCTCTTAGCACCCGATCCATTGCGCTCCATCGGGTGCCACGCCGTTTTGAGCAGCCGTAACGGTCTGCCTGGCCGCCTCCACCAGATCCGCGGTAGCCACCTCTTTCCCCCCCAACCCGGCTATATAATTGAAAATCACCGGCATCGGCCCGTCTTTTCCATAAAAGGAAGCCTTAAGTTCCGAAACCAGCGCACCCTCGTAGCCATAGCTGATCGCTTTTTCGATAACGGCAACAGCGCGCCTGTGCCTGAGTGCCTGGTAGAGTTCGAGGGCGGGAAATGGCCTGTAGACCCGCAAGGCGATAACACCGGCCTTTAGGCCGTCTTGTCTCAAAGCGTCGACGGCCTCACAGGCTTCGCCCGCAATCGCCCCCATGGCAACGAAGACAAAATCGGCATCTTCTGCGCGGTAGCCAAAAAGCGGCTCTTCGTAGGAGCGGCCAAACACCTGGCCGAACTCACGACCGGCCTGCCTTATAACCGGCAAAGCACCCTCATGAGACTTCTGCAACCTGTATCGAAAACCCATGTAGCCCGGCGAGAGTACCCCCTCGGAATCAACAACCGGCTCGCTCGTAACGACAGGATTGATATTAACCGGGTTATCCGCATCCAGGGTGTGAAAGGGCACATAGGGGGGGAGGAAGCCATCGACTTCCTCTTGGCCTGGTATTGCCACGGGCATGAAGGTATGGGAGAGCAAAAAGCCGTCGAAGCAGACCATGCAGGGAATAAGGAGCTTTTCAGCCGCCTTGAACGCGACTATCACAAGATCGAGCACTTCCTGGTTGTTCATGCAGTAGAACTGCATCCAACCGGTGTCGCGCTGTGAAATGGTGTCCTGACAATCGTTGAGGATAGTCCAGGGCGCGCCCACGCCGCGATTGGCCACGGGCATCACAATCGGCAGCCGCGAACCGGCCGCCCAGTGAAGCTGCTCGTGCATATAGGCAAGTCCGTTTGAGGCCGTTGCGGTAAAGGCCCTTGCGCCGGCAATCGAAGCGGCGATACACACTCCCATGGCGGAGTGCTCGCTTTCAACGCGCACGAATTCAGCCTTGAGCACGCCTTGCTCCACGAAGCCTGAAAGCGTCTCGGGGATCTTGGACTGGGGAGTGATCGGATAGGCGGCAACCACCTGGACACGGCTAAGCCTGGCCGCCTCAGCGGCCGCCTGTGCTCCGGTCAAAATCAAAGTTTGTTCCAATGTCGCGCATCCTTTCTGGCAAAGCTCCAAGGCAACACTTTACTTACAGGCACAGGCCGCCGGGACACAAAATAAACTCATAATTGCATAACGGATGGGCACCTGAGAAGTCAAACGAAATCAGAAGCTGAACTGAGTTCCCGCTATCCCCGGAACAAAATGGGACGCATGGGGAAACGCCGAAAGCGAGCCTCCAAGGCAAAAAGCAGGCAGCAGGGGAGCAGACAACGGAAACTGACCCGAAATTCTTGCCCCTTGTTCCCGGCTCTATGCCCGTGGAGGGCCGCTCTAACGAACCGACGATGGATACTACTTCTTTTTGTTGTTTCTCTTGGAAGCCTTGAGAGGATTGATCTTCTGCTTGTCCTGCACTTCCACCTTGGTATGGGTTGCGAAATTACAGGCGCTACCCTTCCATTTGACGGCAGGATTTGGATAGCTGGAGCAAAACTTCCCGGAAGGAAATTCAACAGCACGCTGACACCCCTCGCACTGTTCCACGATCGGAAGACAGGCGCCGCCGCCGTAGCCGCATCCCGTTTTGGTCATGAAGGCACATTCGGTTCCCGCCTTCACTGTTGAGCAAATCATGACAACCACCCCCTAATTTGTTATCATTGCTTTCTACAAAGAAGAAAAGCGTTGCGAATAATAACCGGGAATTGAGCTGTGTCAAGGCTTTTTTTATTTTTCCGGTAGATTTTAAGACTTTTTTGATCTATATTTTGGGATTCAAATTTGTCGATAGCAGATAGCTGCGTCAGGAGCTTGACATGCAGCCCGCGGCTTCAGGCCGCTATTTCCGGCTATTAAAGCCTGGTCTCAGATTTTTTGGGAAGGACGTTGCGCTGTGGCCAAAAAAATTGGAGAGCTTCTCATCCAGGAAGGGCTGATTACCGCCGCTCAACTCAGCCAGGCTCTGGACGATCAACGCCACAGCGGAGAGCGTATCGGGGCTACGCTGGTAAAGCAGGGCATAATCGACGAGAACACCCTCTACGACTTCATAGCAAGACAGTATAGCTGTCCTCAGGTTAGTCTTTCCAAGCTAACCGTCGAAAAACAAATCGCATGCCTTATCCCTCTGGACATCATGCATAAATATCAGGCGGTCCCCTTCGGCCTCATGGGCAATACGCTCCATGTGGCCATGGCCGATCCGGGCAACCTTTTCATAATCGACGACCTGCGATTTCTTACACGAAAAAATATCCAGATTCACGTAGCTTCCGATTCTGTCCTAAAGCAGGTTATAGGAACCTTGTTCTCCCAGGAAGACTCTCTTGACAATCTTTTTGGGTCTCTAAAAGACGAAGTCGAAGTCGATCTATCCCAAACCAGCGACGAGATCGACCTCTCCTCTTTGGAGAATGCCGCAGGGCAGGCGCCTGTGGTAAAACTGGTCAATCTCATTTTGATGGATGCAATCCGAAAGCATGCAAGCGATATTCACGTCGAACCCTATGAGAAAATAATGCGTATCCGCTTCCGCATCGACGGGGTTCTCTACGAGATGATGCGGCCTCCGATCCAACTGAAAAACGCTATTATTTCCCGTTTAAAAATATTGGCCCGCCTGGATATTGCTGAAAGAAGGCTCCCACAGGACGGACGAATAAGACTAAAGGCCAAGGGCACCGATATGGATTTCCGGGTCTCGGTGCTGCCCACGCTTTTTGGCGAAAAGATCGTCTTGCGTTTGCTCGACAAATCAGACCTTCAACTGGATATGACAAAACTTGGCTTTGAGGAGCTTCAATACAAAAATTTTCGCGACGCCATCTATTTACCCTTCGGCATGGTGCTCGTTACCGGTCCAACCGGCAGCGGCAAGACCACCACCCTCTACAGCGCGCTCTCGGATCTAAACAAGATTGCTCACAACATCTCGACGGCTGAAGACCCTGTAGAATACAACCTGGTCGGAATTAACCAGGTTCAGGTGCACGAAGCCATAGGTCTTAGCTTTGCCGCGGCCCTTAGAGCATTCCTTCGCCAGGACCCCGATATCATAATGGTCGGAGAAATTAGAGACTTTGAAACCGCTGAAATCGCCGTCAAAGCGGCCCTGACCGGCCACCTGGTGCTGAGCACCCTCCATACCAACGACGCCCCGAGCACCATTAACCGATTGCTCAACATGGGGGTGGAGGCCTTCTTGGTCTCCTCTGCCGTCAATCTCGTTGTCGCCCAAAGACTTGTGCGCAAGGTGTGTAAGGAGTGCAAGACCGTTGAGGAAGTCAGCGCGGAGACTTTACTCGACCTCGGAGTTATGGATGAGGAAATTGGCTCCTTTAAATGCTACTACGGCAAAGGGTGCGCAAACTGTAACGATACCGGATACAGGGGCCGCGTTGCCCTCTACGAAGTAATGCCCCTCTATGAGCAGATCCGGGAACTGGTCCTCATGGGAGCCTCTGCCGCCGAGATCAAAAAGGAATCCATCCGCCTTGGCATGACCACTCTCAGGCGGGCAGGCATTAACAAGCTTAAAGAGGGAGTGACCTCGATAGAGGAAGTTATCAGGTCCTCGACAAAAGATTGATTCCCCGGCTCCATCCTCTGGGCCGTTCCTTGCCGACTTGTCAGCGCAGGTTGCGTATTTTTGGACCGCATTTTGCATAACTAAGAGTTCGCGTTCTTTACCGACACCACAGGAGAGCAGGAATGGCGATTTATTTATGGACTGGAAAAGATCGGTCGGGCAAAAAGCAAAAAGGTGAAATAGAGGCTGATAATCTTCCCCTGGCCCGCCAGATGGTTATCAAAAAAGGCATAGCGGTAAACAGCCTCAAAGAGAAGCCCAAGGATCTGCTGGAATTTCTGCCGGCCTTTGGCGGGAAAGTAAAGGACAAGGAAAAAGTCATATTCGTTCGCCAGTTTGCAACCATGATCGATGCCGGCCTGCCTCTTGTGCAGTGCCTCGATATCCTCCAGGAACAACAGGAAAATCTCAATTTCAGAAAGGTTATTGGACAGATCAAAAGAAGCGTCGAAGAAGGCTCGACCCTGTCCGACGCAATCAAGAACCACCCAAAAGTCTTTGACCATCTATTTCAGAACCTCATAGCGGCCGGAGAGGTCGGCGGCATTCTGGACATCATTTTAAACAGGCTCGCCCAATACATCGAAAAAGCAGCGAATTTAAAAAGGAAGGTCAAAAGCGCGCTCACCTACCCGGCAATCGTTATCTCTATTGCCGTAATCGTTGTAGCGGTCATCCTGATCTTTGTCATCCCTGTCTTTGCCGGCCTTTTTACCAACGCGGGAGTAAAATTGCCCGCAATGACCCTGATGGTAATGAAAGCCAGCGACTTCACCAAACACTACATCCACTGGATTATCCTTGGCCTCGTCCTGATCGCCTATGGGCTCAGGCGCATTTATAAAACGCCAAAGGGCCGCTACGCTTTTGACCAGATGTTTTTGCGCGCCCCCGTCTTTGGCATCCTTCTACGAAAGATTGCCGTAGCCCGATTTACCAGGACCCTGGGGACCATGCTCTCCAGCGGCGTGCCGATTTTGGACGGCCTGGACGTGGTGGCCGCCACTGCCGGCAACGCCGTAGTCGAAAAGGCCATCAGGAATGCCCGCATGGCGATTTCCGAAGGCCGGCCGGTTGCCGAACCCCTGGCGGAAACAAATGTATTTCCCCCCATGGTTACCCAAATGATCGCAGTGGGCGAAGCCACGGGCGCCCTTGACAATATGCTCGGAAAGATTGCCGATTTCTACGACGAGGAAGTCGATACGGCCGTTGGTTCCTTGACATCCATGCTCGAACCTATGCTGATTCTTTTTCTTGGAGTCACCATCGGGTTTTTGCTGGTGGCAATGTATCTGCCGATCTTTCAGTTGGCCGATGTCGTCGCCAAATAAGAAGGGCAAATGCTCAAACTCCCCGGGGCACATGAAAACCCAAGCGATGAGAGCCGACTTGGGAGCAAGCTAAAAAAACTTCTGCTCTACCGCCTGCTCATTGCCGTTTTCTTCCTGGTTGTCACCATCGCGGTGCAAAGCAGGAGGGACAACACACTTATAGGCGACCTCTTTAATCCCCTCTATCTTTTTTCCTGCATTCTTTTCCTGTTCACGATCTTCGGGGCTCTAAACCTTAAGTACCTACGCCGCCTGAAGATGTTGGCCCTTTTTCAGCTCCTTTTCGATCTTGGCGCCGTAACCGTTCTGGTCTATATGACCGGAGGAATCGAGAGTAGCTTTTCTTCGCTCTACGTACTGGTAATATTTAGCGCAGCCCTTTTGCTCGGCCGCCGTGCCAGTCTTTTTACCGCCTCAGCCTGCTCTCTCATTTACGGAATCCTTCTCGATCTTCAATACTTTGGGTTTATATCGCCGCTAAAATTGGCAACGGCCTCCTTCCATCCCCATGACAGCGGCACTTACTTTTTCGATATTCTCGTTAATACCGCGGCTTTTTTCCTTGTTGGTTTCCTTGCCGGATACCTCGCCAGGGAACTCCAATCCTCTAAAATCCGCATCCTTGAAAAAGAAAGCGACCTTAGAAATCTGCAAGCTCTTCACACAAGCATCGTGCGCAGCATGTCAAGCGGCTTATTGACCGTAGATCTGCAAGGACGCATCATATTTTCCAACAACGCAGCAGTGAAACTTCTTGGCATAAGCTCGGAAGAATTCTCCAACCGCCAGATTATAGAAATCTTTCCCGATATAGACTTTTCCAGGGTCCAGGGCGCTACCGACAACCCTTTGGCACTGCCCGCCACCCGCCTTGAGACCCATTACAGCCATCCGGCCGGGATGCAGATAGTCTTCGGCTATTCTGCCTCGGCCCTAAGGAAAGAGAACGCAAAGATATTCGGCTACCTCATCGTATTTACCGATCTTACCAAACGCAAAGCCATGGAAGAACACATTCAGCGTATGGAAAGGCTTGTGCTCGCCGGCAGACTGGCGGCCGAAATAGCCCATGAGATAAAAAATCCTCTGGCCGCAATGAGCGGGGCTGCTCAGATGCTGAGCACCGAAACAGGTCAAACCCCCTTAAATGAGAGGCTAATTGGCATCTTGCAACGGGAAATCGAGCGTGTTAATACCCTGGTAACCCAATTTTTGTGGATGGCCAAAGATTCGCCCCAGTCCGAGTGCCTGGAAGAGGTAGCCGTTTGTCCCGCCATCGAGGAAATCGTAACCCTTCTAAAGGCAAACAAAAAAACCTGCTCAGCCCACACCGTGCGAACCGATTTCCGCGCCTCGCCTCTTATTTCAATCGATCCGCTCCACCTGCGGCGCGTGCTTTGGAATCTTTTCATTAACGCTATCGAGGCCATGCCGGCAGGGGGCGAGCTATCCATCTCGGTTAGCCTCCAAGGCCCCCCGCAAAATCCAAACACCCTTGTTCGCATAGATATCGTCGATACGGGATGCGGCATATCCGATCCGGTACTTCAAAGAATTTTCGATCCTTTTTTTACCACAAAGGAGTGCGGCACGGGCCTGGGACTTAGCATCGTCTACCAACTGGTCGAAAAGGCTGCGGGTCGCATAGAAGTAGAGAGCAAACAGACAGGGATCGGAACGACCTTTTCACTTTTTTTCCCGCCAAGCAGTTCTTTTTCCCTTGCCAAATGAATCGGCGATGATTAAAAGCACTCATCAAGAGAGAGTGCTAACACTGACGGCAAGGCCACACTTTATCGCTTTGCCAAATTTTATTATTTTCAAACTAAAAGGAGTTGCTATGAACCTCAGACCGCTTAACGATCGCGTTGTGGTCAAACGCATGGAAGAAGAGCAAAAAACCGCGGGCGGCATAATCATTCCCGATACGGCCAAAGAAAAGCCCATCCAGGGCGAAGTGATCGCCGCCGGCAACGGAAAGACCCAGGAAGACGGCTCCAAAAGAGCCCTTGACGTAAAAAAGGGTGATCGAGTTCTTTTTGGAAAATATGCGGGCACAGAAATCACCATCGAAGGCCAGGAAGTGCTTATTATGCGCGAAGACGACATCCTCGCGATTATCGAATAACTCTTTTATTCTACCCGATTCTTTACACTACCAGGAGGAACAAGCTAATGGCGAAGCAGTTGGCATATGATACGAAAGCTCGCGAATTACTTCTAAACGGCGTCAATACGCTGGCCGACGCGGTCAAGGTAACCCTTGGCCCCAAGGGGCGCAATGTTGTTATTGAAAAGAGTTTTGGCGGCCCCACTGTTACAAAGGACGGCGTAACGGTAGCCAAGGAAATAGAGATCGAAGACAAGTTCGAAAACATGGGCGCCCAGATGGTAAGGGAAGTTGCCAGCAAGACGAGCGATGTAGCTGGAGACGGGACCACGACGGCAACCATCCTCGCCCAGTCGATCTACTTTGAAGGCTCCAAGCTTGTAGCCGCCGGCCATAATCCGATGGCTATAAAGCGGGGCATAGAAAAATCCGTTCAGATTGTGGTTGAGGAACTCAAAAAGAACAGCAAGCCGATAAAGGACCAGAAAGAAATTGCCCAGGTCGGCACGATTTCGGCCAACAATGATTCGACCATCGGCAACATCATCGCCGAGGCCATGAACAAGGTGGGCAAAGAGGGGGTAATAACCGTCGAGGAAGCCAAATCCATGGAGACAACCCTTGAGGTTGTCGAGGGTATGCAGTTTGACCGCGGCTACATCTCGCCCTATTTTGTAACCGACCCCGAAAAGATGGAAGTATTGCTAAACGAGCCGATGATCCTTGTAAACGAGAAGAAGATAAGCGGAATGAAAGATCTTCTGCCCGTTTTAGAGCAGATCGCAAAGATGGGCAAGCCGCTACTGATCATCGCCGAAGACGTTGAAGGCGAGGCTCTGGCCACCCTGGTGGTGAACAAGCTTCGCGGCACCCTCCAGGTGTGCGCGGTCAAGGCCCCCGGCTTTGGCGACAGGCGCAAGGCGATGCTCGAAGACATCGCCATCCTTACCGGCGCCCAGGTAATCAGCGAAGAAAAGGGTATCCGTTTGGAAAACGTTACCCTCAACGATCTTGGCCGTGCAAAGACCATCCGCATCGACAAGGATAACTCCACCATAGTCGACGGCGCGGGCGACAGAAAGGCCCTCGAGGGTCGTGTTCGCCAGATCCGCACCCAGATAGAAGAAACCACAAGCGACTATGACCGGGAAAAACTCCAGGAAAGACTGGCGAAACTGGTTGGCGGCGTTGCGGTAATCAGTGTGGGCGCGGCTACCGAGACCGAAATGAAGGAGAAAAAGGCCAGGGTGGAAGATGCCCTGAACGCTACGCGCGCCGCCGTTGAAGAAGGCATCGTTGCCGGGGGCGGGGTTGCCTACCTGCGCTGCCTTCCTTCCCTTGAAAACGTGAAACTAAACGGCGACGAACAGCTTGGCCTCAAGATTATCAAGCGTGCTCTGGAAGAACCCGCCCGCCAGATTGCCAACAACGCAGGCGAAGAAGGCTCGGTGGTGGTTCAGAAAGTTAAGGAGCAATCGGGCGCTTTTGGTTTCAACGCCGATAACTGTCAATTTGAAGACCTTATCGCCGCGGGCGTAATCGATCCGACAAAGGTAACCCGCACGGCGCTTCTAAACGCAGCCAGCGTATCGGCTCTCATGCTCACAACCGAGTGCATGATTGCCGAGCTGCCAAAGGAAGACAAAGGCGGTCCGGCCATGGGCGGGATGCCCCCCGGAGGCGGCATGTACTAGGATATAACAGCCGGGTAGAGCCTGCCGGCCCGTAGTGGTGGCTCTCCCGGCTGCTGGAAGCGCTTTTCTCTACGCCCCCGTCCCCCCAAAAGGGTCCGGGGGCGTTTTCATTCCGGACGCAAATGCTGCCTTACCACTCACCGGCTTTTTGGATGCAGGGTAATGAAGTTACCGCGCTCTTTAGGGGGTAGGTCTTATTGCAATCGCTTCCTGCTCCGGTTATAAAGCAAAAGGAGCATAGCGGCGGCTAGAGGTTCGTATTTTGTGTCGTTTACCGGGCAAGGGGACTAAAAAATGGTTAAAACTCCATTGGAAAAGGAGTTGGATAGGCTTCAAGATGAGTTGATTGATCTTGGGGTAATGGTTGAGCGCAGCATAACAGATGCTGTAACTATTCTTGGCCAGGGAAGAATCGAGGAAGCCAAACGGTTGATTGCAGCCGATTCGGAGATCAATCGCAGACGATATCAAATTGAATGGGACTCCCTTGTTCTCATCGCCAGGCAGCAGCCTATGGCAAAGGATCTGCGCAGCCTTGCCGCCATATTGGAAATTGCCGGGGAGCTCGAAAGAATAGCCGATTATTCGAAGGGGATAGCAAAGATTGTTGTCCAACTCGGATCAAAAGCTCTCATAAAGCCGCTGATTGACATTCCCAGGATGGCCGAGCTGGCCTCCGACATGCTCCACAGAGCCCTGCTTGCATTTGTGGACCGTGACTTGGAAACCGCCCGCACCATTCCTGGCGAAGACCAGCTAATCGATGATCTCTATGCCCAGGTCTACCGCGAACTGATCACCTACGTGCTGGCAGACCCCAAAAACATCGAAGGCGCAAGCCACCTCATGTGGGTTGCCCACAACATGGAACGGGCGGCCGACCGGGTGGTTAACATATGCGAACGAGTAATCTTTACGGTCACCGGCGAACTGATCGAATTCGACGATCAGCCGCCCCTCCTATCGGCCCACTCCACCAGGGAGGCAACCCCTTTATAGAAATGCGTCGGTAAATGGGGCAATCGAAGCCGACGTCCCCATTTACTCCTTATGGCCCGGAGGCAACACTGCCCCAAGGCTAGATCCTTGCAATGCCGCCTGGCTCATCCCGGTTCACGCTCCAGTATGGGTGAGCAAGATCTTCGAAAACCGACAGGGCCGCCTCGGTCCCCTGCCCCATGGCGGTTACTATCTGCTTGTAGCCCCCTTCCACATCCCCTGCGCAATATATCCCCGCAATATTGGTTCTATGATGGGAGTCATGCTTTATGAAGCCATCGGCTGAGAGTTCAACGCCCAGGGCTCCGGCAAGCTCTACGGAAGGCTCATAGCCTATCGAGACAAAGACTCCCTGCACGGGGTAAGCATAGACCTCGCCGGTCCTGTTGTTTCGCAAAACGACTTCCTCCACCCTTTCTGCGCCTTTAATCTCGACAACCTCGCTATCCCAGAGGACCTCGATATTGTTTGAAAAGATATTTTTAGCCAGGTGCTCCTGGGCCCTGAGGCTATTTCGCCGGTGTACAAGAACGGTTTCCACGCCGATATTGTGCAGATGCAGCGCTTCCGTAACCGCGCTGTTACCGCCCCCCACAACGATAACCTTCCTGTCTTTAAATAATGGACCATCACAGGTAGCGCAGTAGCTTACCCCACGGCCCATAAACCGTATCTCGCCGGGAACGCCCAGCTTTTTATAATTGGCGCCCGTAGCCAGCACCAAGGCTTTGGCAAAAAACCTTCTTCTGCCCGTTAGCACTTCTATCGGAGTTCCGGGCCTAATCTCCACGACTTCTTCTCCCTGGAAAATCTGCACATATTCCAGGGCATGACTTACCAGGATATCGACAAGAGTTTTACCCGGCACCCTTGCAAACCCCGGATAGTTTTCAACAATCGGAGTGGTAGCAACCTGTCCTCCGAGCGCGCCCCGTTCGATAACGGCCGTTGCCAGTCCGCTTCTGACCGTGTAAATCCCAGCGGCAAGACCTGCTGGTCCTCCGCCCACGATAACGACGTCGGTTTCTATTACCTCCGCCTCGGTTTCCGGGATAAACACGCTCTGCTGTTCAAGCTTTTGGAGCGAAGCGGCAAACAACTCTTCCGACTGGGCTCCCCGCGCTATCAGGATATCGTTTGCAAAGGTCTGCGGGACGCTAAAGGCTGAATATCGACTTGCTGTTTCCTGATTTGACTGGATGTCGATAATTTCAAGGGATACCACATCGGGTCTTTCCAGGGCGGCTTTGACACCGTTTATAGCCTGGTCTGGACAATAGGGGCAGGTCGGACTGACAAAAACCTTGATTTCCCTTACGGCATCAAGCTTTTGCATAATCCTTAGCGTCTGCTCGCTCATATTACCCGTTCGAAACCCGATGAGCATAATCATCGCCACAAGGGTCCTGCTCTCCTCTCCGTAAGGTATGCCCAGGTATCTCACAGAATAGCGATCGGGCTCGAAAATGATGGTCGGAGCACTGCTCACATTTCGTTTCCTTGCCTCCTCGCTGTTTAAATCGAACTCGCTAAGCACTATCTTTTTGGATAACCTATTAAAATTTCGCAGCAGATCCCGGGCAGCGGTGTTAAGGACATCCTTGCTATCCGCTTCGGTAAAAAGCACCACGGCAACCTCATTTGGAAGGGCATCGAAAGCGGCCTTCAGTTTTTTTTCCACTTCAGAGCCTAAAAAAACGTTTTTCTGATCACCAGGTTTGTTATCCGACATTTTCCCCCTCACTGTAATCGGTTAGAGTCTTTTTTGAATTTCTAAATATAAGCACTCCAGCTCTATCGTTCCATCGGACAGGCCCTCCGCCTCTTCTTTTAAAAATTACTTTTTGGCCCTCAGCCAAATACTCAATCTACACTATTGCATTCGGCTCTTTATGGAATACCTTGTTTCCAATGAATTTTTCTTTTCCTAAAAGCGAGGTGGGACTATGAAGGATAGAAAAGAGCTTTGCTGCCGTATTAGCACAGTAGCACTTTGGTCCCTTGGCGCAATGGGTTTGTTAAAAATTTGGAAGTATCAAAAATCGCTCTCAGATCCTTTAGGCGCCTATGTGGAATTTACCCTCATGTTCCTGGCTACCTTCTATGTTCTTGCGCTCTTTCCGATCAAACTGTTTTTAGACCGGCTTTTCTCGCATAGGATTCCGTTTTCCGGAGCCGATCGCTTGAAGCTTTCAAAATAAAGGAGAAGGAGTAAAGCATTTGCGAATCTATCTGGCAGGTCCACTATTTACCCAGTCGCAACGTGATTGGCTTAACCATCTCAAAATAGAGCTTGAAGCCATAACGACCTCCAAAGACGGCCCAATCAAGGTAATCTGGCCCTACGATCTTATCAGCGAAGCCGAAATCGCATCCCTTGGTCACCAGGCCAGACGGGAAATCTTTTTGCGCTGCAAAGCAAGCCTGGAGGAGGCCCACATTCTGGTCGCTCTTCTGGATGGTCCACAGGTCGACGACGGCACGGCCTGGGAGATCGGCTATTTCTACGCAAAAAAACGGCCGGAACAAAAAATTATCGGCATCCGGACCGATTTTCGCCGGGCAGGCGAGAGCGAGGACGCGATGGTAAACGCCATGATCGAGATGTCATGCGATCTGGTGGTAAAAAGCAAGGAAGCCGCACTGGAAATATGGGCGAGAATAAATCAAAATAGAGCCATCTCCAAGCCCTTGCCAGGATAGTCAACCGTAGATATCTTGGACAAAGAAAAAGGACCCGGCCCACACTGCCCGCAAGTGCCGGGGTCCCGACTAGAATGCTGGAAAGTCACAATCCCAGTCTGCGGCCCCCTATCAGGGGCATAAAACCTTCAAAACGATGCCGGCAAATACCCACGGAAAAGGAGTGCGTTTATGAGCGACCCGTTGCTTGAAAAAATCGGCGACCGCATTGTGGAAAAGGAAGGCTATCATGGGCTTAGGGGAATCGACGGTATTTACAGGTATCTTATCGACAAATACCGTTGGCAACCTCCGGAAGTGCGCAACCTGCAGATCGAAGATCTGCACCTGCTGATGGCAGGCTACGAGGAAAAAGCCACCACGGCCTGGGACTAGCTTTTCTAAACGATCTTCCCGGTTGGAAACGGCGCCTTTCCAACCAGACACAAACCGATTGGTTTCCAGCCCCCATAGGGGTGCAAGTTCGCGCGGGCCTTAGCCCTCAAGAGGCTGCAGGCTCACTCTCCACTTGGTTCCCTCGGGGGAGTCTTCAAGCTGGATGCGCTTTTTTTCAAGTTCCTTTCGAATGCGGTCGGCTTCGGCGAAGTTTTTTTCGGCCCTGGCCTTGCGCCGCAGTTCCAGGAGTTCGTTTAAATTTTCCTCGCTCATACCGGTGGTCGTGAGCTTTAGTTTTCTCTGGCGATCAAAAAAGACAGCCGGCTCTTCGCAAAGAAGCCCCATTAGCCGGCAGTGCTTTACGAGTAAATCGGCCGACATGGCAGCAAGACGCGCCGAGGGACCCTTGAGATTTTTCCTGCCGAATTTATCGAGGAAGCGCTGCAGATTTCTCTGGAGCACAAAGACATAGCCGATGGCCTGAGCGGTATTAAAGTCGTTGTTCATGGCTTCGGTGACTATGGCCGGAAGGGAGCTGGCCTTCTCGAAGAGTTCACTATCCTCCTTTTGAAGAATATCATCGGGATAGTCCACCTGCCCATCTTTTGCCGTTTTTTCCAAGGCCGTCTCAACGGTAGCATAGAGACGCTCAAGCCCTCGTTCGGCTTCCCCCACGGTTTCATCGCAAAAATCGACCGGGCTTCTGTAATGCTTGCTTATAACAAAGAGCCTGAGGGATTCCGGGTGTATACAACCAAGCACATCGCGAATGGTGATGAAATTCCCAAGGGACTTGGACATCTTTTCGTTATTGATATTGACAAATCCGTTATGGATCCAGTAGCGGGCAAAAGGCTGTCCGAAGGCGGCTTCGGCTTGCGCGATCTCGTTTTCGTGATGGGGAAAAACAAGGTCCTTACCGCCCCCATGGATGTCGAAGGTAGGGCCAAGGTACTTTCTAGCCATTGCGGAACACTCGATATGCCAACCAGGTCTACCTGGCCCCCAGGGGCTCTCCCAAGCCGGTTCGCCGGGTTTGCTGCCCTTCCAGAGGACAAAATCCATGGGGTTTGACTTGTTTTCATCCACCTCAACCCTTGCGCCCGCCAACATATCTTCGAGCGCTCGGCCCGAGAGCTTGCCGTAGCCCGGAAACTTGCGGACCGCGAAATCGACGTCGC
>JBMFHI010000026.1:23626-38028 GCA_049976905.1 Syntrophobacteraceae bacterium | reverse complement strand
CCAATCCATCAGGTTGGGCTAAAACGTTTCGCAGTTAAGATCGGCCCAATAGTTAACGCGTTTTTAAAAACGTCGCGTTATGTAATCGATAAATTTTGCGGCAAGGACTTTGTAATCATTTCCGGCTCTTAGATAGCGTTTGCCGCGAAGCCCCATTTCAATTCTTTGCCCCTCCCCCAAACACATCAAATCCTTTATAGCTTGCGCAACCGCTGATGGGTTTTCCGCCGGCACCGATATGCCGCAGCGAGCCCAGGCCACCATGTCGTTTGATGCTTCGATCGCTTCTATTATGGGTTTTCCCGCCATCATGTAATCCATAAGTTTGTTGGGGCTAATACCAAAACGAAATAGGGGCGATTTTTTAAGGCCTATGTACAAGGCGTCCATTTTGGAGAGCAATCGCGGAATGCAGGCTTTGGCAACAGGAGGCAAAAAGACCATATTGGTCAACCCCTTTTGCCTTGCCAGACATTGGATTTTTTCCTTTTCCGGCCCCTGACCAACCAGCACTATGACAACTTTGTGCGATTGGAGCAGGCTTGCGGCCTCAACAAGGGTGCTCAGCCCATTGGCGATGCCATGCGCGCCCGCATAGCCCAGCAGGAACTCGCCTTGACCGTGAAGCCCGTTTAGCGCCCGCTCATGGATCTCAGGAAGCCGCTCCGAGGCCGACTCCCATTCCTCGCAAGCGATGCCGTTTGGGATATGGCAAAACTTGGACGGAGCCATGCCGCGCTTTACCAAATGCCGGTCTGCGTTGGGCAGAACAGAGACTACCAGGTCGGCGTTTTTGCAAGCAAACCCTTCGGCCCATTGCATCAACAGGACGAAGGGATGCGCCCGCGACATCCCCCCCAGTTCAATAAGCGAGAGGGGCCAGAGGTCATGGACTTCATAGATGAGCTTTGCGCGGCTTTTCCTTGCAATCAGGAAAGCCGGCAGGTTGTCCAGAGGGTAGGTCGAAGAGGCGATTACGACATCCGGCTGAAGGCCGGCAAGCCGTCCTGTATTGGTCATGAGAGCGAAGACGAAGGCGAACATGTTTGCGGCCCGCCGCCAGTCATTTTTTTTGTAGCCGGGCGTTCTCACCCACAGGTAAGAAATTCCGTTGATTTCCTCATAGCTTGCCGCGCCCCGAACCCGCGGGGAGACGCGGCGCAAGTGGGAAGCCGAGGCGGCCACTATGCAGACCCGATGGTTGGAGCGTTTCCACTCGCGTGCAAGATAAAAGGGCCGGTACTCCATTCCATGCCTTGGGGATCCCGCGTAATGGTTGATGGTAAGAATATTCATGAGGGATGTCCACCAAGCAAAATCGCGATAATTTTCTCGGCCGTATTTCCATCTCCATAGGGAGAACCATTTTGTCCGCCGCGCCCAAGGCGCGACGTGATGGCCTCGCAAATCGCCTTGCCGTCCACAGGTTTTACCACCTGGTTCCAGCCAAGCTCGACCAGTTCCACCCATTCGGTTTCCTCGCGCAAGGTGATACACGGGACTCGATGGAAAAATGCTTCCTTCTGCACGCCGCCCGAATCCGTGGCGATAACGGCTGCGTTTTTCTCTAACATTGTCATGTCCAGATAGCCCGCGGGCGCGGTAATGTGAAAGTTCTTGCCGCTTTTGCACTCAAGGCCTGCCCGTGCCAGGGCATTGCGGGTGCGGGGGTGCAGAGGCAAAATCACCGGCATGCTGGAAGCCGTGCGCTTTAGCCCATCAAATATAGCGCCGAGCCTTGAGAGGTCGTCGCAATTTTCTGCCCGGTGCACTGTGGCAAGAATATAGTTTTTGGGCTCCAAACCCAGCCGTGAAAGTATCTTGCTCTCGCTTTGGGCCTTGGCCCCATAGCGGATCGCCACATCAAACATCACATCTCCCACCAGAAATATTCTATCCCGCGCAATGCCTTCCCTGATAAGATTTTCGGCCGCTTTCCGCGTGGGCGCAAAGAGCCTGTCGGCGGCGTGATCGGTTAAAATCCGGTTGATCTCTTCGGGCATTTGGCGGTTAAATGATCGCAGCCCGGCCTCGATATGCGCCAGCGGGATATTTAGTTTGGCTGCGGCCAGAGCTGCGGCCAGAGTGGAGTTGGTATCCCCGTATACGATGGTGCAGTCGGGGTTTTCCTGTCTTAGAACCTCCTCGATTGCAGCGAGCATCCGTGCGGTCTGCGCGCCGTGACTTCCCGATCCCACGCCCAGGTGGTGCTTAAAGGGGGGCAGTTCGAGTTGCTCGAAAAATATCTCTGACATTTCCTTATCGTAATGCTGCCCGGTGTTGACCACAATTTCTTCCACGCCGTCCATGCCCTTTAGCTTTAAGGAAATAGAAGCGGCCTTGATAAATTGGGGACGGGTACCGACAATTGTGACAAATCTGGCCATGGCCCTGTTTCTCACCAGCAATGGGGTCTGCTCGAACGCGTCATGTCCTCGTAGACGGATAAAACCCTTCGGCAAATGTTTTCGTTATCAAGAAGGTATCTCATTTTCTCCCGGCCCTCGGAGCGGCGACCGTCGGCAAGCACTTTGAGTAGAGCCCCCGAGATTGCCCCGGGATCTCTTTGGGTTATATAACAGTTGCTTAGTCCGGAAATCATCGCGGGAATATCTCCTGCCTCCACGGCGACAACGGGCAAATTGCACGCTACGGCTTCCTTTACTATATTGGGCGAACCCTCTTTTTGGGAAGTTACAAGTAAGACATCCGCGGCATTTATGTAGAGGGGTACATCGCCAAAAGCCACGCGGCTAAGAAGCAGCAGGGACGCTTTGGGAAGAAAACCCTGTACAAGCTCAACGCAATGTTTGGCCAGATCGCGTCTTTTCACAGGGTCTGCGCCGCTGTCACAAAACAGGATGTATCGGGCATCCTCGCAAAGGCCCAGCTTCTTTCTTACAATCTGTTTATCCATGGGGAAAAAACGGTGGTAATCGACCCCGCTGGGAATAACCGCTGCCCTTTTTGCCCAGCTTTCCAAAAAGGAAAGGAGATTTTTTGAAACAACTATACATGCCCCACATTGTGTGGCCGCAAGCCTCGAGCATTGCACACCGGTCCAATAGCGGATTTTTTCTCCATGGTTTTGGGCAAATCCCCCGTGAAGATCGGTTCCCCGATAGGTGATAACGCACCTTCTGCCCGCTGCCAATGAGCCTAGCAAAGCCTGTAGGCCGCCGTACTGAACATGGAGAATGTCGAATTTTCCCTGCATGAATAACCGTCGTATTTTTGGATAAGCTCCCAGATAGACTCTTTTGCCCAAGGCCTGTCTTTTAAGGTGGAGCACATGGACATTCAGGCCGAGATTCCTTAGTCCTTGGACCTGCACCCCGATAGCAGGCCCTTCCCAGGGCTTCTGGGCCGAAGGGTAGGCGTTACAGAGTGTTAGTATCCTCATGGAGCACCCCTTCCTCAGTGTTGTTGCTTTAGGCTCACGCGAAGGCGCGAAAAAAAGAAGATGAAAGAAACACAATAGGCAATGTGTCCGAATTCACCTGAGCGCTCCAGGCCTGAATTAGCCCTCGAAGACCAGTCCGAAAGGGCGCTTTTTACGGGTTCAGTTTTCGCGGCTTTGCGTGAGACAAACAGACCTTAGGTCAATGCCATTGTCCCCCTCCTGGACTCGGAGGCTTGATGCGAGTTCCACCCTGGTCCGCCCTCAGGCTGTGGGGTTGCTTGCGAATGCGCCCGCGCGAGGCGATTGTCGCCAGCAAATTTATAGACCGCCAAACATTGCGGGCAGGCCAGGTCCTCGCCTAGCCGGCATCCGCATTCACACATCCATCCGAGCCTTCGAGCCGGATTGCCCAGCACAAGCGTGTGGTCGGAAACATCCCTGGTTACAACCGCTCCGGCGCCAATAAAGGCATAGCGACCGATAACAACCCCGCAGACAATGGTGCAATTGGCGCCCAAAGTGGCAGCCCTGCTTGACTAGAGTTGTGCGAATTTCTTCCATCCGCCTTATGTGGGCCCTGGGATTGTATACGTTGGTAAAAACCATTGAGGGGCCGCAGAAAACACCCTCTTCGAGGCTAACCCCCTTGTAGATGCTTACGTTGTTTTGAATCTTGCAGTTATCGCCTATTACTACATCGGGACCTATTACGACATTTTGACCTATTGTGCAATTATGTCCAATGGTTGTGCCAGACATTATGTGGGAAAAGCGCCATACTTTAGCTCCATCGCCAATTATAACATTTTCATCAACACTTGATGTAGGATGAACAAAATAAGTTTTTTCTTTAGAGGTAATATAAGATACGGTAAAACTATCATTGGATCTAATAATATATCCATTATTTGTGTGTTTACCACCTATATTTATTCTACGTTCATCCAGAGACATTTGCGCTTTGTTTAGGACTTTTAGTACTCTAAGACCTTCATCACCATTGGTAATTGGAATGGTGCCATTGGATATACAGGAGAGAAAGTGTTCGCATTCAGCCGATAGCGGTTCTTTTTGAGCTATATTTAGCCGCTCTGGTTCGGCCTTTGTCGGGATCGGCAAGTGATCGCGCCAATTTATTGTATGAGGATAGAGCAGCAGTTTGTCAGGCCATGGTTTGGTATCCTCGAATACCGCCATTTTGCGCTCTCCTACCACAATCAGCTTCTGCTCCTTTATCGGATGGAGCCAGGATACAAAGATATGAGCCTTTAGCCCCGAGGGAAATTCCAGGTGTGTTGTCGTTACATCGGCAATCTTTTCATGCAGATAATAGCCCCCGATTGAGATCACTCGTTCGGGTTCTTCGGCGGCAAGTGCAAGGATCATGGAAATGTCGTGGGGTGCAAAGGACCACAGGGAATTTTCTTCCCGCCGGATCTTTCCCAGGTTCAACCGGTTGGAATAAATATAGTTGATGCGGCCAAGCTCGCCGTTTTGGGCCAATTGTTTGAGGCTTATAAAGGCTGGGTGATATTGGAGAAGGTGGCCCACCATCAGGACCAGATCGCGTTTTGCGGCCAGTTCAATGAGTTCCGCGGCCTCATTTTCGTCCAGTGCAAACGGCTTCTCTATATAGACGTGCTTATTTGCGAGCAGAACCTCGCGGGCGATCGCATAGTGGGTCTGCGCAGGAGTGGCAATGCAGACTCCGTTAATTTCGTCTCGCTCTAAAATGTCTCCAAGCTCCGTAGAGGCCTCAACGGTTGGATATTTTTCCGTCAGCTCCAGGAGCGCGCTTTGGCAGGAGTCGCAAATCAATTTTAACGCCCCCAGTTGCGCAAAGCTTCGCACAAGATTTTTTCCCCAGTACCCTGTGCCCACCACGGCTATGGAACCGGTTGGCTTCTCTAACATGTGGGGTTTTCCTTTCGGCCGCAAAGGATGAGACGATCCAGGTTTTTTAATCGATCGAGCGCGCCTTAGGCCTGGTTTAGAATTTCTGCGATCCGCTCCTGATCGCGGGGGCGCAGGTATGGGTGCATCGGAAGGCTAAAAATCCTCGAAGAAATATCTTCACTGACCGGGAAGTCTCCGGGCTTGTAGCCCAGAGGCGCGAATGCCTGCTGTAGATGCAGGGGTTTGGGGTAATAGATGGCCGTTGGAATACCGGCAGCCTCCAGAGTCTGCAAAACCCGCAACCGATTCTTTGCCTCTTTTACCAGAAGGCAATATTGGGCCCAGATGCTGCGGCAATAGTGCGGAACTGTTGGAACCTCTATAGTTGTGTTATCGCCTAAAAGTTCCCCGTACTTTTGGGCCGCTTTGTCTCGAAGCGCTATCTCTTCGGAAAAAATTTCGAATTTGGCCAGTAGTATCGCTGCCTGCAAGGTATCCAGCCGGCTGTTAATGCCTATCCTTATATTTTCATATTTGTGCCTTCCCTGGCCGTGGACCCGCAGGCAGCGGAGAATCGAGGCCAGGGGTTCCTCATCGGTAAAGCACATCCCCCCATCGCCATAGCAGCCCAGAGGCTTTGCGGGGAAAAATGACGTGCAGCCGATCTGGCCAAAAGAACAGGCTCTTTTGCCCCTGTATTGGGCTCCGAAAGCCTGCGCCCCATCTTCGACCACAGACACAGCGTAGCGCCTGGCTATGGCCTCGATCGACTCATAGTCGGCCGGAAGGCCGAAGAGGTCCACCGTAATGATGCATTTGGGAATAAGAGGGGCTTTGAAACGATAACGGTACATGCAGGAGTTGCGTGAGGGCAGGGCGCTAATGGCCTTTTCGAGTTCGCGCGGGTCCAGGGTGAAGGTTTTGGGGTCGATGTCTACGAATATGGGAGTGGCTCCAAGCAAACTGATAACTTCGGCGGTGGCCACAAAAGTAAAGGGTGTGGTAAAGACCGCATGGCCCGGACCCACGCCCAGGGCCATAAGGGAAAGAAGCAGGGCGTCGGCCCCCGATGCGCAACTGATCGCATGTGCCGAGCCCACATAGTCGCCAAGTTTTCCTTCCAGCTCCTCTATTTCAGGCCCCATGATGTAACGTCCGTGATCGAGGACCCGGTGAATATTCCTGTCGAGGGCGCCCCTGATCTTTTCCTGCTGAAACTTAAGATCGATAAATTCCATCTTTGCCGCCCTCAATTTATGACAAAGCTTAGAACCGCAACTAAAACCCTGGACGCCTTAGCCCAATGTTGTTGATTTAGGCTCACGCGAAGGCGCGAAAAAAAGGAGACGAAAGAAACACAATACGTAATGTGTCCGAATTAGCCCTCGAAGACCAGTCCGAAAGGGCGCTTTTTACGGGTTCACTTTTCGCGGCTTTGCGCCTTCGCGGCTTTGCGTGAGACAAATAGACCTTAAGTCAACGCCTGGACGCCTTACCCGCGACCCGCTTAGCAGTTCCTCGTAGACCCGGGAAGTTAACTCACTCATTGTTTCAATGGAAAAGCGACCTGTGACGCTCTGGCGGGCCCGTCTTCCAAGACGATGACAGAACTCCGGATTAAGAACCGCAAACTCTATAGCGCTAACCAACCCCTCCAGGTCATCATTTTCAATCAGCAAGCCGTCAACGCCGTCTGTTAACAGCTCCGGAATGCCCCCGACATTTGTGGCTATTATCGGTAGACCCGCGGACATGGCCTCCATTACCGCGTTTGGCAATCCCTCGGATAGGGAAGTCATCGCAAAAAGGTCGAGTGCCTTGAGAACGCGCGGGATATCGCCTCGCTTTCCGGTGAGAGTGACCACGGCGCCAAGGTCGCTTGCTTTTATCGTCTGCTCCATTTGCCCTCTTAGTTCGCCATCTCCAACGATGACAAAGTGAAGCCTTGGAATGTGATGTTTTAAGCGCTGCGCGGCGCGTAGAAACATCTGGTGATTTTTGGGCGGCCTCAGACCCCCGACCGTTCCCACAACAAAACGATTGGCGGGAATTAGCAGCTCCCGTCGGATTTCATCTTTTTTTGCCCTGACCTCACACGCCGAGGAGATCCCGTTGTGGATAACCCTTACCTTTTCCTCCCCCAGCCCCCTGGAGACGATTGCGGCCTTGGCCGCCAGGCTGTTGGCGATCACTGTGTCACTTGTCCAGCGCGCCGCCTGCTCGGAGAGCCTTCCAACCAAATCCGGTTTTTGCGGAAAGTTTCTAACCGAGGCTATCGTCGCGGCTGCGGCCCCGGAGAGGATTTTTCCCAGGCAGCCCCAAAAATTTGCCGAAGGAAGCCATGTCTGGATGATATCCGGCGATATCTGCCGCATAAGGTTGGCAAGTTTAAAAAGAAAACGGATGCGTCCGGCGATCCCTGCCTCCTTGTCTATGATCCTTACCTGGACTCCGGCTCTTAGAAGACGATCGAGATGATCCAGGCTCTGGGGCCGATAGGAAATAACAAAAAACTCATAGCGACCCGCAAGGGATTCGAGAAGACAGCACAACTGGTTTTCGGCCCCTCCCTGTCCGAGTTGACCGATGAGGTGAAGAATTCGAGATTTTTTCCTGTCTGCCATGTTGGTCTAAGAAAGTGGGATTTTCTTTTAAAACTTCCTTGTAAGACCTATGCGGTAGCCGTCTACGAACGCTAGCCAACCCCCATGGGAGTCTCTAACAAGATCGATATGGTGCATTCCCGCTCGATTCCACCGACAGGCGCCGGGTTTTAGGATCGGGCCCTGGCCGAGCTGCTCCTCTTCGTAAGCCTCATTTGTCAGGGTGCTCACCCTGTAGGCCCTTACCTGCCGCCCATAGCGCGTTGCGCAATCCTGGGTGAAGCGGATAATGGAACCATCATCGCTTAGAAGCACCCTGCCTCCAGGCCGCGCAATCTTTGTGTTGCCTTTTACTATCGGACTTTTGGGGTGCTCTTTCCAGGGGCCGTACAAGCGATACGAATAAAACAGCAGTAGAGTATCATGATTTAGACAGGTATAGAGCCACCATTGATTATTAAAATAAAATAAACTTGTATCGCAGTAGTGGTTGCCATGCAAAATCTCGGTTTCGAAACGCCATTCGCAGGGAAAATTATGAGCCCTGTATAATCTGATGGAATTGGCCTGGCCTGATTCCGGTACCATATAATATTCATTTGTGTGTTTAAAAACATAAGGGTATGATAGGTGGAACGGCTCAGATAATACTATTTGACGATAAGTAAATTTACCAAAATCATAACTGCATGCTAATCCTATATCACCTTTTCCGCTTTTACGATTTATTACTTCAAAAAATAAATATTGAGTTTTATTATGAATTATTACGAAAGGATCTGCAACGCCCAAGACATCCTTTTCTTTTATGGATTTACTGGATAATATTGGTATTGTTATGTTATTACATGGTGATAAATTATTTATAGTTTTACCATAGTATAGCGAAATTGACCATATATTTTTAAATGTTAAAAAACGTTTTGAAAATGATTTTATAATATTTAATATATATATACGCATGCTAATATGGATCTGAGGCGGAAATAATTTTGGACATATAAAGTGTACAAAAAGAATACAGCATTATCATATTGGAAATGCATGAAATACAAAAAAAGAAAAATATAAGTACTAACAGCTCACCCCAAATCTTGATCTTTTGTGAAAAATAAAGAGTAAGCGTTCTTTTCAAGGTGATAATCCAAAGCAAAGCCATGAGCAACGCCGGCGCCAGACCATAGTGGACTCCTATTGCAAGGAAAAAATTGTGTGGACTATTCCGGCGTACGGTATTGGACTCCACATCGTTTATTCCGGTGCCGATCAGGGGATTTTCCACGACAACCCGAAGACCAAGCTGGAGCAGTCCGCCTCTTGGGCCTTCGCGTTGAAAACGTTGTTCATACATACTGATGTCGGAATTGATAAAGTATGAGAATGTGAAGTAACTAAGCGCAAATAAACAGGATATGATAAGAAATGTAACAAGTGCTCGAATATTTTTACTGGCCAGTATGATATAAAGAAAGAGCGATAATGTCGTAATTATCAGCCCTCCTCGTGATACCGTACCCAAAAGGACAATAGCGCACGAAACCGCAGTTAGGCTGTAAAATACCTTCATCGTAAAGTGTGAGTAACTAAAAGCGCATAGTGAAAAAAGCATTGCAAATGCGCATGAATCGGCGAGATCGTTTGAATTTGTAAGGTTGCTCAATCCATAAGATGAATCTATAAACAATCTGCCGTTGGCAGGATCTTTACTTACAAACAGTAAATCTATTAAAATAAATATCACAATCAAAATGCTGCAACGTGGTAAAAAACCAGGATCGCGATGCAAAATACAAAAGGAAGCAAACAGTACTGCCCAATAAAAGTATAGTTTTAGTGTTTCAACATCGGGATAGTGGAAAAGCAAATCAATTAAAGCCATTACGAAAACAATGGAAAACGGAATAGCGGCGAAGCGCAAGCGATAAGGGGATACAAAAATAGATATGATAAACCCAATTAGCAGAAGTGCTGGAGCAAGAAGCGGAATATAGCTTATAAAGCTTCCAAAAGAAGACCAGAACAAAGAAAGAAAAATAATTGACTGTGATATATTATAGGCCAATGTGTAATCATGGTTACGCGAGTGATCGGTAACGGAGACAAAGTGTGGCGTAAATGTTAAAGGTATTGTTTGCATCAATGATGTCCTGTAAGATGAGAAGTGTAAGGCACACACGTATGATTTTAAAAGCGCATTTGCATAATTTCGCGATTTCGATTTTAATTTGCCAGTGCTGTTCGCACGGCATGCATGAATTAGAACCGATACGCTGACAAAAATGTTACTAATACCGTCATTAATAAGAGAACATATACCGTGCAGACAGATCGTTTATGGGCAACGCTTACGCTTTTGCCCACCCTACGTGGAATGTGCGGTTATGTGTATATTTAATAGTATATATAAAAGTATTAAAATTTAGTTAAGAGCATTCCTAGATGCAGATGCCTGCGATCATGAAATGGAAATATATGCGAGCGTGCCTGGTAAGATACGTTTTTAAGTAAATATACTACATCCTGTTCAGTCATGTAAAAGTGTGAATAATCGTGAAGAGAGACTATGCGTCTAATAATGTTATTTGAAAATAAATGAGAAAATGTAGATGATGCTATTGAAAAAGTCTCGAAAATGTCGCGTATTAAAAGCTTTATACGTCGATTGCGCATTGAACGGTATGATGACAAATGCTGGTTATAGTAATTACTTTCTACAATAGTCAAGAAAGCAATACCTCCTTTAGATAGCCACATAAGAATAGACTTAAGCATTATGGCGTTCAATTGAACATATTCACCTAGTACTCCTGTGCTGTATATAAAGTCAAACCCTCCTGGGGCAAAAGAAATGTTGTGTATGTCCGCCTCAACGAGCGCATAGGGGAAACAGTGGCCGTTGGACGCCTTGTCTGCGCGCCTTAGCCTATTGTGGGCGACTGCCAGCATGGGGCGCGATGCGTCTACCCCTACCAGAAATCGTATATTCTCCAGACAGTGGAACCACCTTCCTGTTCCGCATCCAAGATCTAAAACCGTTGCTCCGTTAGCTTTTACCCGGCATCCGCTCCTTATCGCATCGGCGTATACTCCGTAGCCTGGATCCGTTGGGACAAGGTCCTCATAGGAGGTGGCGCTGTAGGCGTCATAGATGATCTTGGCGCGTTCAAAATCCTTCATGTTAAAATCTCTTTCGACCTGGTGCCTGTTCGTGGAGGTTCTTATCGAGGTAGCGTCAGAACCTGGGCCCAAAGAAACTCAAAAGGCCGCGGTTGGCGCCAACTGTTTGAATATAGAGATATAGTGCTCGCAGAGGGCGCTCCAGGAATAGCGGCTGCTGCAATCATGGGCTTGCTTGCCCATTTTTAGGCGCAGGGCCTTGTCGGAAGCCAAAAGTGTCAAAGCCTCGCCCATGGAAGTCGCATCCCCCGCCTTTGCGGTGACAACGCCGGGGTGTCCCGCGAGGTCCTCGTTTCCGGAACAATCGCTTACCACGCAGGGCAAGCCGCAACTGAGGGCCTGTATTATTACTTGCGCAAAGCCCTCCGAAAGCGATGAAAGGAAAAAGAGGTCCGCAGAGTGGAGCAGGTTTGGGACATCCGACATCGGCACACTTTCAAGCAGATGGACCCGCTCTTTTATAGCGAGCTCATTGACCAGTTTTTGAAGTCCCTTTGTTCCCGTGCCGGCTATAACGTAATGGAGATCGGGAATCCGCCTGGCCGCCAGTGCGAATGCGCGAAGGCCGGTTGGATAATCCTTAACCGGGTGGAGTCGTCCGAGTGAAACTACGATAATTTTTTCCTCTCCAAGCCCTAGTCGTTTCTGGAGCCAACAGGGTGTTGCTGTCTGGAAATTTTCCCAGTCCACCCCGCCTTGTATGTCGACAATGCGGGCGGCTGGCCCAAGGGATTCCAATTCCCGTCGGGTTGCGGAGGAGATGCTTGCAACGACGTCGATTTTGCTCAGGTTGTCTCTGACCATGGCCTCATAGTAGGGGATAAGCCTGATCCCGTATTTGAGCGATGGGATTGTCATGATGTCGTCGCCACAGGTGGTTGCTACCACCGGAATTGCTGCGCAGGCTTTTACCCGAGCCCCTATTTGGGTTGGAACCCCCACGTTGTGGCAGTGCAGCAAATCGAAGGGCTTTTGAGCGTGATGTGTTAAAACCTGCCTGCTGAAATTCCAACACAGCAGGCCCGATCGCTGCATCCCCCTGATCGGTTTTGGACCGACCTTCACCAGGGTGTAGTCGGGTTTGACCGGAAGAGGCCCGTCCAGGTTTCCGGGCAGCTTTTGACAAAACACCACCGCTTCATGTCCCCTTTTGCAATACTCTGTTGCCAGGTAATGGACCATCCACTGCACACCGCCCAAGACGGGCAGAAAAGTTCCTGTGATAAGGCCAATCCGCATGGGTAGGACCCCTGATGACTTTTAATGATTCATTGCAATCCTGAGGCGGAACCGAGAGGCAGAGTTTTCGTATGTTCGAGCCATTGCTGAAACATCAATACATCCCAGAGACAGCTTCCCCAATTGTGTTTGCCTAAAAGGTGATCTTGCCAGATTTTGCGTATGGGAGCCGGGCGCAAAAAGCATTCGCGGGCAAGCCTGCCTTCGCCAAGCAACTCCTCGGCCCACTGTCTTAGCGGACCTCGCAGCCAGCTGTCCAGGGGGATGCCAAAGCCCTTCTTTGGCCTGTCGACCAAACTGCGGGGGATGTAGCGATAGAGCACCTGCCTTAGCAGGTATTTGCCCTGGCCATGCCTGCCAAGCTTCATGGAAACAGGCAGCCTCCAGGCAAACTCGACCACATTGTGATCCAGCAGCGGGATGCGGGTTTCCAGGCTTACCGCCATTGCCGCCCTGTCGATTTTTACAAGTATGCAGTCGGGAAGATAGCTGTTTAAATCCACAAACATCATGTGATGTTGGAAGGACTCAATCTTTGCCCACCGCCTGGGATCGGTTGGCACCGTTTCTGGTTCCCGCCCCCCAATCGTTATCAGCTCGGGAGACTTCCAGTGCGAAATCTGGTAATTGTAGTATAGCTCCCGGGTGGGACAGCCAACCAATCCAGCCAGGCAAGCTTTGTCTCGCGAGCCCGGGATTGCCTCCCAGAGGGGCTGGGGAATCCCTGCAATCCACCGTGCCAGCTGCGATCTAAGTGCGGCCGGCAGCCGGCCCACGGCCTTCCAGTTTCGGTTTGCGCTTCTGTAGTTGCTATAACCCCCAAACAACTCGTCTCCCGCATCCCCCGATAGAGACACGCCAACTTGGTCGCGCGCCAATTGAGACAGCAGAAGCGTTGGGATCTGGGAATGGTCTGAAAAGGGCTCATCAAAAACAAGAGGCAACGTTGGGATTACCTCCAGCGCCTGCTGGGCCGTGACGTATAAGTCGTTGTGATCGGTTCCCAGGTGGCCGGCCACCGCTCTTGCGTGGTTTGCCTCGTTATGGGAGGGATCGTTAAAGCCTATGGTGAAGGTCTTTACGGGGCGGCAGGATTGGGCCTGCATGATAGCCACGATTGTGGAAGAATCTATGCCCCCGGAAAGAAAGGCCCCCAGAGGCACATCGGCAACCATCTGCCGGCTTACCGCTTTTCGCAAAAGTCCATCGAGGGCTTCTGCGGCCTCCTGTTCGCTGCACTGCAAAAGGTCTTTCTGCCCTTGTTGGGCAATGTTCTTAAACGACCAGTAGAGCTTGGGTTCAGGCCATTCGTTTGCCTTGCACGTCTTAGCATCCAGTGCAACCAGGGAGGCTGGCGGAAGCTTTTTAACTCCCCGGTAGATCGAGTGGGGCGCGGGAATATAATTGTAGCGCAAAAGAAGCGGTAAAACGTTGCGGTCGATCTCTGCGGCGAATAAAGGATAGGCACTCAGGGCCTTTAGCTGGGAGCCGAAAAGAAAATCCTTGCCGCTCCAGCCGTAGTAGAGAGGTTTTTCCCCGATACGGTCCCGGGCCAGGGTCAATATGCGATTGGAGCGGTCCCATAGCGCCAGGGCGAACATCCCAACAGCCCTCCTGAGGGCCTTTTCCACGCCCCAGGCCGCCAGCGCTTCCAGTAAAGTTTCGGTATCCGAAAGTCCTCTCCATTTTATCCGAGAATCGAGTTCTTGTCGCAAATCGAGATGGTTGTATATCTCGCCATTAAAAACCATTACATAACGTCTATTAAGCGACATCATGGGCTGATGGCCCGCTTTGGATAAGTCCAGAATCGAAAGACGGCGGTGGGAAAGTCCCACACCGGCTCTTTCATCGGCCCAAACCCCCGAGTCATCCGGGCCGCGAAAACGGATGGCGTTGCCCATTTGCTTGAGAACAGCCGGCCACTTTTCAAAGGAAAGGGTATCGGATTTTATGACAAACCCGGCGATGCCGCACATAAAAAGGTCTCTCCCCAAAAGGCCCGGGCAAAAGGGCGTTCCAAAAGAACTGAAAGGCGCATGGGCCGCGCTGGCCCGTTGGCTAACGGATATTGGAATGGATCG
>JBMFHI010000026.1:0-23616 GCA_049976905.1 Syntrophobacteraceae bacterium | reverse complement strand
GCCGTTTTAGTTTAAGAGCCGGGGCCATTAAAAAAACGGGCGCAATCCTTTCGGCCATCGCCCAATCGCGATCTTCCATCATGATCATATGGAGCGTAAGGAAGACCAAAGCTCCAAAAAACAGGCAGACTGCGATTACCGGCATGGACGAAAAGAAAGTCTGCGCCAGAAAAACGATTAGCGCGGCGGGAAGGAAACTTTGGAAAACGATTCGAAAATCACTAAAAGATATTCTCGTTTGTATGATCTTTTTAAGCAAACAGCGAGCAACCATAGTTGCGCAAATAAAGGTAATGATCTGCGACCAGGCCGTGCCCGATTGCCCGAATATGGAGATAAGAACTATGCTCGCCACAGGGTTTATGATCCCTGGAATCGCATCCATTAAGAGTGTCTTAACGGGGGAGCCCAGGACAAAAACCATCATGCCTCCCAATAGAGTGGACAAAAAGTATGCGGCTCGCGAGATTGCAAGTATGGTCAGGATCGGCCAATACCTGGAGTAGCGGCTGCCCCCGAAAAGCGTCATCAAAAAGGGGCTGGCGCAGGCAACCGCAAGACATGGCGGCGCTATCACCATCAGCCCGTAGCGGGCCACCTTTGAGTAGGCGCTTATAAGGGCTTGCTCCGGTTTTCCCGCGGTTTCGGCAAGTTTTATGAGCATCGGGGTCTCGATGGACTCGCCGTATAAATTGATGTAGTCGGTAAATTTTCTTGCAATCCCGTATCCGGCAAAGACCGCCGGAGGCAGCAGGATGCCCGTGATGAGCCTGTCGGATTCCTGAAGGGCAAACAGCATTAGGGCGCGCAAATAGAAGGGGAAGGAGTATCGCAGGGTCTTTGACCAATGCGGCATTTTCCCCTTTGCAAACAAAAAATCCCGAAGTCCGATGAAATTAACGCAGGTTTGAAGAAAGGGTCCAAGTCCCAGCCCGATTAAATATCCTTTTACTCCAAAAAACAGGTAGAGCGTCGTCGAGCAGACTATGAGCGCTATTCCGCCCGCGAGTTTGGCCAGGCTCGTTAGTCCAAAACGCCTGATGGCCTGAGAGTTTAGCGCCAGCCCATCGGATACGGAGGCAAAAAAAGAGCCGGGGAGCATCAATAGAATCGCCAAGGCATACGCATCGGTTTTAAGAAACAGCCTGGAAATGAGCCCCGCGCTGACGGCCACGGCCAACGAGGCCGCCCCGGCGAAGGCAAGGCGATTTACGAGCACAAATTTCATAAGTCCCACGGCTGTTTCCTTGTCTCCTCTGCTTATTAAACCTGGAACTTTTTGAACCAGGGTCGCGTATATGCCAAGATCGCTAAGCAGCCTGACTACGGAATTTACAATCCCATAGACCATTATCAGGGCAAAGAGGGTGGTGGAAAGAGTTCTGGCCAGATACATGTTGAAGGCAAGCGAAAAGGCCGTGAGCACAGCCTGGGAAGATAAAACCTTTATGCTCGACGATGCGATAAATAGGGCATCGTCTTTCCCTGTTTGCGCTTTTCTAAAAGCCAAGGTTTATCTCCCAGGATGTTTTATTCGGGTGTGGAGTAAGACTGGTTGCGGCGGTTACCGGGCAAAGCAGGGGAGGGAGACAAAAGAGGCCTATTTAATGGGCCATGATTGCATGCCATGGATCGCCCAAATATAGCCTTTCGATCGGGCGGGGCTAAAACCCCGCCCGATCGAGAAGCTCTCTTATGCCATAATGCCGTGGGCAAAAGCGAAGCTTTGCCCGCCCCGGAAGTTTTTTAATTCAAGGCCGATTATAGGTCTTTAGCGTATCATCGCCGCAAATGGCGGCCTCTATTGCGCTATTAGATGCAACCCTTGGGGGGCCGTTAACGTTTGCGATACCGCATAGCAGCCAAGGTCTACACTGCTCGGGCTTCGAGCCGCACCGCTTAGATCATAGGCCGGAGTATACTCGGCATAACCCGATCCGATCGCGGGAGAGCCCGGTTCGAGATTGTAGGTCGATGTAAGCAGAGGGTTGGACGTTAGATTTTTAGAGTAGGTATTGGCCGCTCCAGTCTCATCATTTGTGCCGATCGCGCCCGAAGGGTTTCCGTAGCTGATATTGTTTCGAATTATGTGCTTGCCTCCGTCGGTAAGATAATCGATGTCTTGACTCGTTGTGGGATCGGCGGTGTTGTTGTCGTACATCACGTTGTTTTGCACCGTGTTGCCCACCTCATAGCCCGAGGTTTCGCCCCACATTAAAAGGGCCCCGCGATATTTCTGCGCGGCTATGGTGTTGTTTGTTATTATGTTGTAGCCGGCCGCGCTGTCGTAGCCGGCAAGCTGTATGCCGAAGGAAGCGTTGCCGTAGATGAGGTTGTTTTGGATGGTGGAGTGATTGCTGCAAAAATAGATGCCCTGGTCGCTGGCGTTATCGGCCAAAGTGAGTCTGCCGTTTTGGTAGATAATGTTGCTGTCCAGCATAATGCCGGTAGTGCCGGGCGCTGAATAGATTCCATCCATCCCCTGGTTGGAGGAGTCCGGAGCTGCATTGCCGTTGTTATGAATAGTGCAGTTCTTTACGTTTATATTGCTGCCAAAAATCATCATTCCGTGCGTGCCGTAATTTTGAATGTTAAAACCTATGAAGGTAGCGTAGTTCGCCTCCAGGTAGACCCCTGTGCCGTCGCCCCCCGAACTCTTGGAACCGTCTATGATCGCCTTGCCGCTATCTTGGGCCTTAATGGTGATCGGGTTGCCGGAGGTGCCGCTGGTTGCAATGCGCCAGTAGACTCCGGGCTGATTTGCGCCGTCGCTTTCGTAATAAGTTCCGTCTGCAACCATGATGGTATCGCCTGGGTTTAGCGCCAGGTTATTTACCGCATAGTCGATGGAGCCGCAAGGCGCCGAAGAGCTGCAAGGGTTTGAATCCTTACCCGAAGTCGATACGTAATAGGTTGCGGCATGGGCGATGGGGGCCGCTGCGATCAGACACGCTCCCAATAGCGGCGCCAGTATCAATCTTTGCCCAAGCCTGCGCGAACAAAAACAGAGCAGCAGCGCCCGCACTCTTGCGATGGAAAAATAGTGTGACATCATAGAGCCTTTCAAATCCCGGGAAAGTCAAAGCGCGGGCCTTTAAGCCGACCGTCCTTCCCCGGCGAGGCGAGTCCCTTCCGCCTGCCTTTACGGCCTGGCCCATGTTCCTTTGCTTTCCATCTTTTGCGGTTAGAAGAAGGATTGTGTCGGGAAAAGCAAAAAATGAACCAGGTGCCCCGGGATTTATGATGGCTCTTTGTTTTACTGCATCGTTCAAGACCTTTCTTTGAAAATGGCGGCAAGGCCGCGATGAGGTTGGTCCAATTAAACTCGCCAGCTTAAGGTGCCCCAACCGCTTCTTTTGACTCCTGCGGCCTCGTATGTTTTCGCATGCAGCAGTGAATGGTTTTGGCGCCATTAAGGATAATCGGTAGCTCCCCTCCTTTCCCAAGGCTTTCGACTTAGCCCAATTTGGCTCACGCGAAGCCGCAAAAACAAGCAGAAAAGCTTCCCGGCTTTCAATGGGAAAACCCCTCTGTTAAGTTAACGGCATTGCGCGCCTTTCCCTGGCAGATGAAATCCTTGGGCCCGATTTTTCTATTCTCTTCCCAGCACCGGCTATGTTTAAAAAAGAGGATGCGCTTTGGTGGTGTGCCGGCGGCGCTGCTGCTTCCCGGCGGCGTCTTCTAAACTCCTTTAAGGTTTGCCGATTGCAAAAACGCCACCTGAGCGGGCAATAGGCCTGATAGAGCCGGCCTCTAAGACTAAGAGGCTCCTCGCTGTCGTAACCATAGACGATGCGGCCTCCAAAACGCTCCTTGAAACTGTTGATCTGAAGGAGTTTTCGATCCTCACCCCCTGAATACCAGCCTCCGAAATCATAAAAGCGATATCCTTGCTCTTTTAGCGAGACCATGTCCTGGAAATGCAGCAGTCGGTTGGCCCTGCTGATAAGATTGCATGTCGTTTTGTCCCGGCACCCATGGCGCCCCGAGGCTGAAAGAAGCGCCAAAGCGCGGCCTTGCTGCCTGTGGGTAAGGTAGGCGTGCCAGACAAGACTTTTGCCCTTTGATTTTGCCTCGGAGAGCCCCAAAAGCCCGGAGCTCTTAAATAAGGCCAAACGTTGGAAAGCCGTCGTGGAAAGCCCGTAGGCGGTTGCGAAATCGTTATAAAAAGCGACGAATTCTTTCATCTTTTCAGGCGTTGGATTTCTATAATATGCGCACTCAATCCCGTCATTGGTTTCAGCGCGGCGAATTTGACGCACCGTCATTGTGTCCATGTGCTCCAAAAGCATCTTCGAAGAGATAGCAAGATTTATTAAAATTGTATGACTATACAGCCATCCCTTCGGATTAAGAGGTTTGCTTCTATAATAGGAGACGATAATGTCGGCATGGGGCAGATCGAAGTTAATATCTTCATCAAACCATAATTCGATCACTTTAACCATGCCATTGCAATAGGAAGTATTCAGCATCTCTGTATTATCGCACTACTTAATGAAGTTTTCATATAGCTCCGCCAACTCGGTTCCCTTGCACCTGCAGAAAATGATGAAAACATGATCGTTTAATAATAAAGTGGTACTATCGGCAAATCATACCTTTTGGGCGCAAACCTGTACGGTTGGATGAGATTTTAAAACATGACAGAAATTAAAACCTCTCGACCCGAATTCAAGCGGTGAATGAAGTAGGTAGAAAAGGGGTGAATAATTTTCCTGAAAAGATTATAGTATGAGGTAAATCGGACTGTTATAAAAATGGCATTGCTAAACGATGCCAAAATGTTTGGGAAAAACTGGGCACCCAATGTTGTTGATTTTGGCTCACGCGAAGGCGCGAAGGCGCAAAAAAAGAGATGAAAGAAACACGATACGAAATGTGTCCGAACGTACCTGAGCGCTCCAGGCCTCAATTAGCCCTCGAAGGCCAGTTTGAAATGGCGCTTTTTACGGTTCAATTTTCGCGGCTTTGTATGAGGCAAATTGGGCTAAGTTACAAGCATTGCCCCTCGGTTTCCTGTGCGGTCGCTTTTTTCACCGAGATGTTTGAGAAGACCACAAAGATTATAATTACCATGTCGGAGGAAAAAAATTGAGGGGCTCGGGATGGACTAGAGCGTGGTTTTGTATTATAGCTACCCCTCTGTTAGTTTAAAGTGAAGGGGTCGGGCGGATTCGGTCTTGGGATCGAATGGGCTGGAATGTAGATGGGGATTCTCCAGGGAATTGATGTTCCCGGCCGGAAGGAGTCTACTCCGGCGGAGAGACGGCTAAAAAAGTTTTCAAAAGGCTGTGCTTTTGAGGGCAGCCTTTATCTTTTGGGGCGATTATCTCGCGGGCAATCTGCCTTGCGGGCTTTTACGCCATTTATATGGAGAAAAAGCGATGGCTACGCAGCTTGAATCAGCCAGGGCAGGAATAGTAACCGAAGAGATGAAAAAGGCGGTCCTGGGCGAGCCGGTTTCCGCCGAACAGCTAAGGGAGTCGATCGCGGCCGGGGTGGCCGTTTTGCCTAAGAATGTCAATCATTTGCTCGCGGTTCCAAAGGCTATCGGCAGAGGCCTCAAGACCAAGGTGAACGCCAACCTTGGGACAAGCGGCGAGTGTTGTTCGATGGACGTGGAGAAGGAAAAGCTCGATGCCGCCCTTAAGGCCGGAGCCGATTCCATAATGGATCTATCGACGGGAAGTGACCTTCCGGCCTTTAGGAAATTTTTCCTGGAAAATTCTCCCGTTATTGTCGGGTGCGTTCCCATCTATTGGTTGGCCGCCGAAATGGTAGGCAAGCACAGAGCCCTTGATACGATGAAAGCCGAAGAGCTTCTTCGCACCATCGAGGAGCAGTGCGCCCAGGGGATCGACTACATCACCGTCCATTGCGGCGTGACACTGGATTCGGTTAAAAAACTCGAAAGCTACCAGCGCATCATGCCCTGTGTGAGCCGCGGCGGTTCGATCCTGATGAACTGGATGCGCAGAAACCACGCCCAAAACCCGCTTTTTGAATATTTTGAAGATCTTTTGGACATAGCCTACAAATATGACGTAACTCTTAGCCTGGGTGACGGCTTCAGGCCGGGGGCGATAAATGACGCAACCGACGGGGCCCAGCTCGAAGAGTTGATGATTCTTGGCGAACTGGCTAAGAGGGCGAGCAAAAGAAACGTGCAGGTCATGATCGAGGGGCCCGGACATGTGCCTCTTAACCAGATAACGGCAAATATCCTGCTGCAGAAACGGCTGTGCGACGGCGCGCCCTTCTACATCCTGGGGCCGCTTCCAACCGATATCGCCGCGGGCTACGACCATATTACCTCCGCAATAGGGGGGGCGATCGCCGGGGCCGCCGGGGCCGATTATCTCTGCTATGTCACGCCCGCCGAACACCTGGGCCTGCCAACCGCCGAGGATGTCTACCAGGGGGTTATGGCCTCACGCATTGCCGCCCATGTGGCCGATATCGCCAAGGGACTTCCAGGGGCCGCGGAGGCCGACAACCGCATGTCGATCGCCCGGCGGGACCTGGACTGGGAAGCCATGGTCCGCGAGGCAATCGACCCGGAGCTTGTCAAAAGAAGGCTCCAGATCACCCAGGACCGCGAAGGCTGCTCGATGTGCGGCAAACTCTGCGCCGTAAAGATCAGCAGAGGCCTTGATTGAAACCGGATTTGGCTTTTGTCCTCTTAGAGCGCCCTCATCCATTCGGGTTTGAGGGCGGTTTCCCCCCTTAGCGCGGTATCGATCATCGCGAGGGCTCTGTCTTTATCCGCGGGCATCCTGACCCTTAGGGGCAGGTAATTGGAGGCGTGGTTCGCAATGAAGATGCCGCGCGTCATAGTGGTGTGCGCAAGCATCTCCCTTAGCTCTTTTAGCATCTCGCCGGGGGTAAGCAATTCGAACCGGCCGGCCCTTACCTCCCCTTCGAGCACGGTGCCCGGGTGAATCATCAGGGTTAAGACCCCGGTGTAATTGGGGTCGATTGCCGAAAGGGCCCTCCCGGTCGCACGGGCGTGTTCAAGGGATCTTTCTCGTCCCGCAAGCCCCAGAATCACCATGGTCGAAAGCTTCATGCCCGCGTTGCGCACCCTTTGGCCCGCCTCTATCATCGTCTCGGGCGACTGGCCTTTTCCGATCTGCTGGAGCACCTGAGCGTCCCCGCTTTCCAGGCCGAAATAAACGATTCCCAGGCCAAGCTCTCGAAGCTCGGCCAGTTCAGAGTCGGTTTTTGCACGGATCGCTTTTGCTCCCGCGTAGGTTCCCACCCTTTGCACCCAGGGCATCTTTTCCCGAATTTGCCTCAAGATCCTCGCAAGCTTTTTCTGCGGGATAATCAGGGCGTCGCCGTCGATCAAAAAAACCCTTCTAAGAAACTGCAGATTTTGGGACGCATAGTCGATATCGGCCTCGATTAGCGCATCGTCTTTTATCGCAAAAGGCTTGTCCTTGTAAGTTCCGCAAAAGGTGCACCGGTTGTGCGAACACCCGAGTGTTACCTGGAGCAATAAACTGTCTGCTTCGCTGGGAGGGCGGATAATAAAGCCCTCATAGTGCATTCCTTCCATTTTAAGTCTCCGCATGAACTAAAATTTGATTTAAAACAGTATAGCCTCATTGGCCGAAATGGAATACGATCTTTTGAGGATAATCAAACTGGAATATTTTCCAGACTCTGTCACATATTTTGCGGGAAAGCCAAAATGAATAAAATCCCTCTTTCAGTGGCGCTCATCACCAAAAACGAAGAAACGGATCTGCCGGGCTGTCTTCAAAGCGTTTCCTTTGCCGACCAAATCGTGATAGTCGATTGCGGCAGTGTGGACCGGACCGGGGATATCGCAAGGCAGTTTGGGGCTGAATTTTTTGTCGAAGCCTGGAAGGGCTATGGGCCTCAGAAAAACAGCGCTCTTGACAAATGCTCCCGCGACTGGGTCCTGATACTCGATGCCGATGAGCGCATCCCCGGGCAAACAGCTAAAAAAATTGCGGAGATGCTTGCCGGCGGTAAGGCCGACGCCTATTCTTTCCGGCGAAAAAACCTCTTTCACGGCAAATGGATCAGCTCCACCGATTGGTGGCCCGATGAAGTCACAAGGCTTGTAAAAAGAAATAAGTCTAGATTCGAAGGCCTTACCCACGAAAGGCTTGTCGTCGACGGGGTCACAAAGCGGCTGAAATGCTGCATCGAACATTTCAGCTATAATTGCTATTCGGAACTTTTTAAAAAACTCGACGGCTACTCAACCGAGCAGGCCGAGCAAATGTTTGCCGCCGGCAAAAGCGCGGGACCCTCCGATGCTCTCTTGCGGGGCGCATGGATGTTTTTTAGAAACTATTTTCTACGCCACGGCTTTACATCGGGCTTTGAGGGGTTTGTAATATCGCTTTCGAAAGGACTGGGGACATTTCTGAAATACGCAAAGCTTCATGAATTAAAACATGAGGCCGAAAAGGCTTTGCCAACGGAAGCAAAAACCCCCTGAGGCCCTCGGGCCGCAGGGGGGAAAGTTTCCCAATTCAGGCGGCCTTCTCCGCGCCGTCCCGTCTTCTTAAAGGGCTGGGGCCAAGGTTGCGCACCTTCTCGGTCATCTCCTTGCTGATTTCGGCAAACCGGGGACCTTCGCCCGAGGATAGGTTGTACATGGCTACGCGCTCAGGCTCCATGCCCATGGTTTGGAGCAGTTGCCTTACATATTCGACGCGCTTTCTCGCCCGAATGTTGCCCGATTGATATTTGCAGTCGCCCTCCATGCAGCCGGCCACAAAAACACCGTCGGCTCCCTTTTCAATGGCTCTCATAAGATGGATGACGGCCACCCTGCCCGTGCACGGAACTTTAACTATCTTTATATTGCTTGGATACGTCAATCGCATCGAACCTGCCAGGTCCGCCGCAGCGTATGCTCACTGGGTGCAGCAGAAAGCGACCACAATCGGTTCAAAGTCCTCCATCGTATCTCTCCTTTATTAGGCTTGCCTGGCCTCGTTATAATTCACCCGAATGCTGCTAAATATAGTGTAAAGCTATTGTTTCGAAAAGGAAAAAAAGCATGGCGCGCTCAAATGGCCAAAATCTGGATTTATTTTCGCAATAGTGGCCTATCTGTGCCTCATGGCTTGACAGGGGCGCCCCGAGATGGGAAAAAGAGCGAAATTTTCACAAGGATGCCGGGTGTGGTCTAACCCCCTTACTCGTATTTAGTGTGGTCCTTTACACAGAGGAAGTCGATATGAATGAGCCTGTGCGATTCGTCGGGGCTGGTCCGGGAGATCCCGAACTCATTACCGTAAAGGGAATGCGGCTGCTTGAGAAGGCCGATCGCGTCGTTTATGCCGGTTCCCTGGTGCCCAAAACTTTGCTGCGCTACTGTGCAAAGGAGGTCCTCGCCTTTGACAGCGCTTCGCTTACCCTCGAGCAGACTCACGGGCTCCTTAGGCAAGGCTATGAAGCCGGAGAAAGTGTGGTGAGGCTCCATACCGGGGACCCCGGCCTCTATGGCGCGCTCCACGAGCAAATGGAGCTTCTCGACCGCGATAATATTCCCTATGAGGTTGTGCCCGGAGTTAGCGCCGCATTTGCCTCGGCCGCCGCCATGAAAGAAGTGCTGACGATCCCCGAGATATCCCAGACCGTTATTTTGACACGGCTTGGAGCAAGGACCCCTGTTCCGGGAAAGGAAAACCTGGAGGCTCTGGCCTCTCACCGCGCAACTATGCTAATCTATCTTAGCGTTCAGCGCATCGAAGAGGTCGTCGGTCAACTGTTGGTCCATTATCCGGTTGATACTCCGGTCCTGGTGGCTTATCGGGTCGGTTGGCCGGAGCAAAAATTTCTGAGGGCAACGCTGGAAACCATCGCTTCCCGGGTGCGCGAGGAGCAAATCGGACGCCAGGCCATAATTCTTGTTGGCGAAGTCTTTGGCGGAGGCGAAGGGGGCAAAAGGTCCAAGCTCTATGACGAATCCTTTAGTCATCAGTTCAGGGATGGCCGAAAAAACGGCTAGAACCGCGATTTTCGCCCTGACCCGAAAGGGGGCCGAGCTGAGCGGCTACCTTGCCTCTCAAATGCCGGGGTGCAGCTGTTTTTGCCTCAGCCGTTACGCACTGCCCGGTATGATCGCCTTCGAGCGTCTAGCGGATGCCTTCGGCCCCGCATGGCTGTCCTATGAGGCCATTGTATGCATAATGAGTTGCGGCATTGCGGTCCGAATGGCGGCTCCCATGCTCGAACACAAGACCCGGGACCCCGCCGTCGTCGTTGTTGACCAAAACGGCGCTTTTGCTATAAGCCTGCTTTCAGGCCATATTGGCGGGGCAAACGAACTGGCCCGAAAGCTCGCCGCTCTTACCGGCGGAAGGGCCGTTATTACCACGGCCTCCGACATACAGGAAAAGCCCGCCATAGACCTTGCGGCAAGGCAAGCCGGGCTGGAGATCGAAAACCTCTCTATGGTCGCCAGGCTCCAGGCGCTCATCCTGGATGGCGGTCCTCTTTGGATTTTTGATCCCGAAGAGCTCCTTCTCGAACACCTGCCGCCCGGCCACGGTTTCCACCAGGTAAAGCCGGGAGAGGATGCAGCGAGGTTTTCCGCCGATGCCGGTATATGGGTCTGCGAATCTTTGGCCCCACGGGGGGTTCAATGTCTGGAACTTAGACCCCGTAACCTTGTGGTCGGCATCGGGTGTAACAGAGGCGCAAGCTGCGAGGAAATAGTTGGATTTATTAAAGATAAACTCATGGAAAGCGGCCTGGCGCCCCTTTCCATAAGAAATTTCGCAAGCCTGGATATCAAGGCCGACGAGGTTGGGCTCCTGGAGGCGGTCAAGGTGTTTGACCGGCCCATTTATTTTTGCGCCCGCCGGGATATTGAGGGAATTAGCGTTCCTAATCCGTCGGAAACGGTTGCCAGGCATGCAGGAGTTGAATCCGTATGCGAAGCGAGCGCTCTTTGGAGTGCGGGGACGAGCAAGTTGCTTGTGCCCAAAAGGAAAAGGGGCAACTGCACTCTGGCGGTTGCAAGGGTAGGCTCTCGATAATAGGGCTTGGGCCCGGACACAAATCCTACATCCCCCAGCAAGCGCTCGAAGCGCTGAAAGCGTCCGAAGTGGTCCTTGGATACAAAACCTACCTGGACCTGGTAAAGGAACTGCTGCTGGGTAAAAGTGTCATTTCAAGCGGTATGCGAAAGGAAGTCGAGCGCTGCCGGGAGGCGATAGACCATGCCCTGGCGGGAAGAAATGTCGCCCTGGTATCGAGCGGCGATGCGGGTATCTATGGAATGGCAGGCCTTGTGCTCGATATCTGCAGGCAAAGGCGCATCGATATTCAGGAGTGGGATAAAGTCCTGGCGGTCCCAAATCCCGGCCCCGGCCAGAGCCCGCAAATTCCCCCAGCGTTTTTTCTGCGTATTATTCCGGGCATTGCCGCTTTCAATGCGGCTGCTTCCATACTTGGCGCACCGCTCATGCATGATTTTGCCGCCGTTAGCCTTAGCGATCATCTGACCCCGTGGGAGGTCATTGAAAAAAGGCTTGGAGCCGCGGCCGAGGCCGATTTCGTTCTGGCGCTCTATAACCCCAGGAGCAAGAGTCGGCCGGATTTGCTTCAAAAGGCCGTCGAGATACTTCTTCGGTTTCGTTCGGCGCAAACTCCCGTGGGGATCGTGCGCGGGGCGACGCGGCAAAACCAGTGGAAAGGGTTGGCTACCCTTGGAGAGCTGCCGGTGGAGCAAGTGGACATGCAGTCGATGGTAATCGTTGGAAACAGCCGCACCTATGTCTGGAACGGCTGGATGGTGACCCCAAGGGGATACCTGGATAAATATTCGGTGGAGGGAGCCTAGAGTTCCCCGGGTTCGGCCTGGAGAGCTTCCCTTACCTCGGCTAGTATTTCTTCGATTCGATCGGCCTCAAGCCCAAGGGCCTTGAAACTTATTATCCTGCTCATGTCCAGGTCCGGATTGCGTATCGGTCCCACTTCCAGCTTGTGGCAGACGGCATTGGCCGCGCACACTATCTGGGTGAGCTCATTTGTGGAACTGTTTAGCTCCGGCTGATGGTGGTTGGCTATGGCCTCTTCGATCTCGGCCGTAAAACGCCAGTTGGTCGCTATCGCCCCGCCCACCATGGCATGATTGAAGCCAAATCTGCGCTCTTCGGCCTCAAAGAAGTTGGTCTCGTCGTTATAGACACTTTCCAGGATTTCCCCCATAGCCTCGGGGGCATGTAAAAAGAGCGCTGTCTTGCCCACGTCGTGCATCAGCCCGGCGAGATAGGCTTCTTCCTTGCGCCGGTATCGGATCGCATCCGCTATTTTTTTGGACGCCAGCCCACAGCCAACCGAGTGCTCCCAGAGGAGTTTTTCAGCCAGCCCCACCTTCGAATACATCCCCTTGAGCACTGCCGTCATTATCAGAGAACTGATGGAGTCAAAACCCATGAACAAAAGGGCGTCATTTAGGGTCGCAATGGACCGGGATGCGCCGTACATGGGCGAATTGGCAACCTTTAGAACTCTGGCTGCAAGCGCCGGGTCTTTTGTAATGAGCGCGTTTATCTCCCTGGGGTTTGCGTCTTCGTCGGAGAGTTTGTCGAGAACTTGCGCGGCTATATGGGGCATCGGGGGAAGATCCCCGATCACCTGGGCTATCTTGGCCGCTGAAGATAATCCCGGGTTCTGAGGGGAGGGGGCGCCCTGGGCTGAAGTATCGGAGCGGGACCCCGGAGATTGTTTGCCCGATTTTTCGGGTTCTGAAGGTCTTGCTGGTCTTATTTCGGACTTCATTGGAATTTCGCCTTTGTCCGCCCGCACTTTTGGCAGGCATGGACCCTATAGGAAGCAGTTGCTCAGCCTTCCTTCTCCATTCCGGAGCCGGGCTCGCTGGAAACTGACGAACTTGCCGGTTCAAGGGGGGACTGTGTCTTTGAGGCCGCGCTCTGGGCCAGCTTCTTTTCTTTACGTTCGAGTTTTAGCTGACGACGAGTTTTAAAATGTAATTTAAGGAGTGCGCTCAACCCCACAAAAAAACCCACCAGCAGCGATATCCCAACGATAAGATAGAGCTTTACGCTAAAGGTTTTGTTTAACAGGTAGAGGTTGTATTTCATGGACTCGGTCTGTAGCCAGATCTCGCGGTTTTCATAAGCGAAAACCGCAACCAGGCTAAGAATTATCAGGGTTATGATCAGCTTAAAGAGCCTCATCAACGCTTTCCTTCCTGAAAAATGGTGAAAGTTTTAAGTAGGATTGCTGAATGTGTTCGGGAATACTGCGAATATCGGCAAGGGCGGCCATGAAGTTGGTATCTCCCCGCCATCTGGGCACGATGTGGAAGTGAAGATGCTCCTCGTAGCCCGCTCCGGCTTCCCGCCCGATGTTTAACCCAATGTTGAATCCGTCGGGATGCATGACCTCGCGCAGTATGCGTGTGGATCTTTTTACCAGAGCCATAAGACGGTGCTCCTCATCGGCGCTCAATTGCTCGAGGCTTGAGGCATGACGCAGGGGAGAAACCAGCAGGTGCCCGTTGTTGTAGGGAAATCTGTTCATCATTACTGTTGCCAAACCGTCTCTGTGAAGGATTAGACGTTCCTCGTCCGATTGGCCGTGGTAGTCCCTGCAAAAAATACAACCAGGCGGCTTTTTGCCAAGGATGTACTCAACTCGCCATGGAGCCCAAAGATTGCGCACCTCTTTGCCGTTCCTCTATATTTGGGGTTCTGTAAAACCATCGAGCTCGATAATTTGGCCTTCGATTCCATCTTTGATCTTTAGAAGCCCTATCGACCTGGGGCAGTTTCCCCGGCCATGAAAAACCGATCCGGGATTAAGCCAGAACAGTCCGCTTTCCCGCGCAATCATCGGTTGATGCGTATGGCCAAAGAGTATGGCGTCGACCTGGCCAAACTGGCCGCTTACCCTTTTGCGAATCCCCTCGGGTGGTCCCCATCCGTGAGTGATCCCCAGGCGAAAACGGCCCACCTTCACAACCTTTTGCGCCGGCAGCCTCTGTTTGATCGAATAGTCGTCCATATTTCCCGCCACGGCTTCCAGTTGGTAACGCTCCAGATAGGTAAGAACTCCCACTCTTTCCCAGTCTCCGAGGTGAATTACCATATCAGCCTCCTCGCAATAGCGCGAACAGACGAATCGAAACTCCTCGGTAGCTGCATCAATGTGGGTGTCCGACATCACCACTATCTTTATCGGGTCGGGCATGAGATCCTCTATCCTCACAAAACATTACCCAATATGGCTTTAAATAGGCTACTATACCAACCGGCACTGAAAAAACAAGTATTTTCAATAGACGGTCCCGATCGGGTTTTAACCAAAGGTTTGTGCTGATCGGCAAGGATGTGGACTCCGAGGATACCGCCGTAGGTCATGGAACGAAGGAAAGTTTCAATTACCTGGCCGGAAAAAAGATCATCGCGAAATACCAGGACCTTGGAAACGGCCCGAATCGCCTGTCGATAAGGGAGGAAAAGCTCCCTTTAACGACTACGTTTTTTGAGGATGTCAAGTAGGAGTTGCGCCGACGCAAAGACATCCCGACAAAAAACCGGGGGGAAGGCAAAAAGGACAGAAACCGCAAGGCGCTGCCCTGACCCAGCACAAAAACATGCCGGCTTATCCGGCTTCAAGGACAGCGGCCTTGTCTGTCTTCTCCCAGGGCAGATCCATGTCGGTGCGGCCCACGTGCCCGTAGACGGCCAGCCTTTTGTAGAAATCGCCCTTCAACCTGGCGGGAAGCTCTCTGAGGTCGAATTGCCGTACAATGGCCGCCAGCCGGAAATCAAAATGCTTCTTTAGCAAGTCGGCTATTTCGTTGTCCGAGATCTTGCCTGTGTCGAAAGTGTCCGCCTGGACGCTAACCGGATGGGATGAGCCTATGGAGTAGGTCAGCTGCACTTCGCATTCGTCGGCAAGATGAGCGGCTATAACGTTTTTGGCTGCATACCTGGCCGCATAGACCCCCACCCGGTCGATTCTCATGGGGTCTTTGCCGCTAAGAGCCGAGCCGCTGTAGCGTGAATACTCGCCATAGGTGTCGACCGCATTCTTTCTGCCCGTAAGGCCCGAGTGTACGGAAGGACCGCCCAGCATCGTCACTCCCTCCGGATTTATGAATATCTTCGTATCCTGGTCGGGCCTTACGGCCTCGTGCTTAAAAGCGGGCTCGATCACCGCCTGGACTATATCGTCGGAAACCTTCCGGAAGGGTTGCGCGGAGCCGGAAAGCTGGGATACCGCGATCCCCAGGCTGTAAATCCTGGCAGGCTTGCGATTGCGGTACTCTATGCCCACCTGGGTCTTTCCGTCGGGGGCCAGATAACCAATCATCTGCTGTTGCCTGACAGAATCGATCCTCATGGCCAGCTTATGTGCCAGCGTTATCGGCAGGGGCATGAGGGAATCCGTTTGCCCGCACGCATATCCGAAAAACGTTCCCTGCTGCTTTACATGGATACGGTTTATCTCTTCATCGGTTAGAAGGCTGTCATCGCGGCTTCTGGACCCGTCAGGGGGCAGTTCCTTGAGGCTGGTGAGAATGCTGCAGGTGGTGCTGTTAAAATCCTGGTGGACATAGCCGGCTTTCCTGATGACCTTGCGGGCAACCTGGCCCACATCGACGGCGGCGCTGGAGGCAAACCGTGCCGCAATGAAGAGAACCGCCGTTGAGACCGCGCATTCGGCTCGTATCTTTGCCAGGGGGTCCTGGTCGAGAAAACGGTCCACGATCGCATCGCTTATCTGATCGCAGAGCTTGTCGGGATGCCCCTCAGTTGCGGATTCGGAAGCGAAGATGAAATTGGTCTTCATCGCTGGTTATCCTTTTATACGGGTTCTATCTTTTCGGGTCCCAAGGCAACCGGAGCGCACCCGGGGCTAGAATCGGGGGCCGGCAAATTCTTTGTGGCTTCGTTTATCAGAAGAGGCAGCGCCGCGGTTCCCGCTATTACCGCGCCGTCTAAAAGACCGATGGGACAGAGCCCCAGAAGGCTCCTTAAGCCAGGCACGAGCACGGTAAGCATCTGAAGAGCCAGAGAGCCGCCCAGAGCCATCCTCAGATACCGGTTGGGCGGCAGTTTTTCCCCGGAAAAGATGCTGTGCTTTTCGGACCTGCAGCTTAGGGAATGGAGCAGTTGCCCCATGGTCAGGCTCTGGAAAGTAAGGGTTTCCGCCTGCTGCCCCAGTCCGTAGCGGGCCATCCCGTAGGCGTAGGCCGCCATGGCGCCGCAGGTAAGTGTTCCTGCCTCGAAGGTTAACCGCTTGAAATCCGAACCCTTTACGATCGGTTCCTGCGGGGGGCGGGGCGGCCGGTCGAGAACGTCGGGCTCTGGGGCTTCCATGGCCAGGGTGATGCCCGGGAAGATATCCGAGATCAGATTGATCCACAGAAGCTGCATCGCACCCAGTGGGGCCGGCAACCCGGCGGCCACGGTAACGAACATCACCATGATTTCGCTGAAGTTGGTGGCAAGCAGAAAACGCAGGGCTTTTCTGATATTGTTATAGATTGTGCGGCCATCCCGCACGGCTACGATAACGGTTTCCAGATTGTCCTGTTCAAGGACCACGTCCGCGACCTCACGGGCAATGTCGGTGCCTCCCTTTCCCATGGCGATGCCGATATCGGCCGCTTTGAGAGCAGGCCCGTCGTTTATTCCGTCCCCAGTCATGGCTATTACCCTGCCTTTGCTTTGAAGCGCGCGAACGATTTCAAGCTTGAAGGCCGGACTCACCCTTGCAAAAACGTGAACCCTGTCCGAAATGGCTTTTAGCGTATCCGAATCCATCCGGGTGATCTCTGTGGAATCAAGTATCTCGATCGGCTCTCCGCAAGCCAGATCGAGCTCCCGGCCAATAGCGTAAGCCGTAGGACCCTGGTCCCCGGTAATCATTACGGTTTCGATCCCGGCGCGGTGGAACTCGCCTATGAGCTTGCGGACTCCGGGACGCACGGGATCGGCCATGCCGACTAGTCCCAGCCATACAAAACCGCTTGCTTTTCCGAAATCCCGCTCACTTTCCACAACGCTGTAAGCCACCCCCAGGACTCTAAGGGCATCGGAGGACATCCTCTCGTTTTCACGTTCGATAACCGAGCGGTCCTCATCGGTTAGAGCAATTTCCTTACCGCCCAGAAAGTGCGAGTCGCACATTTCGAGGACCTCCACCGGGCTTCCCTTCATGGCTATTAAGAGGCTCCCGCGTCCCTTTTTATCCAACTTGTGAAGAGTTCCCATGAAAAGGCGGTTTTCCGACCGGTAGTTGACCTTTAGCAGAGGGTGTTGCTCTCTTAGGATTTGGGGGTCCATGCCCGACTCAAGGGCAAGATTTACAAGAGCTATCTCGGTGGGGGAGCCGCGCAGAACGTAGCGGCCCGGTGCTCCGTCGATTTCGGTCTCATTGCACAGAACGGATGCTTCCAGGAGGTTGGTGATCTCTTTTGAGTCGAGGGGAACAACCGGGCAATCGCCGGCTAAAAACCTGCCGTTGGACACTCTTACCGCTTTCATTCCCGTAAAAAGACGCACCACCGACATGCGGTTTTGAGTGATCGTGCCCGTTTTGTCAAAGCATATCGTCTGGATGCACCCAAGGGTTTCCACCGCGTTGAGGTGGCGAATGAGCACGCTGTGCCTTTTCATGTTTTTTAGCCCCAGGGCCAGCGTTGTCGTCGCTACAGCCGGAAGACCTTCGGGCACGGCTGCCACGGCAAGTGAAATAGATGTCTTTAACATCATTACAAAGCCGTATCCGCGAAGAAGGCCTATGCCGAACACCATCCCGCAGGCCAGCCCCGAGATAAGCACGAGCTGGTCTCCAAGTTTGTTCAGTTGCTTTTCCATGGGTGTCTCGGGCGACTGGGCCTCACCTACCAGGGCTTGCAGTTTCCCAACTTCGGTAAAGGTCCCCGTTGCAACGGCTACCGCCAAACCTTGCCCGCCCGTTACGAGTGTGCCCATGTAGACCATGTTCACCCTGTCGGCCAGGGGGATGTCGGGGTGCGAAAGCAGCTCGGTCGATTTTACGACCGGCATGCTCTCGCCGGTAAGAACCGACTCATCTATGCTCAAATGATTTGCATCGATTAGCCTCGCATCGGCCGCGATATAGGTGCCGGGACGCAGCACAAGGATGTCTCCTGGTGCTACCATGTTGGCTGCAACCGACTCCACCAAACCGTCTCTCAATACGTCCGCGGTAGGTTTTACGATGTCCTTAAGGGAATTTATGGTCTTTTCGGCCTCGCCTTCGGTCTTAAACCCCACGGCGCCGTTGATCGCCACTACAGCCAAAATTACCGCTGCATCGGCCAGACCTCCCGTAAGTAGGGAAATGGTGGCGGCAACCCCTAAAAGGGCAACGGGAAGGGATTTGAACTGGTCGGCAAAGATGCTCCACCCCGATCGGGTCGAAGACTGCGGAAGAGTGTTGCGGCCATATTGGTCCAGACGCTCGAGGGCTTGGGCGCTGCTCAGACCGTTACGGGCCGAACTCTGCAAGGCGTCCAGCGCGGTTTGGGCCTCGAGGGTGTGCCATTGCTCCTGCTGCTGTTGTCTGCGTTCGAGTCTGCCGAAAAGAGCGGTTTTAGCCTTTGTTAATACCCCTGCCTTTACTGGGACCGCCGTGGACGTCTCAACCCCTGCACAACCGTCCCTGTCGGCGCGAAGGCCGTTTTTGATCGAACTCTCCCATTCCTTGTATTCTCTTACAAGTGATTCAATAATTTCGCCAATCGATTTGAAATCGTTTCCCGAATTAAACCTTACCAGGACATTGCCCGTCGTTGTGCTCGAAGAAACTTCAATAATGGCTTCGTGGCTCGATAGACCGGCCTCGAGATGTTCCTGCAGACCCCTCGAGCCGCTAAGCCCCTCTACCTTGTATCTGGCTCTTCCCTTGAGCACGCTGTGAACCGGCCGCACCATTTCTTTCTCCAGAATTTAAAAAACCGGTGAGTTAAGGTCTAAAATCACCGGTTTTTTCCCAGGAAAGTTTCCACTTTCCTGGCGGCTCTGCGATTTTGCGTGGCAAAACTTCTCGATTGTTACGTTGCTTAAAAGCCTTTCGCAAAAGTCGATTGGGGGGGATCTGAACTGCTACGGCAACCCTGTCTTTGCGCCAGGCTCCGGCGGCCTTGCCTCTGAGAGGGCGCCCGCCTCAAAGGGGCTCGATAGCATAGTCCGGTGTATCGCCCCGGGAGCATCATCCGCCCATTGGAATCCCTGGCTGAAAAGGGCAAATATCTTTTGTTCAATCCCACAGAGTTTTCCAGGCGGCACACAAATTACATAATATTTCAATCAGCCCGAAAATGCAGCCGGACAGGGAGGGTAAAAGCATTGCCTTGCCCGCCACGCCATAATGGGTGAACCAATTAAGGATGTTGGGCCGGTTTTGGAAGCGCCGCGCTAAGGACATCCTTTGCGCCTCCAACAGTGCCGAGAAGAACATTTCTGGCAGCTCCCACGAGTCCGGTTCCAAGAGAGCCCGCCGTGTCAATGGCGCCTCCAAGGGCATCCTTGGAAGTTGCCGTAAGATTCAGGGCAATGTCTCGGGTCGTGTCGATCCCACCGTGCATGGCTCTTTTGGCTACGGAGAAAATCTCAACTCCAAGACCGGCGACCCCGGTTACGGTTGCCGACGTTGCTTTGCGAGCGGTATTGAGCACCTCGGCGCCCACCTCGCAAACGCCCCCGACAAGGCCTTTGGCCACATTGACACTGCTTCCAATCAGGACCAGACTTACATCCTCCGTGGCGCAAACCGTTCCCTTGACAACGTCTTGCACCGCATTGACCACATCGACGGCAACCCCGGCCGTGGCTTTAATCGTGCCGCCGATGGCGTTTCTCACCGTGCCTATCAACTCGGTGGTGAACTCTTCGCATCCTCTTGCACCAGCGCTATCTCTATTTACTTCAAGGCCTGTGGACTCAAGCGGCTCAGCGCTCGTTGTTTCCTCTTGCATGCCAGTCTCCTTCATATGGTGGTGATGAATATCCTCTTCCTTTTCCTTCTTCCTTCTCCCGCCTCTTGCCGCAGGCTTGCGGCCTGGCGAACCTGGATCGTTCTTGTTATCAATTGCAGCCAAGATGCACCTCCTCGGGGGGGACAAACGGAACGGACGCCGAATAGTCACAAAATAGTCACGAAAGTTTGTTTTTTGTAACTCGACCCGATACATTCTTATAGTGTCAGCTATTGTGGGTGTCAACGATGTGAACCATTACCTCGAAAGTAATCTGTTTTAAACCTGATGTTTTCTAAATTCAGCCGATCAGGGATGATTTGGATTATAATCAAGTAATTGGTCTGCTCTCGCGCTTTTTTTACCCCAAATTTTCCTTTAAGATTTGTGAGTCAATGACCGAATTTCTAATTGGAAGTCTCAAAAATTCATAGCGCAAGAAAGTTCACCTGGATTTTCAACCCCTTGATACAACGGTATCGCGTGGTGGAGCAAACGACATGGAACTTTGGAAAATCCTTATAGCCGAGGACGATAAGATAGCGCGCATGTTCTATGACCGGTCCTTGAGCAATGAAAAGTTCGAAAAACGCTTCGCATGCAACGGTGAAGAGGTCTTGGAAATTTACAGGTCCTGGGCGCCCCATGTTCTGGTCCTCGATATCATGATGCCGATAGAAAACGGATTTTCGGTGTTAAAGACCATCCGCCGGGACCTAAACGATCAGAAGACCCTCATCATTATGGCGACCTCGCTTAGTCAGGCCGAGGATATAAAAGCCTGTTTTCAGTTCGGGGTCCAGGGCTACCTGGTTAAACCCATCAACTTCTTGCAGGTTGAGGCAAAAATTCTTTCCTGTATGGATGCGGATGTGCGATTGAAATGAGCGAAGCCGCAACGGCCCAACAGAGTTTTACGCGCTATTGCCCAGACCCTCCGGAGCCCGGTGGGGCAGGGGATGCGGACCGCCCAAGGGAGGCGGGCGACGGCCTAATAAGGGCCGAACTCGTAAAGCTGGCCGTATCCAACGAGCTTGTGCGCTCCTGCGCCGTCATGGGTACCTCCTTTGTCGTCGCCCTGGTCTTTTGGCGCCACGCCTCGCATTTAGCCCTGGTCTTATGGGTAGGCGCAGTCGTGCTGCTCTCCGTTGTGACCTGGATAAGAGACAGGAGATGGGTCCGCAGGGCCGCCTCCAGGCTTGAGGCGGTTTTCTGCGAAAGATCGGTCAATCTGGGATGTGCGATATCCGGGGTGCTTTGGGGGGCTACGGCGGTTTTTTTGCACCCTGGAAGATCAACCGAGCTCCAATGCTTTCTCATCCTTGTCCTGGTAGGCATAGCGGCCGGGGCCGCTCTCGAATGGTTTCCCGTTGTTTATGCCCCCTCCATGTTCATCGTGCCCTGTCTGGGACCCTTTACGGTCATGCTCCTTTTTAGAGGCGAAGGTCTCTGGATGGCCATCGCCGCCCTGACGATAATGTTTGAAATCTTGCTGCTGACAAAAAGCAGAGAGACCCACCTGGTTACCCTGGGGGCGATAAAAACCAGGTATGAAAAGGATTTGCTGCTGCAAAACCTTTCGGTTCTTAACCGCGAGATGCAGGAAGAAATCCATGAGCGCATGAGGATAGAAAAGGAACTCAAGGATTCACAGTATCTGCACCGGCACTTGTTTGAAAATATTTCCGACTGGATCTATTCCCACGATCTGGACGGCAATATGCTGAGCATAAATCCAAGGGCCGCTCAAAGGCTGGGCTACCTGCCCGAAGAGATGCTGGGACGCCATTTGACAGATTTTATGACTCCAAAATCCAGGGATCACTTCTTTGACGACTACGTGCAATGGCTCATTGGAGACGCGGCCGTGGAAGGCGTTAGCATCTTCGAGGCCAGGGATGGGTCTCCATGCTATCTGGAATACCACAATGTCATGGTCGGTGGGGAAGACGGCAAAGACCCGGTTGTCTACGGGTCCGCCCATGAGATCACCGGGCGAATCCGCATGGAAAAAAGACTGCGAAAGGCGGAGGAAAGATACCGCTCCGTTGTCGACAATGCCAATGAAATAATCTTTAGAACCGATGCCCAGGGGCGCTGGAAGTTCCTAAACCCGGCCTGGACGAAAATAACGGGTTTTCCCGCTGAAGAAAGCCATGACAGGTCCCTTTTTGACTTCGTTGTCAGGGATGACCTCACCCATGCCGCCGCAAAGGTCGAAGAGCTTATAAACGATCGGAAGGACTCGTGCAGGTTTCAGCTAAGATTTACCACCCGAGACGGCGGTGTCCGATGGCTCGAAATGAATGCCAGACCCATGCGCGACCAAAGGGAAATTGTGACCGGGGTAGGAGGTACCCTGGTAGATGTCACCGATCGCAAGGAAGCCCAACTCATGCTGCTTGCGGCCAAGGAGGCGGCAGAATCTTCCAATCGCGCCAAGAGCCAGTTTTTGGCCAACATCAGCCACGAGATCCGTACCCCGATGAACGCCATAATCGGGATGAGCGACCTGCTGTTGTTGGATAGTTTGAGTCCCCAGCACCGTGAGTCCGTTGAAATCATAAATGTTTCCGCCCTGGGGCTTCTTGCCCTCATAAACGATATCCTGGACTTCTCAAAAATTGAGGCCTCCAAACTGGAGCTGGATTTGGTTGCCTTCGATCTGATCGAGACAATCGAGGAATCCATCAGGATTTTGGGTGTGCAGGCAAAAAACAAGGGCTTGTTTCTAACTTTGCAGGCAGACCCCGATCTTTGTACCCGGCTGGTTGGAGATCCTTTGAGGGTGCGCCAAATTCTTCTCAATCTTTTGGCCAACTCACTTAAATTTACCGATCGCGGTGGGATTACCGTGACTATTACCGGGGAAAATGTCTTCGAAAAGGGCTGTCTTGTCCACTTCGTCGTTAGCGACACCGGCGTTGGCATTGCTGCCGAAAAGCAGGCGCTCATCTTTGAAGCCTTCCAACAGGCCGATGGTTCGGCCACGCGCAAGTTCGGTGGAACCGGTCTGGGGCTGACCATCTGTGACCGGCTAATCAAGTTGATGGAGGGCCGATTATGGGTTGAAAGCCAACCCGGGATGGGCAGCAGCTTCCACTTTACCATCCCGTTTGGTCTTGCGCCCCCCGAGGTTGTTAAAAGTAAATCCGAAGCACCAGCGCATGTTCCAGACCTTGGGGCTGACTGCGACCTTGAAGGCGAAAGCCAAAGCGCGAGCCTGCATATTCTGCTCGTCGAGGATTCGCCCGTAAATCAAAAGGTAGCCCTTGGCTGGCTGCACAGATGGGGGCATACAGCCGTTGCAGCCTCAAATGGCCTTCTTGCCCTTGAAGCCCTGCAGACCGAGAGCTTTGACCTTGTGTTGATGGACATTCAAATGCCGGAAATGGACGGCTTCGAGACCACGCTGGCAATAAGGGGGAAGGAAAAAGCTTCCTCTTTCCATCTGCCCATAATCGCCATGACCGCTCATGCGGCCAAATCTCACAGGGAGCAGTGCATGGCGGCAGGGATGGATGGCTATGTCTCGAAGCCCATCGTGGCCGCCGAGCTTCGAAAAACCATCGAAAGCTTTGCTCCAAAGCGTTTTGAGGATGCGTCCCAACGGTCGCCAACCAAACCCGGCC
>JBMFHI010000025.1:0-39115 GCA_049976905.1 Syntrophobacteraceae bacterium | reverse complement strand
AACCCCCCTCGGAGACGGCCAGGACGGCTTACCGAATTTACGGAACTTGACTAAAAGCGGACAATTCATTTGTTATAAAACCGGACATTTCTATTTGTTGACAACAGTGTTTTCCAAAACTAATGTCAATGGCTCAATTCGTACTGCAAATATAGCGTATTGCTCTTTGTCGATTGCTGTCAACCATGTATAAGCGCCCCTACAGTGGAGGCAGCAAATGGGACATTGGCCTAGAATAGTAACGAAGCTATGAAGCAGGAAGCTCCCAAAAGGCATTACAGAACCCCTTTGGGACTGTGCGATAAGCATTTTTGCAACCGAAGGCCACGGTGGCGGCGATAATTTAGCTTTTTTTAGAAGTCCCTGTTCCCGGCAAGAAATGGGTAAAAAGCGCGAGCCGGCGCGTTCGCACAGCTATTGAGGCCCCGGGGCCGTTGCGTCGTTATCCCAATTCTCTCATACTCTCCCCCCTGTGTTCGTGTTTCAAAATACTCCCCATGCAGGCAGCCTTTACGTAAATAACTCCATTCCTGCGGCCCGCCTTTTCCAATATAAATGTAGACGTGAAACGGTCGGAATTTATTGCTTCATGTCTATAAAGGACCCAAGGAGGGAAACTATGAGGATAGATGGATCGGATGTAGCCGGTTACCTTTCCGCTGAAGATGTTAGAATGAAAATGCGGATGTCTTCTGGATTTTTAAAGTTTCAAAAGTGGCTCGTGATCTATAATCTGCTGGTGGATCCAAGACCGCTTGCGGAAATAGCCAGGCACACGGGCCTGTCGGAATCAAGCGTTCACAGGATTGTGGCCGAGTATAACCACGGGGGTCCCGAATCCATCGATACTTTAGGGGAGATAAGGAAGAAACCCTGGTTCGAATGTGCCGGAGTCTCTTCGATATAAGCCATGCCACGGTTATGAGAAAGTCATTTTAGCGGAGCCTGGAGGGGCGCGGCCATCTTTGGAAAACTGCGCTGCTTCCGCCTCCGCCATGGGAATTCGTTTCCTGTCCAAATTTTTAAAATCCGCAATCTTTTTGCCTTTTATATAACTTCTTTCACCTCCCGGTTTGCCCCTCGGCACTTTTTCCATCTTGACCTTGCATGGCCGAACATGCGATGGATTAAGCGGTGTTTTTTTGAGGGCGGCTGCTTAGATAAGAGCGGACAAATTCTAAAAAATTTTGCCGCCTGAGAGGATTTTTATGCGGAGATCAGGTCGTGGATAAACCGTTTGATTTCTATCGCGCCGTATCAGAGGAACTCGACCCCGAGAGGCTGCAGCGCAAATTTTTGGCCGCTTTGCTCGATTTGCAAAACGTCGAGCGCGGATCGATATGGGTGCGCAGTCCAAAGGGTTATACGTGCATCGAAGCCGTTGGGGATCAAAGCCAGAACATAAAGTCGCTGACCCTTGGTTTGGATCAAAGCAGTATTGTGGGCTGGGTAATCGAAAACGGTAAAATGACCGTGGCCGAGGCCGGAAAGGACGCTCGTCATTTCTGGCAGGCCGAGCGCAATATAGACATCAAGAGCAAACTCATACTTTGCTTTCCGCTTTTCCTTACGAACGGCGAGGTCTACGGCGCGGTTCAAATAATCGATACCAGCGCGGGGGGCAGTCAGTTAAACCTTGAACCGGGCTACCTTGAACTTTTGCAGCAATTAATAGACATCGGGTCGATAGCCCTTAGCAATTCCCTGGCTTTTTCGAGGCAGGCCCGGGAAAATCAGAAACTGCGCCAGACCCTGGAAGCCATGGGCGATGAGGATGCCATGGCAGGAAGGAGCCCTGCCCTGCTTGCGGTTAGAAGGCGGGCCGCCGAATATGCGAGAACGGACTACCCGGTTCTTATAACGGGAGAAAGCGGCACGGGAAAAGAACTGCTTGCCAGGGAAATTCACCGGCTTAGCGCAAGGAGCGCGGGGCCCTTTCTGGCTCAAAACTGCAGTTGCATTCCCGACACCTTGCTTGAAAGCGAGCTTTTCGGCTATGAAAAAGGCGCTTTTACCGGCGCGCTTAAGGCCAAGCCGGGGCTCTTCGAGTCCGCAGACGGGGGAACGGTTTTCCTCGATGAGATCGGAGATATGCCCTTTGCGCTCCAGGCAAGCATCTTGCGCGTCATCCAGGAAGGTGAGATAAAGCCGATTGGAAATTCACACTCAAAGAAGGTAAACGTCCGGATAATTTCGGCCACCAACCGCGATTTACAAAGCGAAATCGGAAGGGATAACTTTCGTGAAGACCTTTTCTACCGGCTTAACGTTTTGCCCCTGCACGCCCCGCCACTTCGCGAAAGGCCCGAGGACATAGCCCTGCTGCTCGACCATTTTTTGAGCAGGCAGGCCCTGAAACTTTCAACCCCCCGCAAGAGGTTTTCGGAAGAGGCGCTCGATTTTCTGCTCGAGTATGAATGGCCGGGAAACGTTCGGGAACTTGAAAACTTTGTCAAACACATCATCGTTATCACGCCCGCAGAGATTATAGCCCGCGAAGATCTGGCGCATCATTTCATGAAAAGCCCGCCCTGCAGGGCCGAGCAAAAGCGGCTGCCCGAGGAAACGGGGGCCGATCCAAACAGCGCCGGGGATTTGAGTTTATTCGACGCTTGTTCCTGGGAGCAGCTCGATCGGCGCTATATTCTTTATCTTCTCGAAAAAAACAAATGGAACATAACCCGCGCCGCAAAGCAGGCGGGCGTAAACCGTTCGACTTTTGATTCCAGAATGAAAAAACTTGATATCAGAAAATAGCGGGAATGATGGATTTTAGAACCGGACAGACAATAAGCGAAAAGATAGCCGCCGCTCACCGTCTCTATCTAAGATGGGGCGAGCAACTTAAAAATGATCGGGCAATAGCGGCCCGGCTGGTCGAGCTTTCCCAAAGGGTCGAGGCTTCCAGCGCTTTGAGCCTGCGCGCGGGTGTTGCCGCGCAATGCAGGATCTGCGAAGAAGATGAAGGGGGAAGCTGCTGCGGCGAAGGGATAGAAAACCGCTACAGCCCGGAGCTTTTGCTGATAAATCTTCTTTTTGGCCTAAGACTGCCCGAAGCGGCAAAATCTTCAAAAAGCTGTTATTTTTTAGGCGAGCAGGGCTGCGTTCTAAAGGCCAGGGAGATTTTGTGCATAAACTATCTGTGTTTTAAACTAAAGAAAACCATCCCGTCCGAAATGCTCCTGGAAATCCAGGAAGTAAACGGAGCGGAAATGGACCTTGTGTTCGCACTCCACGAGCGCATAAAGGACTTCATCGGGCACAAAAGCCGGTGAGTCTGTCTCATTCCAGGCCCTGGTAGCACTCCGGGCTAAAAGGCGGCGTGCAAATGCAGTAGAAGACAAGATCGGCGGTTCCGATATTTGTTATGCGCTGGGAGACTCCGGGGGGAATCCTTACGACATCGCCCCGGCAAACTTCTACGGGCGTTTGGCCGCCAAGCTCCACGCGGCCCTTTCCCGAAACGATCAGATATCTTTCTCCAACGCCTTCCAGGCGGTGCAGAGCCGTTACGCCGCCCGTTGCGATCCTTGCGCGGGCGATCGAGACGCATTCGTCGCCCGAATCGTTTGCAACCTCAAGGATATGGCAGCGCTCCGGGGTCTCGAATTCGTCTTTCACGCCGCTTTTTAGCACTTCGGCTTTCATAGTTTCCCCCATTTCCACTTTAAGCCAATCAGGCGGGTTTGGCTCGCAGGTACTGGAGCGGCCAGTCGATATCGGTGTGAAGAGCTCTTGCCGCATGGAGCGGCCAGTAAGGCTCGCGCAAAAATTCCCGTCCCATCATAACGGCATCGGCCTCGCCGGTAACGAGGATTTGCTCGGCCTGAGCCGGATCGGTAATGAGGCCAACCGCGCCCGTGGGTATTTGCACCTCGCGTCTCACAGCGGCCGCGAAGGGAACCTGGAACCCGGGAGCCGCGGGAATAGTGGCCCCGGGGGCAAGAGCGCCGCTCGAACAATCCACAAAGTCTATGCCAAGGGTTTTTAGCCTGCGGCAAAACTCGATAGATTGCGCCAAATCCCATCCGCCTTCGATCCAGTCGGTGCAGGAGATGCGGACAAAAACCGGCAGCCGGCCAGGCCATGCCTCTCGCAAGTCTTTTGCGATCCTAAGAGGAAAGCGCATCCGGTTTTCAAGATTTCCCCCGTATTCATCGGTTCGAAGGTTGGAAAGGGGGGAGAGAAATTCATGGAGCAAGTAGCCGTGGGCCATGTGGATTTCGATTACTTCAAAACCGGCCTCCAGGCTGTGGCGGGCCGCGCTAAGAAATTGCGAGGCAAGCTCCTCGAGGCCTTCAGGCGTGATCTGCCGGGGTATCGGGGATTGTTCGTCAAAAGCGATGGGGCTTGGAGCAAGAGGCTGCCAGCCACCATTACCTGCAAAAAGCGGTTTTCCTCCCCGCCATGGGAGGTCGGTAGAGGCCTTGCGCCCGGCATGGGCGAGCTGAACGCCGGCCACTGCCCCCTGGTCTTTTATAAACCTGGTGATGCGTTTAAAAGCCGCGGCATGGTCCTGGGACCATATACCGCTATCGGAGGGCGAAATGCGCCCCTGCGGCGAGACAGAGGTGGCTTCGACCATCACCAAGGCCGCTCCGCCCACAGCACGGCTGCCAAGATGGACCAGGTGCCAGTCGGCAGGCATACCGTCCTGACTTGAGTACTGGCACATGGGAGAGACGAAGACGCGGTTTCTAAACTCGATTTCCCTTATCTTGAACGGTTCGAATAATTTGCTCATGGCGGTCGGGTTCTCCTGAGATTTTAATTTCAAAAAAAGCGTTAAAAAACCTCGTACAAAGAAATTCCACACCCTGTCGCCGGATTCAAGGGGTGATTTTAATACCCAAGGTGAAAATCCACACGCATTATCGTTTATCCGGCTGCCCAGTTTTCAAACGTTTTGCGATCTTAGCATGTCGCAGAGGCGGTGTGCAAACGTCAACGACGCTACGATTCCTGCCTTGGCGCCGCTCAAGGGGCCTTAAAATTCTTTTCATCTCCTGCGCGCATTGCTATTCTTGCGGCCGCCTTGACTGAAGGCGGTGCACAAACAACCAAAGACTCAATTTATTGCGGAGAATCTTTTCGATGTCGGGTAATCTCGTTTTTTATGCAGGACCCAAGGCGATGGAGTCAATCGGCCGCCACGGGCTAAAACCATCGATGGTAAAGGCGGTTCTGGCCGCGGCCGGTGGACCAAAGTGGCTGGTGCTCTACGGTCTTGACCGCGCGCTTTTCTCCACGTGGTTTCAGGGCAGGACCGAACCGCTTTTTCTCTTCGGCGCTTCCATCGGCGCATGGCAGTTTGCCGCGGTTTCCCAAAGCGACTCTTCCCAGGCTCTGGATCGCTTCCTTTCCTCCTATATGGCCCAGAGCTACTCGCCCTATCCAGGCAGAGAAGAAATAACTTCCGAATGCGTTAAAATATGCGATGCTCTCCTGGGCGATAGAGGCATTGAAGAGATACTGGCCCATCCCTTCCTTCGCATGGGCGTCTTTACAACTCACTGCAAATGGGCTACCGCAAGCGAGAACAAGTTTTTGCTGAGCCTGGGGCTAGTGGATGCTCTCCTCTACAATCTCGCAAACAGGAGAGCTCTTAACTTTTTATTCGAAAGGGTGCTTTTCCATGATCGGCGCGATGCTCCCCCTCTGGGTGAGCTAACGGATTTTACTACAAAAACCGTTCCGCTTTCCCCCGCTAACTTTAAAGACGTTTTAATGGCCTCGGGGGCCATCCCCCTGGTCATGGAGGGGGTAAAAGATATTTCCGGCGCTCCTGCGGGGATGTATCGCGACGGAGGACTAATAGACTACAACTTCGATCTGCCTTTTCTATCCGACTCCGACGACGGCGTGATTCTTTTCCCGCACTACGCACATCGCATCGTCCCCGGCTGGTTCGATAAGCGCCTTCCGTGGAGAAAGCCAAGGGAGGCAAACGTTGAGCGCATGCTCATGATTTGCCCGTCCAGGAGCTTCCTTGAAAGTCTGCCGCATAAAAAGATTTCCGACAGGGAGGATTTTGCGCTTTTCCGCGGCAGGGATAAAGAGCGCATCGCGTATTGGAATCAAGTCATAGAGGGAGGCAAGCGCCTTGCGGATGAGTTTCTGGAAGCAGTGGAAGGAGGAAGCGTTGGGGAGCTTTTAAGGCCTCTATCCGAGATTATGTGAAGATGTGTCTGCCCGATGGGACAACCGGGACGCATGGCAAACCCCTTCGGAGACTCAAAAGCCACCCTCTTGCCTACACCAGATGCACCGCCTTGACCGAGTTTAGAGGGCAGGCTTCGATGCAGTCCCAGCATGCCATGCACATATCCTGAAAAATTATCGGCTGTTCAAACCGGCCGTCGATCTGCTTGATAACTTTGCGGGTGCAAGCCAAGGCAGAGGCGCAGACCCCCTTTTGGGGACTGCACGCTTTGGGATCGCACTTTTGGTAGTCGACAGCGGCGAATGATTTTTTTGCTTGAAGGCCCATGGTTTCAAAATAACCGATATAGCGGCGCGGGGTCAAGCGCGTCGCGATGCCGATATTTTTGTGCGCAGCGAAACCATCAGGTCTTTTATCTTTTAGGCCAGGGTGTTTAACCCCTTGACGCGGCGCACCGGTTTTTTCCCTTTTAAGGCTTCCCGGCCGCACAGGTCGATAGACCCGATCAAAGCGTTGGGCGACCAAAATAGCGGCGGTGCTCAATTTTGGTGCACTTGTTCATAACGACGCACAAGCCGGCCGCTCTGGCCTTCCGCGCCGCCTGCTCATGTTCGAGGCCAAGCTGCATCCAGACAGCACCCGCTCCGATTTCGATTGCCTCATCGACTACGGGGGGAATGGAGTCAACGCGGCGGAAAATATCGACCAGATCGACATGCCGGGGAATCGACTTAAGATTGGGGTAGCATTTAACACCCAGGATTTCACTGCGCGCCGGATTTACCCCGATAACATCATAGCCTTGTTCAATAAGATATTTTGCAACGTCGTTGCTGGGCGCGTCCTCTCTTGGCGAAATTCCGACAACGGCTATAGTTTTAGCGCTGCCAAGCAGGGCCTTGACATCAACTTCCGCGCCGTCCAAATTTTGCGATTTACACTCCATGCTCCAATTCCCCCTTTTTTTTAAAAAAAGTTTATCTAAAAGGAACATAGCCAAAAGGCCAAAAGAGTCAAGGACAGATTATAAGGTTTGCAAATGCACTTCATTGCCTCTAAGGGTTACAAGCCCAAAACCGCGAAATCTTTGCATGAAGTTTTCGTATTCCTCTTTATCGCCGCCGCAATAGAGATGTTTCAACTGTGCCCGCAGATCCGTGAAGCGCGAAGCGAGTTTCATGCCGAACTAGTACAGGCACCAAGCGGCAGATACAGGGTCATGGGGTTATCGCGGCATGGCGTAAATCCGTAATGCTCGTAGAACGCCTTGGCCTTCTCTCCCTTGGCATCGACCACAAGCGCGTAAGCGGCCACATGATTTCTGGCCTCAAGACACCGTTCAACCGCGCAGCCAATCAGGAGGCGCCCCAGTCCACGACCGTGATAAGCCGCATGCACAGCCAAACGCCCCATGCGAAAGCAAGGCACCGGATAGCGCGGTAGTTTTTGCCGTGTACGCTCATCGACAGAGATGGCATCGATTTGAGCGGCGCTCAAACAGTAGTAGCCCAGTATTTTGCCGGGGGTGTCCGTGTCGACCAATACCCGTACGACGGTAATTCCTTTCTTGCTCTGCTGAAAAGCAAAGCGCCGAAGGTACTCGTCAAGTTCGCCGACACCAGAGATGAAAGCCTGACGGTCATGACGGTCTGGATCGAGAAATTGCTCTTCAAGCACGCTTCACCTCACGCGCGGCGTTCATCGCGTTTTGTAGAGCCGTATTGGGCATGAAGGCCCCTTTGAGCGCCGTCGTGAGTTCATCGAAATCCTGTGCCGTCATCGTGATGCGAGATTCTCGGTCCAACAGCTCGCGCGCTTTCTCTTTGGCCGCCATGCGCACGAACGCGGCCATCGTGGTGCCCATCAAGGCGGCAGCGCGAGAAACAATATCCTTTTCTTCCGCATCCATCTTCAAATCAAAGCGAGCAACAGCAGGCATTATACCCTCCCTACCATACGGTAATTTTCAGTATACGGTATTTTACCGTATACTATCCGAAGAGGCAAGTGTCATGTAGCTCAAATCAACCGGTTTATGATACACGGAACAAGTTCTCAGCACTGGCCGAATTTGAACGGGAACGGGTTTCGGCGCGTACCAAGGTCGGTTTGGCGTCGGACCGTGCGCACGGACGAAATGGTGTAGCCAGCACAAGATGACACCCGCTAAATTACGTTTGGCAATGGCGGCGATGGGTGAACCGGAGAAGGTTGTGAGCGATCTTTGCAAGGAATTAGGGGTCTTCCGCCTGATACTTTATCGGCATGTTGGCTCAGACGATCCACTGCGCAGCGACGGGATGAAGATAGTCGGGCGTTAAAATCTTTTAACTTCAACAGCTTAAAGATTTCGCGATTTTGGGCTTCCCCCCCCTGTAGAGGGGCAGTTCCACAGCAAAGGTCGTACCGTGCTCTCCCGTAGCCTTTACCCACAAACTGCCACCGTTTTCCTTTACTATCCCGTAGGCGGTGCTCAAGCCCAAACCGGTGCCTTTGCCGGGCGCCTTGGTCGTAAAGAAGGGATCGAAGATAAACGGGAGGTTTTCCTTGGAAATTCCGCGCCCCGTATCTGAGATTTCGATGCAGCCGTTTAGCCCCGACTTATCCAAAAAGGTGCGAAGCGTAAGGGTGCCCTTCTGCTCCATGGAATCTACGGCATTTAGGACAAGATTTACGAAGACCTGGCCGAGCTGGTCCTTGTCCCCCTCGATCAGCATCATTTGCCCGTAGAGGTCTTTAGCGATTTTGAGGTCCACGTAGAATTCCCTCTCGCCTATAAGCGCAAGGCTGTTTTCAAGGAGTGCGTTGAGGTTTAAAATTTCCTTTCTGGGAGGTTCCTGCCTGCTGTAGGTAAGCAGGTTTTTGATAATTCTGCCGCATCGTCTGGCGTCTTCATACATCCGGGTGAGGCTCTTTCGCCGCGGATCGTTTTCTTCGAGGCTTTCGAGCAAAAGGCTTGCGTAGAAAAGGATCCCGGTAAGAGGGTTGTTGATCTCGTGAGCCACGCCGGCGGCCAACTGGCCAAGGGATGCCATTTTTTCCATCCGCGCATTGAGCGCGGCCATTTCCCGCTCTCTTTGCGCCTGCTTGAGATTTTCTCTTAGGTCGTTAAAGACCCCGACGGTCGCAGCTTCCGTTTCTCCCTCGTAAATAATGGCTGCGCTGAGATCTACCGGGATCTCCTCGCCCTTGGCATTAATGAGGGTAAAGCGTCTAAGGTGCAATTTGCCCTTACCGCCCATGCTCTCATCGCGCAATATTTTCATTATCTGTTTTGCCTGGCCCGCGGGATAGAGATCGACGGTGGTTATTTTTTTCTGAGCTTCTTCGAGCGCGTAGCCTGTGAGTTCTTCCGCGGCTGGATTCATCGTCAGTATCCTGCCTTTCATATCCGCCGTAACTATGGCCGTGGTCGAACTCTGGATGAGTTTTTCCGTAAAATCCCTTGCGCCCGCCAGTTTTCTTTCCAGTTGCTTTATCGGGGTAACGTCGTGGATGCTTTCGACTATATGGGTGATCCGGCCCGTTTCATCGAGGATCGGTGAAAACACATGATTGTCCCATGTCTCGATGTCCCCGGGGGCGGCTGTGGATTTGAGGGCGGAATGTCCCCTGCGGTCCGCAAGGACCTTGGCAAGGCCGCAAATATCGGTTGGACAAGGCGTCTTTGCGTTGAAGAAAAATTGGTAACAGGTCTTTCCCACGACCTTATCTTTTTGCGTCATGAAGCTTTCAAGAAAACTTGCGTTAACATCGACGATGATCTTATCAGGGCTAAGAATCATCGTGGGAGCCGAAAGGGAGTCGAAAAGCCTGGTTTTCCAATCGTTTGCAATGCTCTTTGGGGACCTTTTAGCGGCCATGGCATCTCCCCGCCTGTTTTCAGGCTGTTTGCAACCGCATGGTATCGTTTTTCGCCCCTGCAGGGATCAGCCCATACATTTTTATCTTGTGATGGAGCGTTACCCTGCTGATTGCAAGGGCCGCCGCGGACCGCGAGACGTTCCAGCCGTGAAGGTTAAGGATACGCTCGATGTGCTGCTTTTCGCTATCCTTTAGCGTTAAGGGCATCTCCTGGACAGCCGATCTGAAAAGAAAGGCAAAGTCGTCGCGGGTAAGGTAGCGCCCTTTGGCCAACACCACGGCACGTTCCACCGCGTTTTCAAGCTCCCGGACGTTTCCGGGCCAAGGGTAGCTTCTAAGAGTCTCGATCGCCTGAGGCTGAATCCCTGCAACCGGCTTATTGGTCTCTTTACGGATGCGCTCCAGGAAATGGTGGGCCAGCTCCGGTATGTCTTCGGTTCGGGCCTTTAGAGGGGGAATTTCGAGTTCGATCACATTTAGCCTGTAGTAGAAATCCTGGCGAAAAGCGCCGCATTCGATCTGTTTTTCCAGATCCCGGTGGGTTGCGCATACAAGGCGAAAGTCAACGGGGATTTCCGCCGTACCTCCAACACGGTTAAAGCTTTTTTCTTCCAGAACGCGAAGTAGATCGATTTGCATTTTAAGGGGAATTTCACCAACTTCATCGAGAAACAAAGTCCCGCCCCGGGCAATCTCAAGGCGGCCCTTGCGCGCTTTCCCGGCACCCGTAAAGGCCCCGCTTTCGTGTCCGAACAACTCGCTTTCCAAGAGCGTTTCGGTAAAAGCGCCGCAATTTATCGCGATAAAAGGCCCCGAGCTCCGGTCGCCCAAAGCGTGAATGGCCCTTGCAACCAGTTCCTTTCCGGTCCCTGTCTGCCCGCGCAGCAGCACCGGAGAATCAACCGTTGCGACCTGTTCGACCAGGGTAAAAAGCTGCCGCATGCATTCGGAGGCCCCGATCAGTTCCTCGCAGCGCATCCGGCATGCCGCCTCTTCTTTTAAGACGGCATTTTCGTCGATAACTTTCTTTTGCTGGAGCAGCCTTTGGAGTTGGCACACAAGATCGGAGGGTTCAAAGGGCTTGGTCAGATAGTCGCAAGCCCCGCGTTTCATAGCCTCGACCGCCGTTGCAACCGAACCGTAAGCGGTGATCATAATCACCATCGAGTAGGGACTGTTGGCCTTGACATGGTCCAGCACCTGGAAGCCGTCGATATCGGGCATCCTTATGTCCAGGAAGATGAAATCGTAGTCTTTCCCATCCACCATCTTCATCGCCATCTTTCCACCGCTTGCCCCATCGACTTCATAGCCCGATTTTCTAAACCACTCGACCAGCGATTCCCTTACGATCGTCTCATCATCGACCACCAGAACCTTCATCTGTCCAGTCATCGACCACCTCCATTCCGGTTGATACCCCTCCTGTTGGAAAGGAACAGAGCTATTGCCGACTTTTTAGCATTGCAAAACCGATACCGGTATTACCAGGCAAGCTTTTTACGGGCAAAAGAGTCAACTGTATCGCGCATTCGAAGTTTTACGTCTTCACCCCTGTTCTATATCTTAACACCACTGCATAGGAACTTAACGCCCCCTGTCAGGGTTAGCCAGGCATGGATTCTGATGTTAACCCAAAAATGGGTGTAAATAAGTTTAACAGGTTCACCAGGTGCACAAACACGAAACGGGTGTGCCGCTTTTTGGTCACAATCTTGCCTGATGCGGTTTTTCATTCCACGGCACATATCTTGATTTAACGGGATGGAAGCAACCTGAGATCTTTTGCAAAAAGGAGCAGGGCCATGAAAAAGGAAAATATCAAGAAGGACTTTGGGGGCAACGTCTCTTGCGCGGCTGAGAACCAGTGCGTATGGATGAAGGCAGGCGTAGTTAATTTTAAACTCTGCGAAAACGGCTATGACTGCACGACATGCCCATTTGACAAGGCCATGAGCCGGGAAGCGGCCGCAAAGCCTACGACGCTTGTTACCTGGAGGGAGGTATTACGCGGCAAACCCTATTTTCAAAGAGAATGCAGGCACATGCTAACCAGCCGTGTCCAGTTAAAGTTTTGCGGCCACAACTATGAATGCAAAACCTGTGAGTACGACCAACTTTTGGACGAAGAGGATATGTGCGCACAACCTCCCGCCATCAGCGCTCGAAAGGTTGATGGATTCACGGTAGCCGAAGGCTACTACTACCATAAGGGACACAGCTGGGCGCGCATCGAGCATGGCGGATTCATTCGAATCGGCTTGGACGATTTTGCATCCAGGCTCTTTGGTGGACCAACCGCACTTTCTCTTCCCGAGATTGGCTCGTCTCTGGTGCAGGGAGACAAAGGCTGGACGATACACCGGGAGCAATGGAGCGCCGATGTGCTCTCCCCCGTTAGCGGAACGGTTCTTGCCACCAATCAGAGCGCTTTGCGATCTCCCGGAGAGCCTCCCAAAGCCCCCTACAACCAGGGCTGGCTGATCGTCGTTCACCCCAGGGCCGTAATAAAAAAGGTCGTAAAGGAGTTGCTGTTTGAACGAAGCGCGGTTTCCTGGCTAAAAGAGGAGGTAAAAAAACTCGAAGAAATCGTTACGGCCGCTTACGGCCATCCTCTGGCTGCAACCGGGGGGCAGATAGTAGACGATATCTTTGGAAATCTTCACGATCTAAAATGGGAAGAGCTCGTGTCCAGGTTTCTTCTCACTTGAACGCTATTTATCGCGGACTTCCTTCAGGTTCTTGTGGAGGGCGAAACTGCACCGGTTGCACAAATAGATAGCCAGCTGATCCAGATCGCGGGTCTCAGGACTCATTTGCATGAGACAGCCCGGGGCCTCGCAGTGATAGAGCGAAAAGGTATGGCCGATTTCGTGGAGGGCAACCTTCACGATACGTTCATAGTAGAGCGCTGAGGGCGTACAAGAGCCGTCAGCGCTTTTTTTAAGGCGGAAATCGGAGACGATCGCAAATTTTCCTCCCAGTTGCGCCTGACCGAAAACATAGGTTAGGATAGGTGAGCACAGATCCAGGTCCGTAATTGCAACTATGCGCAGATGCCGGGGCAAGGGAAGCCGGGATAAGTGGTTTAGAATCAAACCTGCGTCATACTGGCCCCGACGGTGTTCAAACGCCATATCTGGAATGGCCATGGGGCTCAGTATATCCGCTTCCACGTCAAAAATGGTCTGGATGTTCGCGGCTAAAACGCGCAGAACCGTATCCGAGGCGTGGCCCATGTTGATAAGGCCGATCGAACTGGATTGGCGCCTTGCCGGCTTTTTCAAACCAGGCCTCCGCAAAGGGAGGCTATATTGCCATGGCAATATGCCATATCGGCCAAATCCGTAAGAGAAGATGACTCTAGTCTTAAAAAAGTCCCCCGGCGCACTCTTTCTTACTGCGAGAATACCCGTTTTGCCCTGACCGGGCAACCACTTAGAGCCGCTCCCGTTAAAACCTTTCCCCCTAGACAATCTGTACTTAAAAGAAATTGGAGGGAGTGCGGCAACAATATGCATCCTCTCCTTAGGAGACAGGGGACGATAAGCACCTTTGCTCCGGTCGGATTTTCACGCAAGGCCGGACGGAAAACCGCAAGAGGGCTGTTTTGCTTAAATGGCCCGTTTTTTGATCTATCCTTCCACACACACTTACGAGGGGGGTTATTATGAGCAAAATTGCAGTAACCAGTGAAGGTCCGGGATTGGACGATCTTGTGGATCCCCGGTTTGGCAGGGCCGCCGGGTTTGTAATAGTAGATCTCGACACTATGGACACCAGCTATATCGATAACGGGCAAACGCAGGTATTGGCCCAGGGAGCGGGCATTCAGGCCGCGCAGCTCGTCTCCGGCGCGGGGGTCGATTGCGTTCTGTCCGGTTTTGTGGGTCCCAAGGCATTCCAGGCGCTTTCGGCCGTAAAGATAAAAGTGGTGCAAAATCTCGATGAGGGCATGACGGTGCGCCAGGCGGTGGAAAAATTCAAAAGTGGGGTGATGCAATACGCCGATAGACCGAACCGGGGAGCGGGGCAATGATCGTTTCAATCGCCAGCGGCAAGGGAGGTACGGGCAAGACCACGGTGGCGGCTTCTCTTGCCAGCGTATGGGAACGACCTTTGGTGGCTGTGGATCTTGACGTGGAAGCCCCCAACCTGCATCTGTTTCTTTGCCCGGATATCGAAGAGACCGGACCGGCGTGGATCGAAACGCCGATAGTCGACGAATCGAAGTGCACCTATTGTTCGGCCTGTTCGGATCTTTGTCAGTTTAAGGCCATAAGCGTGATGCAGTCTCTGGTGTTGACCTTTCCGGAAATGTGCCATGGATGCGGGGGCTGTATCGCTATTTGCCCGCAAAAGGCTCTGTCACCCGGGAGAAGAGAACTGGGGGAGATCAGCCGGGGGCACGCGGGAAGGATACAATTTCTCATGGGCCGCCTCAGGATAAGCGAGGCCATGAGTCCGCCCCTTATGCGCCAGGTTAAGGCCAGGATGGATGAAATCGCGGGCACTGGGGGCCTTGACGCCCTTATCGACTCGCCTCCCGGAGTGAGCTGCCCGGCGGTAAACGCGGTTATGGACAGCGATGTGATCGTTCTTGTAACCGAGCCTACGCCCTTTGGTTTCCACGATTTCAAGCTTGCATGGGAAGCCTTCGCCCCGTTTGGAAAGCCGATGGGGGTGGTTATAAACAAGGCAGGCATAGGAGACCGGCAGGTCTATTCGTTTTGCGCTGAAAAAGAAATACCGGTCCTGGCCGAAGCGCCTTACGACAGGGCTGTGGCCGAAGGCTATTCACAGGGGCGCATCATTGCGGACCTCTCGCCTAAATATCGGAATATCTTCGTTTCCCTTTATTCGAAGATTTTCCAACTTGCCGCCGGCAGGCTCGATAAGGAGGCTTCGCATGCGTGAGATAGTGGTTATAAGCGGCAAGGGGGGAACCGGAAAGACCTCGCTTACCGGGGCTTTCGCCCATCTTGCTTCAAACAAGATAGTATGCGATCTAGACGTCGATGCTCCCGACCTATATCTTTTATTGCACCCGCATCCCACACACACGGAGGCGTTCTTTTCCGGGCATGTGGCGCAAATCGAAGATGAATTATGCACAAGGTGCGGTCTTTGCGCTTCGATGTGCCGCTACGAGGCCGTTCGCTTAAACGCCAACAGCTTTTCGATCGATCCACTTCGCTGCGAGGGCTGCAAGGTCTGCGTCCAATTTTGCCCGACCGGGGCGATACACTTTCCCGAAAAACACTGCGGCGAGTGGCATATTTCCTCGACACGGTTTGGCCCGATGGTGCACGCCAACCTCTTTCCAGGCGAAGCCAACTCGGGGCGGCTCGTAACAACCCTCAAGCAACAGGCACGGCAGATGGCAAAATCGCGCGGCCTGGACCTCATCTTATCCGATGGGTCCCCGGGGATTGGCTGCCCGGTGATCAGTTCGCTTACGGGGGCAAATCTTGCGGTCATAGTGACCGAACCAACGCCTTCGGGCAGGCACGATCTGGAGCGGGTGGCCGCTTTGTGCTTTCACTTTCAAATAGCCATTGCGGTCATAATAAACAAGTTCGATCTAAACCCACAGGCAGCGCAGTCCATCCAGGAGTTCTGCAATGCAAAGGGGTACCCGGTTATCGCCAGGCTCCCCCACGATCCGGTTGTAACCAGGGCAATGGTGGAAGGACTGGTGGTAACCGAGTTGCCCGAAACCGACTTCAGCAAAGAAGTGCGCAAAACCTGGGCAAAGATCGAAGAAATTGCGGCAGGCCAGCGCAAGCAGTGATATAAAGCGCTTCCGTGTGGTTTTTTATAAACAGCCGGCGAACCTTTGGCACGCCGTATTTATGTAAGTCGATTCAAGGGAGAAAAAATGAAAAACGTAATAGTGGCAATTCCATCAAGCAACCCCGGGGGGTTGGATTCGGACCTGGGCGCTCATTTCGGGCACTGCGACCTCTATACTCTGGTAGAGGTTACCGACGGACAGGTTCAAGACGTGCGAGTCCTGCCTAATGTTCCTCATCAGCAGGGCGGGTGCATGGCGCCGGTAAATCACCTTGCTCAAAACGGCGTGCACGTCCTTATTGCGGGCGGCATGGGCATGAGACCGCTCATGGGCTTTAACCAGGTGGGGATAAACGTACTCTACGGCGGGAGCGCCCAAACGGTAAAGGAAGCCGTTGAGGCTTTTGTTAGAGGCGAGCTGCAGCAGTTTACCTCCGATTTTACATGCGGCGGAGGCGGAGGAAAGTAACAATGCTCCACATTCTTCTTGTCACCGCGCGAAAGGACCGAATGCAAGCCTTTATCGACGGGATTTCCCGGGAGTCTGAGGTGCAACTGGAACTGGCGACAGCCGGCTCCCAGGCACTGGAGATGGTTCGCAGCGCATGTCCCGATCTGGTAATTGTCGATTCCACCTCGGAAAAACTCGATGCTCCGGACATGGTAAGGCGCATTATCGGCGTCAATGCCATGGCCAATACGGCCGTAGTGAGTTCTCTATCCGAAGCGGAGTTCCACGACAAGTACGAAGGCCTTGGGATTCTTAGCCGGCTGCCCGAAGAGCCGGGCGGAAACGATGCAAAATCTTTGGTGCAAAAGCTTCGCAAGCTAATGGGGATTAATTAGAATCCTTATCTCTTCGAATGTAAGAGGAGGGCGCGATGAACGCGCCCTCCTCCACTCCAAGGTTTTTACAATCAATGAACGGAAGCCGGGGCCGCTTGAGAGCCTTCAAGAGTCCGGGCTATTTTGGACAAGACAACTTCCTGGCGGGCCGAGGGTGCAGATCCCCGCAAAACGATGCGAGCCGCCAGATTCATTGCCTTTGTTCGGTCTTCGCAATTGGGGATGAGAACGCAAAGAGCCGCAATCGCCCGATCTTCGTCGGCTTTTAGCATGCAGCCTTGATCGTGGGCTATGCGCAAGAAATCGTCTTGTTTAAGTTCTGAGAATACCCCGCTCGATTCCAACAGCAACTCATCGTGCAAAAAGGAGTCGCGGTCTATTGCCCGGTCGGCATCCTCCAGAGCCAGTATCATGCGGATCAGGCCTTCTTCAAAGCCGCCCTTATCCATAAAGTCCTCGAAGCGCGGGCACTGCTCAGGTTGCTGCCATTGCGCGGTTTTTTTCTTCTGCGCCGGGAAAAGGAGTTTCATGATCGGGCTTTCGTAGATCGAAAAAAATAAATTTTCCGAAACCCTGTCTCTTATGTCCTGATAGGTTTGCAGGCCGGCGACCATGGAGTCGGAGACAAGGTTTTGAAGCTCGAGCAGTGGGTTGTCGGCGCGTGCGGGTTTGCGGTTTTTTTGCACGATCGGGGCGAGGAACTTAAAGGGCGCCATGAAGGGGTTAAGCCGGTCGGAGAAGATGTACTTGCTTACCCGCAGGGGATGAAGCTCTCTCATGAGCGCGGCGGAGGCGGGGTTTGAAAACATCTTGACCCAGGGGCTAAAAAATGTGGCATAAATAGTGTCGTTAATATCCGAAACGGCTGAGACGCGGCTAAAATCGGCCTCCTGTTCGATCATTTTGGTCCCGCTGTCGTTTAGAGCCAAAATGGCCTCCATCTCCCGCTCTTCAAAGATGGCATCGTAGTCGATTGTCCCTTCCACATGCCCTTTTTCGACTATTTTCATTTCATAGAGTCCGGGAGGCAGTGAATTTATGACTTCGATGCTTTTTATGATCTCGTTATGTTCCTTGCGGGCGATTTTTGAGCCCACGAATATACCCAGATGACCTACATCGGGGTGAAGCAAGTAGACGATGACTTTGCCCAGACGCCTGATTTCCTCAACCGTGCCATATTCCTTTATGATCCAGTCGAGGGCCTGCTGGGGCGGCGTGATGTTGTCGCCGTAGGAGGCAAAAATCACGATGGGTTTTTCGATATCTTTTAGATTGAGGAGTTTTTTCCTGTCCAGAGAAAGCCTGCCTTGTTCGAACTCATCGCCTACGAAGAGGTTTTTTACAATTTCATGCATCTCTTCGCCGGTCATATAGGAATAGCCGTCCCACCATTTTTCGAAGGTAAGATATCTCTCTTTTTCCGTGTCGATAGTGGCGAAAAGGTTATATTGCTTGCTCCAGAGCGTGTTTGCGGGGTTGAGGTTTTCGAAGTTTTGTTCCAGCCAGGCTCCGTCGAACTTCCCATCGCCAAGATCGGAGAACAGGGAGGCAAGCCAGATCCCGCCAAGGAGTCCTCCCGCATAGCGCATGGGATTTTTGCCCTGCACGCCTGCCCAATAGGAAAGGGGGGTTCCGTTTAGCACGAGAGGACCGGTAAGATCGGGCCGGTCCGCACCCAAAAGGGCTACGGCCCACCCGGCCTGGCAGTTGCCGATCACAGCAGGCTTGGGTGCGTTAGGATGAATCTTGGCCACTTCTTCGATAAAACGGATTTCGGCCTTTTCCACGTCTGCGATGGTCTGTCCGGGCAAGGGGTCGGGATGAAAAAGAATAAAGTAGACACTGTGGCCCTGTGCGAGAGCATCCCCTATTTCGGAATCCTTCTTTGAGCCTCCGATTCCCGGGCCGTTTCCAGCACGCGGATCGATCACCACGATGGGCCTTTTTTTCGGATCGATAACATCGGTTTTCCTGGCAACTATGCGCGCCAGATCGTAGTTTACCGGTCTATCCAGGCCGGCCCCCGACAGTATAACTTCATAGTCGAATACGAGAACGGGCGGCTCGCCCTCCTTGATAGTATCGAGGTAGTTGTTTCCACGGATTCTAAGCACGTCCATAAAAAGGAGGGCGCGCTGTGTAAAATCGACCCAATACTCGTTCCAGTCCGCAAAAGTCAGAGCGCGACCTTCGCACGTTTTGCCGCTGTCCATGAGTGAGGTTCCTTTATCTTTAGAGTTGTACGCATTTGATTGGCCATGCCTAAAGACCATGGGTTTGACCGTTTGCAATCAGATCGGTTTCAACGCCGGGACCTGGGAGGATTGGGCAGGCATTCGACTGCTCATAATCGAGGTTAGCGCGCAGGAAACCACCCTTGCCTCGACCGGATCGGCGCGTGAGGTCAACACGATCGGGACCTTGGTTCCCATGACAAAGCCAGCGAGGCGGGCTCCGGCAAGATACTCGAGATCTTTTCCAAGGATATTGCCGGAAACAAGGTCGGGTACAAGCAAGATGTCGACATCGCCCGAAACGGGGCTCTTTATGCCCTTTACCGCGGCGGAACCGGCCGAGATGGCGTTATCAAAGGCCAGTGGGCCGTCAACAATTCCGCCCGTTATCTGCCCCCTTTCCGACATCTTGGCAAGGCAGGCCGCGTCGATGGTGGAAGGAATGGCCGGATTTACCACCTCAACGGCCGAAAGAGCAGCGACCTTGGGCTCATCGATTCCCATGATGCGGGCCATGTCGATGCCGTTTTGGGCAATAGCCATTTTAGCATTGAGATCGGGACTGATGTTAATAGCGGCATCGGTGATGAAGAGAAGTTTGGGATAGGTTTTGAGATCGACAAGAAATAGGTGGGATATGCGCTTGTTGCCCTGAAGGTGATGGGCAAGGATGGGATGGAGGAATTGATCGGTGTGAATGTGGCCCTTCATGAGGGCGCATACCTCATCTTTTTCGACCAGCTCGACACCCTTTTCCGCCATGGCCTCATCGCCGGGGGCATGGATAATGCGAAAATTCCCGGCACAGGAGATACCTGCCAGTAATGCGCGAATTACCCCTTCATCCCCGATAAGAACCGGGTCGATATAGCCGGCCCTTGCGGCCTCGCAGGCGCCTTCGAGCACGTGCTGCTCGTCTGCGTTGATTACGGCAACAGGCACGCAAGGCAGATCTTTTGCGGTTTGCAGCAGCTGATCGAAATTTCGAAATTCAACGCTCATAAGATTTCTCCCTCTTTGTGGCCGAAAAGCAGCTTCACGGTGTGGCGCGCTATTATGAGGTCTTCATTGGTATGTATCACCCGCACGGTACAGGGGCTCTTCTTATCGGAGATTATAGCGGCGTGGGCGTCGTTTTTTTCGGCGTCCAAACGGATGCCCAGATACTCGAGCCCCTGGCAGATAAGCCGGCGAACGACGGCCGCCCGCTCTCCGATGCCTCCGGTAAAGACAAGAGTGTCCAGGCCGCCGATAGTCGCCGTTAACGCCCCGATGTGTTTTCGGGCAATGTAGCAGAAAAGCTCTATGGCCTGAGCGGCATGCGGTTCTGTGTCTCGCTTTTCCAGAAGTGTTTTCATATCCGAGCTTATCCCCGATATCCCCATGAGACCCGAGCGGTAATTTAGAAGCCGTTCGAGCTGGCGCGCATCGTAGCCCTTTTCGTCCATGAGGTAGAGCAGAATGCCGGGATCGAGGTCTCCGCTCCTTGTGCCCATCATAAGCCCGCCAAGAGCCGACAGCCCCATGGTGGTGTCTTGGGGCACTCCCTCTTTTAGCGCCGACATGCTGGCGCCGTTGCCAAGATGGGCGATAATGGCCCTTGCCCCCAGCGCCTCTTTTAAGCTCAGAGTTACATATTCATAGGAAAGCCCGTGGAAGCCGTAGCGGTAGACCCCCTCATGCCGCAGGCTGCGAACAATTGGGAGCAACTTTGCGCTCTCGGGCATTCTGCAGTGAAAAGCGGTATCGAAGCACACCGTCTGGGACACGTCCGGATAGTGTTCGCTGACAGCGTCGATTCCTTTTAGCTCGGCCGGCAAGTGCAGGGGCGCAAGGGAAATGAGGCTTCTAAGCCTTTGCATCAGTTCGGGCGTGACCTTTTCGGGCTTAACGTGGTCGGGTCCTCCATGGACGATCCGGTGCCCGACTCCATCTGGGGCCGAAAGCTTGTTTTCCTCGAAGGCTACCGAAAACATAGCCAAAACCGCATCCTTATGCGTCGCGAAATCGTCGTGGCGATCGGTCAAACGCTTGCCGGCCCCATCCTTAAGCCAAAGCCACCCGCCGGGAAGCCCGATTCTTTCCACCGCTCCTTCGGCGATTAAGTCCTCGCAAACGTCTAGCCGGTACAGGGCGAACTTCATCGAAGAAGAGCCGCTGTTAATGCACAGTATGTGATGTTGCATAAATTCACCCTCGCTATTTTCGCGGTTATATATGAGCCAATACAAAAAGATTTGCAAGAAGCCTATGACAGGGCGGCTGAAGACAAAGGTCTCCTTGCACAAAAACGTTTCAGTTCCTTGGCCAAATCATCTCCTCAGCCCGCTAAATCATTATCCTTATGCGACTATCCATCTTTTCCGATTTTTTTGAAAGCTTTGAAAAAGTTTGTAAAGTGGCGTAATGTAAGAATTACCGTCCGTTAGACTTATCGGGATAAGTCTAGAAATATTCAAAAGGAGTTTTTAACGTGCTCAAAGAACACGAATATATTCGCCAGACTCTGGAACGCTACACCAACTGCCCGCTAACAGAATTCTGCGATCATCTTCTTATAACCAATTTCAAACCGTACGCAACGACGTTTAAGGAAAAAACCGGCGGGGAAGCACGAGAGGGCAATTTTCAGGTCGTTAACGCCCCGGACTTAAACTGCACTTTGATCGACTTTGGCATTGGCTCCCCCCAGGCTGCCCTGCTCATGAACTGCCTTGCCTATCTGGACAATCTCAAATCGGTCATAATGCTTGGCATGTGCGGGGGAATCGATGACCGCCTTGAGATAGGAGAGTTCATCGTACCCTCGGCCGCAATCAGGGGGGAGGGTACCAGCAGGCATTATTTGCCCCCCGAATTTCCCTCCATACCCGCTTCTCTTGTAAACCTTTTTTGCATTGGGGCGCTAAAGAAAAACAATCTTTTTGCCAAATGCGGCATCGTCTACACGACGGACCGACGCTTGTGGGAATTCGATGAGACCTTTGTCGAATATTTGCGCCGGCAAAGAATCATGGCCATAGACATGGAGCTGGCAACTCTATTTGCCGTGGCTTACCGGTTCGAAATCCCGATAGGCTCGATAATGCTCATCTCGGATATGCCCTTGCAGAAAACTGGGATAAAAGGGAAAAAACTCCATGATGAAATCTATGAAAAGTTCATGTCGCTCCATCTGGACATAGCCATCGATGCGGTTAAGACCATGGACGCCAAGTGGGGTGAAGTGGAAAGAAAATTGGAAAGTGAATGGTGAAACAGGGTGCGCTTGTCCGTCGAGGCATGGAAGATCTCGATTCCTTCTTCCAGGACCGTCTTTCTGTAGGTGGCTGTCTTATCTTCGAGATACCATCCAAATCGATCCAGTATGGGGTTGTAAGCCGGAATCCCAGAAAATTCCGTCATGATGATCGTGCCCGCTGGTGCAAAGCGGGACAATCGAAAAATTCATGTAACCGGGGGTAATCTGTGGCATTCGGTCCCAGAATGTTGAGGGTGTCCCCTATTTCCGGGCCTATTTGAGCTTTTTCAACACCAAATCACTCTTGTTCAGGTCGAACCACCTTTCTTTCAAAGTGATATCGGTCATTGTTCCAATCGTTATTTTTATTTTGAGTTGGTCGAGGCGATATGTGGCTATCGAGATAAAGTTATTGAAGAAGCTTGGCTCCAGGAAGGTCGAGCCAACGATAGCATTCCCACCCACGCGGGCAGTCTGGTCGGGTTCGTTGCGAACGCAAATGCCCCAACCTTTTGGTATGTTCGGAAAAGAGACTATCTGCCCACCGGAGATATTGACCTCGAAGCCTCCAATCCTCTCCCCATGATGAAGTCTCAAACTGCTGGAGGGGATGGATATGCTAATTTCCTCCTGACAAATCCCTGCTGTTGGGAAGCACAACAGAAAAGTAGTTATTATCGTAAGGAAATGAATGGTTCTTCGGTTTGGGGCGATGACCTTCTCGATTAATCTGAACATAATTGTTCCTATCTTCATTCCACTCTTACATGAATCACCCCTGGGCCTTCCTCGCAATCCGGAAAAGCTGTGAGTTCCTTGTAAACTTTCGGCGTTAGGTCAATAATCCTAGTTGGGTGAGCCTGAAAAGGTCTGATAACCCTTCCTCGCTTATCTGAGGCAAAGGGGCCGGTATCGTTGACTTTTACATTTAGGGCTTGTGATATAACTTCCCCACCACTATCGAGTCGGAACACATTGACGGTCTTTCCAAATGTGCCCTTACCGTACATCGCCGCTGACCGGTCGTTGGGATCAAATGGCTTTTGGTCCGCTCTCAGCCCGCCAACAGGATCGTAACAGCTGGCGAGACCAGTTAACTGCTCAGTATTTGAGGCCTGCGTCCCATCCAGTAAGCTTCCAACGTTTTTGCCTGCATCGCCAGGATGATAATTGCTCGCAAATGCTGAAGGAACCGCAACCGATAAATTGGGTGCTCCCATCAATTATACCTCCGATTTAGTGAACGTTTAAAAAGAAAAGTGTAGAACTTGCGCTGATTTTATCAACAGTCACAATGATACCATGAACTGCGTATGCCCTGCCTAACGGCAACCAGATGCGGCAACCGGAATTGGAAATAGAAATGGCAACCAGAAACGGCAAAAAGTAAAAAAAGGGTTTCCAGTACATAGACTCATTGATAAAGATCACGGAAAACAGGTGTTTTCCGACAGGGTCGCTCCAGACGTAAATATTAGCCCTTTGACCCTTCAAAAAATGTACGAAAAACCCTGTCGCTATGGTAGATCATACGGAAACTAAATTTTAGGAGTTTCCGTACATGCTCGTCGGTTATATGCGGGTATCATCCGACTCGGATCGCCAGACCACCAACCTGCAGCGCGACGCCCTCGTGGCGGCCGGCGTCGATAGTCGGCATTTATTTGAAGACCATGCCTCCGGGGCCAAAGATGATCGGCCTGGATTGTCAGAAGCACTTGCGTTCGTTCGCCCTGGTGGCGTTCTGGTAGTCTGGAAGCTGGATCGGCTTGGGCGCTCGTTATCTCACCTGTTATCCATTGTAAATTCCCTGAAAGATAAACAGGTGGGCTTCCGTTCACTCACTGAGGGCATGGATACAACGACGGCGTCGGGCGAATTGTTGTTTCATGTATTCGGAGCGCTGTCCCAATGCGAAAGAGCTTTGATACGGGAACGGGTCGTTGCGGGCATGGAGGCAGCCAAGCGACGTGGACGGATTGGCGGACGACCACCGGCTATTGTTGGTGAGAAGCTGGACGCCATTATCGCCGCGCTGGACGGTAGCATGTCCAAGGCGGCCGTGTGTCGCAACTTCGGCGTCAAGCGCACCACGCTGATCGAAACGCTGGCAAGGTTGTGTTGGCCGGCAGCACAGGGAACGCCTCGGTGACCAGCAAGAATAAGCTGCTTACCATCCTGCCCGACGCCGAGCAATATGCGTTGTATGGCCTGCCTGACTTTGACGATGCGCAGCGTTCCGAGTATCTATCATTATCCGAAGCAGAACTGGCTCTCGCATGCGGTCGGCTCGGCCTTCATGCCCAAGTTTACTGCGTTTTGCAGATCGGCTATGTAGGGAATCAGAATAAACGGCCAGAATGAGGGGGTATTTTTCAGAATAGATTGACAGATAGGCAGATGTTATCGGAATAAATGGGCCTTATCAAAGAGGCCTTTTTTTATTGGAAGGGGCGGGAGTTTTAGCCGAACTTACCGCCCCGAAAACACGGGTACTCGATGTACCCCCAAAAGGTGAACTGATGATACTGCCTGTCGTCGTCAGTCTCAAGGAGATTTACGAGAAAGGCCGCGATTATCTGTGGCCCAGGCCGGAGGTTTGTCCACGCTGCAAGGCGCGAAGGCCTTGGGGACACGGATTTGTCATGGCCTATTTTGATGGATTCGCATCCGGCCTTTTACTGCGCCGTTATCGTTGCCCTCATTGTGGGTGCGTAATTCGTCTTAAGCCTGAGGGCTACTTCGACCGATTTCATACCTCCATCGAAACCATCCGTACAGTAATCAGCAACCTGGTTGATAAAAAACTTTCCTGTTCCGGGGTCTCGCGCACACGTGAAGCCCACTGGTTTAAAGCGCTTAAGCGCAAGACCACTGCCTATTTTGGCGATCCTTTCCGGGACATTCTGCTCGCAGCCTTTGACCGGCTGATCGAGATGGGCAAAATGCCGGTTAGCAGGTCCATCTTATTTTAGCGGCCAAGAAGTTTTTACCCACCCCACCGAAGGGTGTCATCGAATAAGGCCGGGCGATGTCGGGGAAAGCCTCAAAAAACCATATAAGGAGGCATTTTATGACTGAAGAGCAGAAAAAAGAGGTGGCTACGTTCAGGTTTGGGGTGATTCACGAGCTGGTAAACACGAAGGGCCTCTCCCGTGGAGAGCAGGAGCGCCTGCTCAGGGAAAAATGCGAGCGAAGGTGGAACATTCCTTTCTCCAACAGGACCCGGATCGGCCGCACCACCATTTTGAGATGGGTTCGGCTCTATAAGAGAGCAGGCGGCAGGATTGAATCGCTTTCGACAACTGATCGTTCGGACCGTGGAACAACCAGGGTCATGGATGAAGAGACATGTCTTTCTCTTCTAGCCTTGAGACGCGAGTTTCCACAGGTGACGATCAAGGATTTGATCTCCAGGATGAGGAAGGCGAACCCGGAGGCGGTGCTCAATCCCGCCAGCGTTTACAGGCTGCTAAAGCGCGAAGGGATGATGAAGCCGGAAGGGCAAAAGTGCGAGGACCGGCGCAAGTACGAGGCCGAACTCGCAAACGATATCTGGCAGTCGGATGTGCTCTACGGTCCGATGGTGATGGCAGGGGCAAAGATGAGGAAGACATATCTCATAGCCTTTCTCGATGACCATTCCCGGCTTGTGCCTCACGGTGAGTTCTATTTTTCGGAGGGAGTCGAATGCTTCATGGATGCACTCGAGAAGGCCCTGATGAAGCGGGGTTTGCCAAGAAAACTTTATACAGACAATGGCGCAGCCTTCAGGAGCCATCATCTTGAGCAGGTCTGCGCTTCCCTTGGCATAGCCTTGATTCATGCCCGGCCCTATAAGCCCCAGGGGAAAGGCAAAATTGAAAGGTTTTTCAGGTCGGTCCGGGAGGGATTTCTTGCGGGTTTTAAGGGAAACAGCCTGGACGATCTCAATGAAGCTTTCGACCTGTGGCTTGAGAGTGCCTATCACCAAAGGAAACATACCTCTACGGCGCAAACGCCTTTCGAGCGTTTCACCTCCAAGATCGAGTGTCTGAGGACCGCCCCGGCAGAGCTAACAGATCATTTCAGAAAGCTTGCAAGACGAAGGGTCGCCAAAGACAGGACGATCACACTGAACGGCAAGATCTTCGAGGGGCCGGTCTCACTCATCGGCAAGCAGGTTGAACTGCTCTACCATGAAAGAGATGAGAGCCGTGTCGAAGTTCGCGCGGATGGGCGTTCTTATGGCTTCCTGCCAGCCGTGGACATCCATGTCAACTGCCGGGTCAAGCGTGACAGTAACAATAATCCCCAGATGGTCCAGCCTGTTGCCCCGAAACGCTATAGAGGAGGCAATCTTTGGTCTGGCGCCAAAGTGCCGGAGGGCAAGTCATGAATGAGAGCTACCGCACCTTTTTCGGTTTTGAACGGGAGCCCTTCCCCTCCGACCCGGAGTTGAAAGATATCCTGGAGACTGAAGACATCAAGGGGGTTTGCAGCCGATTTGACTATGCGCTACGCCTCGGAGCCATAGCTCTTTTAACTGGTGAGATCGGCAGCGGCAAATCGACCGCTCTGAGGTACGCGGCAAGTCGTTTGCACCCCTCCGAGTATCGAACCATATCGGTTACCGCTGCCTGCGGATCGATCCTCGAGATGTACCGGATGATTCTGGGGCAACTGGGTGTAGAGACAGCAAGCGCGTCGAGGGCTTTTCTTCTGGGGCGCATAAGGAACGAAATATCCGCCCTGGTGTGCGAGAGGAAGATGAAAATCGTGCTCATAGTCGATGAAGCCTCGCTCTTAAGGCTCGAAGTCTTCTGCGAACTCCACACTTTGTCTCAGTTCGATCTGGACTCCAAGCCGTGGCTGCCCATCATCCTGGCGGGCCAGTCCCACCTTATCGATAAACTAATGTATCCCGGCTCGCGGCCACTGACTTCAAGAATCGTTGCAAGGTCCCATCTTGAGGGCTCCGACCGCAAGCAAATGGAAGCCTATCTTGCGCATCATCTAAAACTTGCAGGGATAAAGCGCGATCTTTTCGAGGAAGCTGCCGTTACGGCCATCTATCAGGGATCGGGAGGCCTTTTCAGGAAGGCCAATAACCTGGCCAGAGGCTCTCTTGTCGCTGCCGCTCTAGATCAATGTGTGACGGTTAGCGCCGAACATGTACGGTCGGCTTCCAGCGAGCTTTTCTGATGAGAAAAATTTTCGTCAAGCTCTCCGATTACTTTGGTTCGGCTTGGCGTCTGGCAGTCCTGGATATCAACAAGGGGCGGTGGATCGTAGAGCCCGCCCCGTCCACAATCGGCTACCTCAAGGCCGAAAACGCCAATGGCCGGAATATCCTGATGCAACCCGTCGATGAGTCCAAGTATTTGCTTGCAGACGATCTTTGTTGGGAGCGCATCTGCTGTCAGCACCGACACTGCGACCGGACGTGGAAACCGGGCCGGATGGTGGTTGAAACCTCACCGGGAAACTACCAGATCTGGATTCGAAGCAAAAGACCACTATCACTTGATGAAAAGCGCTATTGGTTGAAAAGAATGGGCAGCGATCCCGCAGCGGACCCAAACAACCGCTGGGGGCGCTGTCCAGGCTTCCGCAACTGCAAAGACAAGCATCGCAGTGAATGTGGGAAATATCCTTTGGCAAAATTGATCTGGATAGACTGGAACTCCGAGGCGCTAGTCCCCAGCGTGGCAATTGAATCGCCTGGCCCGGATGAATCCTTTTCCCATCAACCCCCGAGGGGGTTGGTGTGTCGCAAAAAAGATATCTGCCGCTCTGATTATGACAGAGGCGGTGAGTCGGAAACAGATTTTTCTTATGCCTTGGCTCTGGCACGCAGAGGCTACGGTGAAAACGTTATCCATAGTCGAATTTTATCAGAGAGAACAAATTGGGATAATCATCGTGGAGACAGAAGGCTCGAGATCTATCTTGACAGAACGATCAGGAGGGCAAAACAGATCATCGAAAAAACTCGCTATTGGTCCAAATAAAACGTTCAGTACCATTTAATCAGGAAAAATCAGTCCATTTAATTTGAAATCCAACACCTTGTAATGTCTTAGCCAGGTGCGCAAAAGATCCCTGAAACTCAACGCCATTAAGAAGTAGCCTAAAGTACTGCTCGCGTTCACGTCTTTCGGGCATCGCGAAGTGCACAATATCATCGAATCGGCGCCACACTGGAGGGTCGAGGAGATACTGATGATTGCTTGCAGCGATAATGATACTCTCAGTGGAGGAGAAGGTGTCCATAGCCTGTAACAGGCTATGGACGACACGCTTCAACTCTCCGACATCATTGGGGTCATCCCTTTCTTTGGCAATTGCGTCCACCTCATCTAACAACAGGACCATTGGCGATCCTGCAGCGAGATCAAAAACCCTTTGAACATGGGACGCAGTATCACCCAGGAAACTCGATATGACTGCATTAAGGCGAATGATGCCGATGGGCAATCCAAGTTCATGTGCAACATAGTGTGCAGTGAACGTTTTTCCGCAACCAGGCGGTCCCCAAAAGAGTAGCTTGTTTTTCGCTCTATAGCCGTAATGCGCAAGACGGTGACGCTTCCGATGCTCTTCGAGCAATCGCTCGAATCTTCCTATTAGGCGCTTCCTGCAAGACAATCTGATCCTGCGAAACACGACTTTCCGTAAGCGCGATGAGGGTGTCACCGTTGCGACGGTCTTTCGGCATGGTGGTAAGTGGTCGGTGAACCGCTTGGGTCCGAGATGAAACGCTGTGTTGTTCAAGGGCCTTTTTTAGATCATTGGCCAAAGCGTGATGGTTTGCAGCCAACTCCTCTGTGATTATGGCGTCAGCCACCTTGAGAAATGTAGCATCACTCCTTTCTGCGAAGGCACGAAACAGAGATTTTAGTTGTTCAGCATTTGCCATGCAGCACCCTTATATAGTTTCACTCCAGAGCGATCGATTCATGCCAGGCCCATTGCCCACTGTAAGTCCATCCAGGCATTCCTCGAACCAATTCCGCATCTCCACGGGGGTGGCCAGTGGGCCGGTGAGCCTTTCACGAGCAAGGTTTCGCGAAGATTACAGCTATTTCTCCGATACCGTCAATGAGAAATCCATCGGTTGGCGTCGCTGATTTCACCTTGCTTGCCGCTGCAGGTAAAAAGTCCGGAAGGTCACTGTCTGTCTTTTTGTTGGAGACTTGCCAGAGCTTGCCAATGAACGAAGGCCGATGTGCATACCAACTCATGAGGCTTTATGATCCTGATATGTTCAATATCTCGCGTTGTGGCCTTCGACCGGATTCATCCGCTCCGAACAGAGCAATGCATTTCGATTTTCGACGAACCCGACCGAACCATCCGAGATAAATCCGGTCCTCATCGAGCCGATTGTTAACGATTGAGAAACAAGGCTGGCTTCTTCGCGCGCTTTACGACGCAGCGTTGTTTTCCGTAGCGGACCTGCCGTATCGGTCGAGCAAGTCTATCATCCAGACTCAGGATACCTTCCATGTCGGCTATCTCAAGGGGGTAGGCAGGATCTACCAGCAAAACGTTTACTGAAGGCACTATCAGGAAAAGAACCTGAATGGGAATTTTGCATCGTAACTGTCGTTGACAATTCCCAGGGGGACCGGCCCACTGTCAAGTCAAGTTTCCTTCAGGGCACTTTAATCTTGCAAAGCCCTTTGGTCCAATACTTTGCGCACGTTGGCGGCCAGGTCGCCGATGGCCACCGGTTTCATGAGAAGCGCCTTAATTCCTAAAGTTTTTACCAATTGAGAGTCTATCTTACTGCTAAAACCCGTCATCAGGATCACCGGCACAGAGGGCTCACTTTTTAAAATTTCGCGAGCCAGTTCCGCGCCCGTGCAATGCGGCATGGTCATATCGGTTATCACCAGATCGAACTTTTTATCCGCGGGCTGGTTTCTAAAGGCCTCCAGCGCCTCGATTCCATTGGTGCGGCTAACCACGTCATAGCCCTGTTTTTCGAGCATCTTTTTGACCATAGCAGCCAGCAGAGGTTCGTCATCGACTACCAGCACGCGTTCCTGTCCGCGGGGCAGGCAAGATTGACGGCAGGTTTTGTGCCCGGGGGTGCCGTTTTCAAGAGCGGGAAGGAGCAAGGTAAAGGCAGTGCCCTTGCCCTTGGTGCTTTGCACCTTTATATCGCCGCCATGGCTTTTGACTATGCCGTGGACGACGGAGAGGCCGAGGCCGGTTCCCTCGCCGACGCCTTTGGTGGTAAAAAAGGGATCGAAAATAAGCTCCATTATCCGGGGATCGATACCACAACCCGTATCTCGAACTGTAAGCTCGACATATTTGCCCAACGCGAGGTCTTGCCAATCGGAAATTTCGGATAGGACGATATCCTTAAGACCGACTTCGAGGACTCCGCCATTTTCATGCATGGCATGAGCGGCATTAGCGCAAAGGTTCATCAGCACCTGATGCATCTGGGTAGGGTCGGCCAGAACGCAGGCCTTACTGTGGGCTTTCAACTTGATCTCGATAGTGGAAGGCAGGGAGGGCCGCAGAATTTGCATGGCCTCCTTTACCACCAGGCTTAGTTGCAAAGACATCTTTTGCTGCTCGGTCCTTCGGCTGAAGGCAAGGATCTGCTTAACCAGAGCCTTGGCTCGATTGGAGGCGCCAAGAATCTCGTCGAGGTTGGCAGCCACGGGGTGTTTTGGCTCCAGCTCAAGCTTTGCCATCTCGGTGTAGCCCATGATTATGCCCAGGACGTTGTTAAAATCATGGGCAATACCTCCGGCAAGAGTACCCAGGGCTTCCATTTTCTGAGCCTGCCGCAGTTGGGCGCGCACCCGCTCCTGTTCCTGTTCGAGCCGCTTTCGGTCGGTAATGTCCATAATGTTTCCGTAGATACGCAGAGTGCGGTCGCCGCGAACTTCGGGTTGCCCGATCGTGCGAACCCAGGCCTGTTCGCCGGTGGGCTTAAGAACGCTCAGTTCGAGATCGAAAGGTTTGGCATGCTCCAGGGCGCAATCGAAAGCTTTTCTGATGATTTCCCGGTCGTTGGGACAATAAAAAGAGATATGGTGTTCGATGTCATTGGGATCCCATGCGCGGGGTGAAACGCCGTAGATGCGGTAGACTTCATCGGTCCAGGTCATGCGCTTTGAGGCGCAGTCGTACTCCCAGCCGCCCACCCTGGTCAGGCTCTCTATATCCTGGAGAAGAGCTTTGCTGCTGTTAAGTTTATGCTCGGCGCGGCGTCTTTCGGTAACATCGTGGAATATGAGCACGACCCCGATAATATTGCCCGAACTGTCCCTGATAGGGGCCGCGCTATCCTCGATGGGCGTCTCCCGACCATCACGAGCAAGCAAGGCGGTATGATTGGCGAGGTTAACGACCCGACCATCGTTTAGAACCCGCTCGACGATATTTTCAGCCGGTTTTCGGCTCTTTTCATTTACAATCCGAAAAACTTCGCACAGGGGTCTGCCCGCAGCCTCCTCGGGCGACCAGCCCGTTAACCTGGCGGCAATCGGATTTAAAAAGGTGACGTTACCCGAGGAATCGGTTGCAATCACCGCGTCGCCGATACTGTGGAGCGTTACCTGAAACCACTCCCTTGCCTCGCGCAACTCCTCCTCCAACCTCTTGCGCTCGGTGATGTCACGACCAATGGTTGAGGCCCCGATGACCTTGCCTGCCTTGTCCCTGATCGGGGAAACGGAAATGGCTACGTTAATGATTTTTCCGTCTTTTCTCCTTCGCAAGGTCTCATAATGGTCGACGCGCTCCAAGCGTTTTATTTTTTCAAGGATTTGGGAAAGATCTTCGCCGCTTTCCTCAGGGAAGAGCATGGAAACCGACTTACCTATGATTTCCCGGGCACTGTAGCCATAGATTCTTTCGGCGGCGCGGTTCCATGAGGTGACAATGCCTTCGGTGGTCTTGCCGATAATCGCATCATCGGATGAATCCACGATTGCGGCCAGGAAGGCCGCGTTTTCTTCGCTCCACCCGGTTTGGCAGGGATCCGACACGGTGGTGTTGTTGGCCATCGAAATCCTCGTTAGCACGCGGTTGGTCTTGGACCAATCCCTCGATGCTCTCTTCGATTAAATCGTTTAGCACAAAAAAGTTTGCCGCCGTTTCTAAGTAAATCTACTCACAAGAAGGCGCAGATTTTCGGATATGGCGGCAAGCTCAGCGGCACTAGACTGCACCTGCTCACTTCCGGAGCCGATCGCCTCGATTGCCTGGCTTACCGAGGCAATGTCCTTTGCAATGGACCGGGAAACCGTAGCCGTCTGAGAGATGTTTTCAAATGCAACCGTAAAGTCCGTGCAGTAATTTATATCGGCTGCAATTTTGATCTTCTTTAGATTAAATCACGCAACTCGCATGAGGGAGGGGCCGTTAGGCACCCTTAAGACCAGAGCCGGACGCGCGTTTAAACACATCCCACTTCAGCTTCAGGTACAAGGTACAGCTAAGAGGCAGAAAGGAAACAGCGTTGGCGACTATAACGGGAAGGTCCGATATGGCGAAACCATAGGCGATCCACAATGTGACGCCTGCAAGGATAACGGTCAAATAACCAATGGATAAATCTTTTGTCGACTTTGTTCTATAGGACTTGATCAATTGCGGGAAAGCCGAACTGGTGGTAAGAAAACCAGCCATAAGTCCCAGATAGATGCTCTTCATATAGCACGTTACCTCTTAGCCCAAGAGAAAAAAGGAGGCACCCATCCTAAATGATGAGTTCCCCCTTGTTTTCGATGAGCAAAACCGAATCGGGACGAGCCGATTTGAACGGCCGGCCTCTTGCACCCCAAGCAAGCGCGCTAACCAGGCTGCGCCACGTCCCGATAAAAAGTCAGAGTAGCACTGTGAGGGCGGCTAGTCAAGCACAGGTCTTTCTCAAGGCAAAAAATTCATCGCGGTCTTTCCTGTGCTTCAGGGACACTGCGGTCCATGACAGGTTCTCAAGCACCAGGCCGGGCCGATTTGGCGGCCCGGTTCCACCAGCCGCCGCCCAGCGCCTGAAAAAGAGCCGCCGTATCGGCGTAGCGATTGGAAAGAGCCTGGGCCAGGTTGATCGCGGCCTGCTGATAGGTTTGTTCGGCGTTTAAAAGGGACAGATAGCCAATGGCCCCGAGCTCCAACTGACGCCGAGCGATAGTCAGGCTCAGGGATGCGGCATGCTCGGCCTCGACAGCGGCATTAAGCGCCACGGCATCGTTTTGAATGGCGTGGAGCACATCGGCCACATTTTGAAAAGCCGTGAGCACAGTACTGCGGTACTGCGCGGCGGTTTGTTCGTATTCGGCCTGGGCGGCGCGCTGCTTGTGGAGCAGTTCGCCTCCCTCGAATATGGGCTGGGTCGCGCCGGCAGCCAGGGTCCAGAAACCCGTTCCGGGAGTAAACAACTGGGCAATCGCCATGGCGCCGCTTCCAAGGGAGGCGCTAAGAGTAATATCGGGGAGCCGATTGGCGATCGCCACTCCCACCTGTGCGCAGGCCGCATGCATCTGGGCTTGGGCCGCGCGCACGTCGGGGCGCTGCTCCACCAGACTGGAGGGCAAGCTTACCGGCAACTTTTGGGGCAGCTTTAACGAGGAGAGCTCGAAGGAAGCGGGGAGGCTCTGGTTGGGGAAGCCTCCGGCAAGGCGCGCCAGAAGATCGCGCTGCTGATCGAGTTGTTTTTGGAGAGGAGGAAGTGAAGACTTCGCATTTGCCAGGGCCGCCTCCTGCGCCACCACGTCCGCATTGGCAACCTCGCCCAGCGCATATTGACGCTGCAACAAGGTAAGAGAATGGGTCTCGATGTCCAGGATTTTGACCGTCTCGGCAATCTGGGCCCGAAGTCCCGCCTCTTGTATGGCCGCGGCCACAACGTTTGAGGTGAGGCTCAGATAAGCCGCCTCAAGTTCGAAGCGCTGCGAATCGGCCTGGGCCACCAGGGATTCGACCTGGCGCCGTGTGGCTCCGAATACATCGGGCGTATAGCCCACGGTGACCTGTGCCGTATGCAGACTATAGGTATAGGCGCCGGAAGCCGTTGGAGTGCCCAGTTGCCCGGGGACCTCCTGGCGCGTGGCGCTGTAGCCCACACCGATACTTGGGAAAAATGCTCCCTGCTGCGCGTAGACATTTTCCCAGGCTTCTCGCAGAGCCGCCCGGGCGCTGTCAAGATCCGGGTTGTTTTTGATCGCCTCGGCTATCAGATCGTTTAGCGGCCTGGAGCCGAAAAGCTTCCACCACTGTCCGGGGATATCCAGCTTCTGAACGAAAACTTGCGCATCGCCGCCATGGACATTGGCCGAGGATGTTTTCACCGGCAAGGGATGGTGGGTGTAACCAGCGCTTCCCGGCGCTACGGGGGTTTTAAAGTTGGGGCCGACGGCGCAGCCTGCGGTAAGCAGCGCGAGCGCCACGGCACCGAAGAAACAGGGGACTTGCGGCTTAAAGGCCGCCTTGAGATAGGCAAACAGGGACGACCTCAGCATTTTGACGCATCTCCTTTGGCTCCGGTGTTCTTCCTGCTCGAACGAGCCTCGACCCAGCGCTCCATTGAAAAGTAGCACACCGGGAGAATAAAAAGGGTAAGGAGGGTGGCGACCAAAAGGCCTCCCACCACAACGGTGGCAAGGTTACGCTGAACATCGGTCCCTACGCCTGTTGCCATGGCGGCAGGAAGCATTCCGACGGTCGCAACCGAGGCGGTCATCAAAACGGGCCGGAAACGCTCGCCCGCGCCCGCGGTCACAGCCTCGCGAAGCGTCAGCCCCTGCTCGCTCCTTCGCTTGATATTGGAGATCATGATGATACCGTTTTGCACGGCCACACCGAAAAGGGCTATAAAACCGACCGCGCTCGCCACATTGAGCGTCTCGCCTCGTACGTGCAGGGCTATTAGACCGCCCAGGGTGGCAAGCGGCACGGCTCCAAGGACCAGCATGGCCTGGCGGATCTTTCCAAACTCGGCGAAGAGGAATAGCAGCATGAGCGCCAGGACGATCCCCAAGATAAAAGTGAGCCGCCTCTGGGCGCGTTCCTCGTTTTTGAAGTCACCTCCCCATTCCAGGTGATATTTGCCGTGGTCATAGCGCACATCGCGCTCGATTTTGCGTTGGGCCTCAACCAGGTATTCGGACAGGGGGCGGGTGCTGTCGACGGCGACCAGAAGTTCCCGGTGGCTCATATCATGGGAGATAGTGCTCTCGCCGGTCTGCAGCTTTATGTGCGCCACCTGCGAAAGGGGAATCTGGGCTCCGCCCGGAGTCGTCAGCAAAAGGCGGCCGAGGGCCTGCGGGCTGTTTCGGCAGTCCTTGGGGAAACGCACCGTAACGCCATAGGTGCGATCGCCCACATAAATATTGCAAATCGGCGCGCCTCCCACACCTGTCTGGATCAAAGCGGTGATGTCGGATACGTTTATACCGTATCGGGCTGCCGCGGTCCGGTCGATGTCTATGGCGATCTGCGGGATGGGGGGCTCTTCAAAGATCGAAGCGCTGGATGTACCGCGAATGGTGTCCAGCACCTTAACGATTTGCCCGCCTATGCGGCGCATCTGTTTAAAGTCCTTTCCGTAGATGCTTATGACCAGGGGACTGTGCGCCCCTCCCACGGCATCGTCGACATTATCCTGAATCGGCTGGCTGATCCCAACGGTAAACCCCGGCATTCGGTTAAGACGCGCATCGAGCAGTTGGGTAAATTTGGCCCTGGTCATACCGGGAGGCCACTGACTGTAGGGCTTGAGGCCAACCGGCGCCTCGATATGCGAGGGCGTCCACGGATCGGTGCCGTCGTCGTTTCGGCCCAGTTGCGTAATGGCATAAGAGATTTCCGGATATTGGAGCAAAGCGTGCCGCAATTGGCCGGCCATGGCGCTTGCGGTTTCCAGGGATATGCCCGGGGGCAACTGTACCTGAAGCCAAAGAGCGCCCTCATCCAATACGGGCAAAAACTCACGGCCCGTTGTCATACCCAATACCACCACGGCCGCCAAGGCGGCCGCGCCCATTATCCAGGCGAGTTTGGGAAAATCGAGCATACGGTTTAGATACCTGCCAAAGCCCGTCTCAAGTCTTTCAAAGGCGCGGTTGTGAAAAACACGCCCGGGCTTTCGAATCGCCATGAAGGTTAGGCCCGGGATCAGGGTAAAGGTGCAAACAAGGGCGCCAAAGATGGCCAGACCCACGGCGTAGGCCATGGGCAGGAAGAGCTTGGCCTCGGCGTGCTGGAAGGAAAAAAGCGGCAGATAGGCGGTAATGATGATGAGGGTGGCGAAAAAAATCGGCCTGGCCACCTGGTTGGTCGTGGCGAGAACGTCGTCTTCGCTCAGGACGCAGGCAGGGTTATCCTCACGCATTCGCAAACACGCCTCGGTAACAACGATCGCTCCATCGACGATTACGCCAAAGTCTATGGCTCCAAGGGAAAACAGGTTAGCCGACATGCCGGTAAGATACATAACGATGAAAACGGTAACCAGGCCAAACGGTATCGTCACGCCCGCGGTCAGGGCTATTCTGGGGTTGCCGATAAAGAGCATGAGGACGATAAAGACAAGCGCGATCCCCCCCGTCACGATGTCCATAACCTTGTGGACGGTCATCTGGACCAGTTGGTCCCGGTCGATGAAGGGAACAATGCTCACGCCCATGGGAGTGAGCTTTTTTCGCAGCTCCGCTACCCTTGCGTGAACGGAGTGCAGGACTATCGAAGGATTCTGGTATTTGAGCATGCACACGATACCTTCGATAGTATCGGGGTTGTTATTTTTGCCAAGGATCCCCTCCCGCTCCTGATGGCTGTAGGTGAGCTTGCCCAGGTCGCGCACCAGGATCGGCACTCCGTTGTGCTGGGTCACAACGATATTGCCAAGATCTCCCAGAGTGCGCACCATGCCAATGCCCCGGATCACGTAGCCTTCCTCGCCCCGGGTGATGCGGCTGCCTCCGGCGTTGGAACTGTTGTTGTCGATGGCGGTTACGACATCGTTTAAACCGATGCCGTAGCGCTCGAGTTGCACCGGGTTTACCTGCAACTGGTATTGCATGGTGTAGCCGCCGAAGTTGTCGACCTCGGCCACTCCCGGGACCTGCTGGAGAGCCGGAATGACAATCCATTTCTCGATTTCCGAGAGCTGCATCAGGTTTTTGGTGTCGGATTCGAGCGTGTAGCGGTAAATTTCGCCCGAGGGACCCGTAACCGAGTCCATGCCGGGCTGGATACCGGGAGGCAGGTTGACCTGGCCGATTATGTTCTGAACGCGCTGCCGCTCCCAGTAGTCTTCGGCGCCCTCGCGGAATGTAAGGGTGATGAGCGAGAGTCCGAAGGTACTGCTCGACTTCATGTCGGTTACGCCGGGAACGCTTGCCAGCGCACGTTCCAAGGGAACGGTGATCTCCTGTTCGACTTCCTCGGAAGCAAGTCCGGGCGCCTGGGTGATTACCTGGCACTGAACGTCTCCGACGTCGGGATAGGCTTCCACGGTCAGGTTTTTCCACGCGTAGTAACCGGAAACGATTACCAGGATCGCAACTATTATTACCACCTGCCGCTTGCGCAGGCAGATCTCGATGAGACGTTTAATCATTTAGCAGCACGCCTCCCTTGACAACGATGCGGTCCCCCGGTCTCAAGCCGTGATCTATTCTCGTCTGATTACCCTCGTCATAGCCGGGCGTAACAGTGCGCCTGACGAATACCCACGGCTTGGTTTCGACTAGAACCGTGGTGCTGTCATTGTTCATAAGGAGGGCGGAGTCGGGTGCGTAGACCGCGCAACTCTGAGGTATGCGTATGCTGACGGTTGCAAACATATTGGGCTTGAGTTCGCCCTTTGGATTGGCAAAGCAAATCCGGACGCTTGTGCGACGGGTAGCGGGGTCAAGGACCGCGCTCACAAACGATACCCTGCCGTGAAAGATCCTGCCTGGATAGGCGTCAAAAGAGACTCCAACGGCCTGCCCCCTGGAAACATAGGCAATGTCGTTTTCAGGGGCCATGGCGGTAACCCAGACCTCATCGAGGTTGGAGATGGTCATGAGGGTGGCTGTAACATCGTTTGCGAAATCTCCCGAAGCGGTCGTAAGGGCCGTTACGATGCCGGTTATGGGCGAGGTCATGGTCAAAAGACGGGTTTTGCACCGAGCCCCCGGGCAGACGCCGATTTCCTTGAGGCGGGATTCGGCCCGGTTGAACTCGGCCTGAGCTTGCAGATAATCGTTTTGCGCTCCTTCCACGTCCTTTTTGGGACCACCGCCAACCTTGTAGACACCCTGAGCGCGATCGAGAGCGAATTTTGCCTGTTTCAAGGCCGCCCGGGCCTTTTCGTCGTCCGCGTAGGCCTGGGCGAGGTCTCCTGAGTCTATCACCACAAGGGGCTGACCTTTCTTTACGACCTGGCCCAACTGAACGTCCAGCGCTACCACTTTACCCGAAACGGGCGGAAGGATATTGACGGTCCGCTCCGGTTCGGCCTCGACCACGGCAGGCAACTGCAACACGCGCGGAATGTTTTCAAGGGCGACCGGGGCTATCTTTAGCCGGGAACGGTAGGCAGAGCCCTGCGGAATAATGATTTCATCGCCCTGCCGGGTAAAACCGGGGACGGGATCAGCCGTCTTTGCGACGGCTTTTTCCACGCTCAGACACGATTTGTGGGTTCCAAACCACAGGCCAGCCACAAATAGCAGTATCGCCGCGCAAAGCAGGGCGAGGCGCTTTCTTTTTAAAGGGTGCTGCGACTCATACATGGGATTACTCCTCGACAACTGGGACTACCGACCGCGCGCAAGCGCGTTTTTTTAGTGAAAATGAGGAAAATGAAGTTATTCAGACCGCCATATAATATTTAGATGCCAAGACCATATTAGGCATGACTAATGTGTCAAGAATATTTACTCGCCGGCTATTAAACGTACTAAGAACGTCCTTAATTACCGAACATATACCGTGCCCACAAATCATTGGCGGGAAACGCCGCCG
>JBMFHI010000024.1:0-39408 GCA_049976905.1 Syntrophobacteraceae bacterium | reverse complement strand
GCCGATTCCATCAGTTTGGAAACATTTATCCCAAAACCAGACATCGATGGCCTGGCCGATTGGGGATTGCGGCACCTGCCCCCCTCATGCAAAACACGGCAATCGGGCTGATCGCTGCAAAAAAGCCTCTTGCAGCAATTGCCGGCAAAACCTTTCGAGCGGGCGTACCCCATCTTTTTCGCGGCCAGCTCGGTACCGGCCGCAATTTCTTGCAAAAGCCCAAACACCTCGAACCCCTCAACGGGTGAAAACAGCACCGAGGAAGGAACCTCAAGTTTAAATACAACCGCATGCTCATAGGCTTTGAGCAGTTCTCTAAAGCCGTTGGGTCCTGAAACGTGGGGTGGACAATTGGCCGAAGCCCCATAATTTTCGCATTGAGGCTCAGCGCAAAACCTGGCCAATTCATCTTCCACACAGATCCCGGCTGTGCTGATAAGAGCTGCGTCACCGGCGCCCATTGTGCGGGCAAGCTCAAGCAATTGTGCGAAATCCCGCGATTCTTTTTGCTCCGTCACTCTTTTACCCCTTCACTGTGAGCCCGCAAAAGACGGGCAGGCCTAAAACAGCTATTTTTAGTCAACCGGCCCTCCTGAAGTCTATGGACATCATCAAACTCAGGACCAGCATGGTCAGAATGGAAAAAAAATAGAGCTTTCCCGCCCAAAACCTTTCGTCGCAACCATTGCAGCCCCGAACGGCCACAAACAACCAGGCCAACCCCGATACGGTCGTTACGGCCAGGTAACCAAAGCCTGTGTACCCGCATAAAGCGAGCATCGCTGAGGCAGCTATAAAAGCAGTGATATAGCCTGCAATATATTTTTTTGCCACTGCAATCCCTCTTTTTACCGGCAGTATTGGAATTTGTGCCGCGCAGTAGTCGTCGAAGCGAAAAATGGCGATCGAGTAATAGTGAGGAATCTGCCACAAAATAAAGATTGCAAGAAGTATCAGGGCTCCGGTATCGAATCGGTTTGCCGCCGCGCAGTATCCCACAAGAGGCGGTGCCGCCCCCGCAAGACTTCCAACAAGAGTGGCGTAGAGGGAAACGCGCTTAAGATAAAGGCTGTAGATGCCCACATAAATTAAAAAACCTGCCAGCGCCACGGCAAGAGTCAGAAAGTTTACCGCCAATCCCAGCAGGGCAAATCCGGCTATACCCAAAAACGTCCCATAAAGCAGGCAGACTCCAAGGGTTAAGCTCCCCCGGGCAAGAGCCCGGTTGCAGGTCCTCTTCATGGTTCTATCCAGATCTCTATCAATGCAATTATTGAAGACACAACCGGAAGCAATAACCAGGCACATACCGCAAAGAGTCGCAGCCAGACAGGGTAAATCGACCCGCCCCCTCGAGGCGAGAAAAAACCCCCAGCCATCGAGACGAGGTTGCCTGCAATGATGCCCGGCTTGACGATTTCCAGATAATCCCTTGGCACTTTGGCTATTTCTCACATCAACCGCTGATGAAGGTGATACATGATCCAGATCGTCCCCGCGATAAAAATGGCCATGACAAGCAGGGTGAATGCAAGCGCCAGAACATTCCACCGGGACTTGGAGGACATGTCCAGATGGAGGAAATAGTGAATGTGCGCAAGGCTTTGGACGGCCGCGGCGGCAAATATGACACATAAAGCCAGAGTTCTGGAAACTTCGCCGCTCATTACCGTTGCGAAAGAAAGGGCAGTAAGGACAACTGCAAGAATGAATCCGACGGTATAGGACCTGATGCTCACCTTGCCCGCGCCCGCGCTCTCGATCAGTGACCGGTTCATCTACAATACTCCCCTTAGATAGACCGTGGTAAACACCCCTATCCACACGATATCCAGGAAATGCCAAAACATACCAAGCCGCATCAACCTGGATTGAACCGAAGCGCTCAGCCCCTTTAGGCCGACCTGCGCAAAGGCGACGGCCATCCACAAAAGGCCCACGCAAACATGTGCCCCGTGGGTTCCAACCAGGGTGAAAAAAGCCGAAAGAAAGCCGCTGCGACTCGGTCCGTCCCCGTTAAGGATCATCCGGTGGAACTCTGTAGCCTCCATCGACAAAAACCCCAGTCCCAGGAAAAAAGTAACGGCGAGTGCGAGCAATACAAGGTTTTTTTTCCCACTTTGCGCGGCGACCATGGCCAAACCGCAGGTAGCGCTGCTAAAGAGCAAAAACATCGTCTCGCCCAGTACATAAGGCAGATGAAACAACTCCTTTCCGGTCGGCCCCCCTGCGTAGCTACGGCTAAGAACCGCAAAGGTTGCAAAGATCGCTGCAAACAAAACCAGATCGCTCATGAGATATATCCAGAAGCCAAAGACCTGGTTTGTCGCCATCTCCAGCTCCCTTTCTTCTTCCCTGACACGATCGGGCGTTAAAACATAATCTGTCATATGCGCCATCCTAGGTAATTTTCCCGTAAACTATTCATGCGAAAAGCCGCTTTCACGTTGCCGCCTCAAGCCTTCTATAGCGTTCCTCTTCGATCTCCTGGATTTGGGAACCGGTAATGATACGATGGGTATTGTCATCGAAGGAACGGGCTATAACTATTAAAACGATGCCTGCAGCGCAGGAAGCGGCAAGCCACCAGATATCCCACACCAGGGCGAACCCCGTGAGAAAGGTGAGAACGCCGATAAGAAAACCCGCCCCGGAGTTTTTGGGAATCTCGATATCGTGGTACTTAACCGGCCGACTGTAGGCGAGGCCTTTTTCCTTCCTGTCGGTAAAAGCGTCGATGTCTCCAACCAGGGGAATTTCGGCGAAGTTATATACCGGTGGCGGCGAAGAGATAGACCATTCCAGGGTTCGCCCGTCATAGGGGTCGCCTGTCAAATCGAGGGTGGTTTTCCTTTCCATGATACTTACAACCAGTTGAACGATCAAAAGGAAAGTGCCGATCACGATAAGCGCCGCGCCGGCGGCGGCAACGAGCAGCCAGGGATGCCAGGCCGGATTGCTGTAATGGTACATCCTGCGCGGCATTCCCATCAAACCGAGCAGATAAAGAGGCCCGAACGCCAGATAGAAACCGATCAGCCAGAAGAAAAAGGCCCTCTTGCCCCACTTTTCGTTTAACCCGAAACCGGTAATCTTTGGAAACCAGTAGCTATACCCGGCAATAAGGCCGAACAGGGTGCCCGTAATGAGCATGGTATGGAAGTGAGCCACCAAAAAGACGCTGTTATGGATTACGAAATCGGCCGGGGGGACCCCCATAAGAACGCCTGTAGCCCCTCCGAGGGAAAAGCTGACGATAAACCCCAGGGTCCAGTACATGGGAACAGTCAGTCTGACCCTGCCGCGGTACATGGTAAAGAGCCAGTTAAAAATTTTTACGCCCGTAGGTATGGCGATTATCATGGTCGTTATGCCAAAGACAGCGTTTACATCAGGCCCCGCGCCCATCGTAAAGAAGTGGTGCAGCCACACGCCAAAGGAAAGAAGGGTAATGGCCCCCGTGGCATAGACCAGGGATTTATAGCCAAACAACCGTTTGGAAGAAAATGTGGCCACGACCTCCGAGAAGATGCCAAAGGAGGGCAGTATCACTATATAGACCTCGGGATGTCCCCACATCCAGAAGAGATTTACATACATCATGATATTGCCGCCCAGGGTATTGGTGAAAAAATGCATGCCCAGGTACCGGTCAAGAGCCAGCATGGCAAGCGTGACCGTAAGAACCGGAAAGGAACAAACCATGAGAATCGTGGTAAAAAAAATAGCCCAGGTAAAAAGGGGCATTCGCATGAGATTCATCCCGGGGGCGCGCATCCTGAGTATGGTGACAAAGAAGTTGATGGCCGTCATAAGCGAAGCGATTCCGGCTATCTGGATGGCCCAGTCCCAGTAGTCCACCCCGACTCCGGGGCTGTAGAGCTTTTCGGTAAGAGGGGAATATCCCGACCACCCGGCTTTGGAGAACTCGCCAATGCCTAGAGACACCATCACGAGCAAGGCCCCCGCCACGGTAAGCCAGAAGCTTACGGAATTCAAAAAGGGAAAGGCCACATCGCGCGCTCCGATTTGCTGGGGGACTATAATATTCATCAATCCCGCAACGAAGGGCATGGCCATGAAGATGATCATGATCGTCCCGTGAGCCGTAAAAACCTGGTCAAAGTGCCAGGGCGGCAGAAATCCCTGTGAAGAGCCCACGGCCATGGCCTGCTGGGCTCTCATCATGACGGCGTCGGAAAGACCCCGAAGAAGCATGACCAGCGCCAAAATCAGATACATCACGCCGATTCTTTTGTGGTCCAGGCTCGTGAGCCACTCTTTCCAAAGGTAGGTCCATTTGCCGTAAAACGTTATGAGGGTGATTACAGCCGCCCCAAGAAGCACAGAGCCCAAAACGGCGCCCATAATAATAGGGTCATGGTAAGGAATGGCGGAAAGGGATAGTTTTCCCAGCATATCAATGAACTCCAGGCACGTTCTTTGCCTTCTCAAGGGAACCGGCGGTTTTGACCGATGGGCTCATGGTTACAAAACTTTGGACTATTCTATCGAAAAGATTTTGCTCAACAGAGGAAAAGTACTCTACGGGGTTTTGAACACTTGGTTTTTCCAGTTGGAAAAACCTGGCCGAATCGAGCTTGTATCGCGATTGCCCGACCTTTTGCAGCCACTCCTGGAACTGCGCGGCCGAAACGGCCCGTGCCTGAAAACGCATGTAGGCATATCCATTGCCGCTGAATTGCTGGCTCTGGCCGTAATAGAGCCCGGGTTTATCCGCTAAAAGATGCAACCTGCCGACCATGCCCGCCATGGCATACATCTGGCTGCCAAGCTGGGGAATAAAAAACGAATTGACCACCGTATCCGAGGTGATTTCAAAACTCACCGGAACCCCAGCGGGAAAGACAAGCCTGTTTACAACCGCGATGTTTTTATCCGGATAGATGAAAAGCCACTTCCAGTTCATGGCCACAACTTGAACTCTTATGGGAGCGGCGCTCCCCTGGATTGGCCTGTAGGGATCGAGCTGGTGGGACCTGCTCCACGCGAGGTATCCCAGTACGCTCGTAATGGCCAGGGGAATCAGCCAGATAAGCAGTTCCAGCCTGCGCGAACCGCTCCACTTGGGAGCATAGACCGCTTTGGTATTGGAGGCCGAGTACTTTCGCGGAAACCAAAGGGCCATGACGATAACCGGGATAACCACGATCATCATCAATCCAAGCGCCTCGAAGATCAAATTACGTTCCGCAAGGCCAATGGGACCCTTGGGGTCCAAGAGCACCACCTGGGCGCAGCCGCCAAGAAGGCCCGCGACGGCACAAGACGCCAATGCTGCCAGGACGAAATAACCTTTTCGCCTCATTTTACCCCCTGCGATCTTCCCTGTTGCTTCTTTAACCCGGGGTTCCAACCAGGGCCGCATCCGGGGCCCCGATGGGAAATCAAATAAAATAAGAGCTGCCGCCTGTTTTAAGCAGGAATGGCGCAATGTTAAGAGTTGCATGACGGTCTTTCAAGACCAGAGACAACAACCATTGCCACCCATTACTGGCGCCCACCCCGGTAGTCGGTCGCGCCAAGGGGCAAAAGCACACAGTTGGAAGGCAGCTCGCCGCTTTGCACCACTACGTCAATGGCAATGCCGCCCCTCGCGTTCCAGATGCCGGTTACCCGGAGGAATTTGGGCGCCATCGCCTCCTTTAAACGATCATGAATATAGACCGTGCAATCCTCGTGGAATGCTCCGTGGTTGCGAAAGCTCCCCAAAAAGAGCTTTAGCGACTTGCTCTCCACCAGTCTTTCCGAAGGCGCATAATCGATTACAATCACGGCAAAATCGGGCTGACCGGTAATGGGACATACAGAGGTGAATTCCGGGGCGCTCAGCCTGACCACGTAGTCGGTAGCCGGATTAGAGTTTGCAAATGTTTCAAGGACCGCCTTTTGAGGAGTTTTGGCTGTCCTTGCCTTTTTTCCCAACTGGGTGAGTTCGTTTGTAACCACACTCATTTCAAAAATCCATTTTCTCTAGAGCACATACTGGGTGGGGTCCGGTAGGCAGGCCTCCGCAAAACCTCTTTTCCGTAAAATACAGCTGTCGCACCTGCCGCACGCTCTTCCATCCAGGTCCGGGTCGTAGCAGGAGTGGGTCATGGAATAATCCACCCCAAGGGCCACACCCGTTTTAATGATCTGCGCCTTGCTCATATGGATAAGAGGCGCATGAATGCGAATGCGAATGCGCCCTTCCACGCACTCCTTGAGGGCCAGATTCGCCATTTTTTCAAAAGACTGGATATATTCCGGTCTGCAATCGGGATAGCCCGAATAATCCATGGCGTTGACTCCCAGGAAGATATCCGCGGCACCCAAGGTCTCGCCCCAGGCAAGGGCAAGGGAGAGAAAAACCGTATTTCTTGCCGGCACATAGGTCACGGGGATTTGTGCCTTCATCTGCTCGACCGAAACGTCTTTGGGCACCTCTATTGCCGCAGTAAGAGCAGAGCCGCCAATTTGGCCAAGCGGCACATCCAAAACAAGGTGCTCTTTAACGCCAAAGACCTTTGCCACCTTCTTTGCCGCTTCTATCTCCACCCCGTGGCGCTGGCCATATCGAAAACTTAGCGCGAAGAGATCGAAACCCTCCCGTCCGGCTATGGCAAGGCAGGTGGTCGAATCCAACCCGCCGGAAACCAGCACGACCGCTCTTTTATTTTGACCCGCCATGAAAAACGTATCCTATTTAAATAAAAACAGATAAAAATCAGCCACATTGATCAATGCGAAAATTTTGTCCTCCACCAGGGAAATTATGCCTTCATCTGCCGTGACGAGCAGAGCCTTTTTGTCCTTTCGTAGAGAAATTTTTTCTATCAAAACCTCATCGGCCGAATTTATTGTCTTGTCAGTGTAAATTATTTGCATGTTGGCCGCAACGCTGCTCGATTCCTCTACCCCGTCAAATACGAGCCAGACTTTTGCAAAATACCGGCTGCCGGCAGAAACGGCTTCGATAAACCGGTTGCGAAATCTCGTAAAATCGCCTTGCAAAAAATGCTCTTCTTCCCCGAGCGCGGAGAGCAAAACGTTGTAGCCGTCGATAAAAAGCTCATAGCCCCTGCTTTGACCGGATTTAACGAAATCATCGAGATGGTTTGCCCCGCTTTTTGCCGCCTTACCTTCTTCTTTGGGTTCGAACCGCGCATAGAGCCGCTCGAAGATTTGCCGCCTTTTATGGCGCACAGCTTCTTCGACCTGTGGAGGATCTCTTATGAGACCGATTTCCGAAAGCGGGCCGGCCATCTTTTGAATTTCTCTGATTTTTGGCAAATTGGCAACAACGGGGTCCAGCAGGTTTATACGGGAAACGATTTCTTCTGCCCCCGCCTCTTTGGGCCTGATTATTTTTCCTATTCCCGGAAGCTTTAGCAGTCGGCTTTTTTCGCCAAGAAGCGCCTCTTTAACCTTTTCGACCTCCTTGTGCACCACGAGCGAACCCGCGTAGACCGCCTCTATGCGGTTAAGCGAAAGATCTATCTCCAGAAGCTTTGCGCTGATATCCGAGAGAACCCCGTATTCCTGGTCCGCGCGCTTTTGCAGTTCCAGCGCCCGTCTGGTCCTTTGAAGAAGCGATTCGAGCCGGCCGGATTCCTTTAGCGCCTCCTGGCTGTCAATTGCCTGGTAACGTTGGAACCACTCTTTTCTCTTTTGGCTGACCAAGCTGGTGAGGCGCTTTTCAAACTCCGAATCGCATTGGCTTATTTTCTTTTTAAGCTCTTCATTTTCTCTTCTAAGGCTCCCGAGCTGTTCAAGCGCCTGGGCAAGATCAGATTGAACTTTTTTTAATTTCTTTTCAACTTTTTTAAACGATGCGCGGGAAGTCTTATCGGCCTTTTGCTCCTCCACGGACTCGCTTTCTTCCAGTTCGAAGAGAAAACCTACACCGGCCTTACTGTCCAGAAATTTTTCCGAAATTTCAGGATGCTTTTCGATAAACTCTCCCCAGACCGACAAAGTGGGAACGAGAAGGTCAAAGAGGGCGGCATCAGGCGGGCCAGACCAGAAGGCATCGCTTTGCGCCGCCTGGGCAACCCTTCCATCGAGTAGTCCAAGCAAGAAGAGCCCCGCAAAAAGGCGGGCAGGCCCCAAAAGATCTCTTAGCTTCCAGAGGTTCTTGACAATAAAATCCGGGCAAAACATCCCCAGATAGGTTAGCTCGGTTAATTTTTCCTCTCCCCACCTGCCAAGGGCTCTTTCCAAAAGGGCTCGGTGGGTTTGAAGCTCTCCGCGCAGCCGGTCCATTACCGGAGAGCGGTGGAATAATTGCGAGGACTTTCTGCTTGAATAGCCTTCCAATACCCTTTTCTTTTCATTAGGATATAAATCGAGAATATAAACCCATGCCGGCCCGGGGATGTCCCTTATCACCATCTCGTAGAAGGAGACCGGCAGCTTCGAAAAAATCATACTGTCTTTGAGGCTTTCTTCCATCTTTAGGCCTCTATACGGGAAAGTACGCCCATGAACGAAATATCCATCGTTTTTGTAACCGCCGCAAGCCAGGAGGAAGCGACCCGGATCGCCCAAACCCTGGTAGAGGAGCGTCTTGCGGCCTGCGCCAACATCGTAGCCTCCATCCGGTCGATTTACCGCTGGAAGGACAAAATCTGCGACGAGCAGGAATTTCTTATCATTTTCAAGACCAGGACGTCAAAGTATGAGTCCCTCGAAAAAAGAGTAAAAGAACTTCACAGCTATGAAGTTCCTGAAATTGTTACGTTTCCGGTGGCAAGGGGGCTACCGCGGTATCTGGACTGGGTAATGGAGCAAACCGAAACTGCAACGCCGTAGAGCCAGAAGCAAGAAGGAGCAAAACAAAAGGTTCAAGACCCAATGGAGGGGAGTGCTTTGGAAAAGCCGGGAAGATAAACCTTAGCCCTGGGAGGGATTGGCATAATCGGGCAACCGGAATCTTAGGACACGTCCCGCGGCATGGGGCGCGTTAAGCGGTTGATCGTTCCACCTCATCTGCACGCCTGCAGCGTTGCCGATCACAACTTCCATGTTTTTGGCCGCAACCCATTCCCTGCGGTCTCCGGCACGCAGCATCTCGGAGTGGGTCTTTTGGCCGTCGATTTTTACCTGAATCCAAACATTGCCGTCTGCCTCGACGGTAAATTTATTAAGTGTGTGCGCTTCGGCATTCTGCTCCGAGCCATCGCCGCCCATGGCCTCTTCCGCAGTGTTGCCTGGCGGCAGCGGCGCTAAATCGGCCTTTGGGGCCGAGGCCATTGCAGTGGAAGATTCTTCGGGCAGAGTAATCCTATTGGCGGCTGCGCCGTCGGCACCTTTGAGCGGCTTTTGTGTTTCAACCGCGACGGCGGCGCTCTTTTCCGGAGATTGAGAGGTCTCTGACGGTTGTTGGTCATGTTTTGGAACAGGGCTATTTTCTCGTGGAGCCCCTAACTTCCGCAGTTCCGAAGGCAGATTGTCCTGAGAAAAAATCCTCGTTGCATTGGGGGGATCATACAATTTCGAACGTCTTTTGGATACCCATGTCCCACCATAGAAAACGGCCACCGAGGAGATAAAGAAGACAAAAACAGGCAGGGCAACCAACCTTTTGCGCCTGTAAAAAGACTTCTGCATCTTCTGGTATTTCCTGATTCCCGCATCCTGGGCGCTGCACGCCTCGATTTGCGCAGAGTACTTTTCCAGCAGAGATTGGGCGTCGATATGCAAGCAATCGCAGTAACCACGGACGGTTTTTCGCAAGAGAATAGCGGCGCCGAAGCGCTCGAAATCGAAGCGTTCGAAAGCTTCGAGCATCGACACACTTATCCCGCTCAGTCCTGAAAGGTCTTCAAGCGGCAAGTCACACCGAAGCCTTTCGCTTTTTAGAAACTCGGCAAGTTCATTCATCAAATGACGGCCGTCGTCTAAAGAGTAATGTGAATGAAAGCTTTCGATTCCAGTTTTTTTAACCATTCCTGGTACATGCGACGCATTGCCTGCTCGTAGAGCATCTGCCTGACCTGTTCTCGCGAAGCAGAAGACGCCATAGTAGTATGGTTTTGCCCCACGTCAAGTATTTTTACAATGTAATATCCATTTGGCCCTTGCGCCAGATTGGAAACCTGGCCCTTTTTCAAACCTTCGATGGCCTTGGCTATAAATGGGGCGACATCCTCCTGGGCCATAAACCCCACATCCCCACCATCCTGGGCAGCCGGTCCTTTCGAATATTTGATCGCCATGGCCTTAAAGTCGGCTCCGCCCTGCAATTTTTTAACAAGCTCAAGACCGGTTTTCTTTGCCACGGCTTGGGCAGGGTTGGCACCGCCAAAGGGCAGCACGATAAGAGCCAGGTGCACACCCTTGGAGGTCGTGGTTTCCTGCCCCTTTTGGGAACCCATGTAGGCATCAACCTCCTGGTCGGTAATAATCACCTTGGACTTGAGGACCTGCTGCATAAGTTCCTGACGGGCAATAGTCTGCTTTATCTCCTTGCGCATATTCTTGAGCGAGTCACCATTTGCCTCCAGCTTTTTCTTAAGCTGCTCCATGGTCATATGGTTCATTTGCAAAAGTTGATCGAGTCTTTTGTCCACATCCGAATCACTCACATTTATCTTTAGCTTCTTAGCTTCCAGGTCGGCAAGCTTTTCATCTATCATCTGCTGGAGCACGGCATGTTCGATTTGCGTTTTTTTCTGAGGATCGCTCATATCCAGCGAAGGCATCCGCTTTTTCAAGACCCCAATCTGGTTTTGCAGATCGCTGTAAAGGATTATTTGCCCGTCCACATTGGCGACGATGCGGTCGACTACTTCGGCTCGCCCAGCCGAACAGAAAAGAAGGCAAACAAGAATCGCACACAAAACAACACTCTCAGCCTTAAATAAAAACTTCATCCATGCCTCGCAAAAGCGGTAAATAGTAAGTCGTTGGAGTTGACTGGAAAAACAACTACGCCACCAGGCAACCACTAGTTTTGGCCTGTAGCATTTTCGCCGGTTTCTTGCAAGATTCTTTTAAGCCGAAGGAGTCTTTGGGGGAAATTGCGTCCCCAAATCTCCGCCTTAACTTTCCACTGAGTTTCCAGAGTAAAATTCACTTTCTTGCTTTCCAACACGGCAATAACGGCCTGAGCATCCTCGGCCAATCCAAAGGATAGATGCAGGTTCTCGGCATCCCCGTCCAACCGGCTCACTCTTAGCCCTTTTAAGATGAGGCGCATCATCGCCATCAAAATAAGATTTTTTGCCGTTTCAGGCAGTGGACCATACCGGTCCCGCCACTCACCGGCCAACTCTTCGATAGCCTGTTCATCGGCGAGGGTGGCAAGCCTTTTATAGGCTATCAGCCTCTGGTCGGTATCGCCAATGTAATCGTCGGGCAAAAATGCCGAAACAGGCAGATTTATCTCCGTTTCAACAGTTTCGGACTGCGAGCCTCCATCTTTCATGCCGCTTACGGCCTTTTCGAGCAACTCCAGATAAAGCTCGTAGCCGATGGCCGCAATATGCCCGGACTGGGAGGAACCGAGAATGGCACCGCCCCCGCGAATCTGCAGGTCGTTGAGGGCGATCTTGAAGCCCGCGCCCAGTTCACTGAAATCGAGAAGCGCCCGCAATCTTTTTTGCGCATCCCTCGTAATGAGGGTCTCGCCCGGAATGATCAGATAAGCGTAAGCTTGTTCGCTCGAGCGGCCAACCCGCCCTCTTAGCTGATAGATCTGAGCCAGGCCGAATTTGTCGGCCCGGTTGATAATTATTGTATTTGCCGCGGGAATATCAAGACCTGATTCAATAATGGTCGTGCAGACCAGCACGTCGATTTTCTTATGAATGAAATCGAGCATAACCTTCTCGAGTTCTCGCTCTTTCATCTGCCCATGGGCCACGCCAATACGGGCCTCGGGCACAAGGGCCGAGAGTTTATCGGCCATTTGCCCAATAGTCTGCACATGGTTATGTACAAAAAACACCTGTCCGCTGCGCTGTAATTCGCGGTAGAGCGCCTCGCGAATGGTGAATTCATCGTAGCCCGTAACGTAGGTTTCGATAGAGCGCCGATCTTCCGGGGGGGTCTGGATTGTGCTAAGATCCCTAATGCCGGCAAGAGCCATGTGAAGCGTCCTGGGAATGGGCGTAGCGGTCAGAGTCAGCACGTCTACGGAGGCCCGGAGTTTCTTTAGCCTTTCCTTGTGACCGACTCCGAACCTGTGCTCCTCGTCTATTACAAGAAGACCCAGGTCCTTAAAAACCACATCCTGCTGTAAAAGCCGGTGCGTGCCTATCACTATATCCACCCGGCCCTTCTTTATATCTTCGATAACCGCTTTCTGCTGGGGCGCCGACTTAAAGCGGCTAAGGGAGGCGACATTTACCGGAAAGCCATCGAATCGCTCATAAAAGTTTTCGTAGTGCTGTTCGGCAAGAACGGTTGTGGGCACAAGCATTGCCACCTGTTTGCCATCCATTACGGCTTTAAACGCCGCGCGAATGGCGACCTCGGTTTTCCCGTAGCCCACATCGCCGCAAATCAAACGGTCCATCGAGCGCTTGGAAGTCATGTCCGCCAGGACGTCTTCAATGGCTTTTGCCTGGTCGGGTGTTTCCTCGAAAGCGAAGGTCGTCTCGAATTCCTGGAAATAGTGGTCCGGAGGCGTAAAACAATAACCTTCATTAACATGCCTCGACGCATAGATTTCAAGGAGTTCCTCAGCCATTTTTTCGGCCGACTCCCTTGCCTTGACCTTCGCCTTTGCCCAGGTTTTACCTCCCAGTTTGTCAACCTTCGGGTCCTGCCCCTCCATGCCCAGGTATTTTTGGACTTTCCCGAGCTTATCGACCGGCACGTAGAGCTTATCGCCCTCCTGGTAGACAATTAAGAGAAAATCATTTTCCACCCCCCCCGCGCTAAGATGTGCCAGTTCCTTGTAGATCCCGATTCCGTGGTCGACGTGAACGACAAAATCCCCCTGGTGCAAATCCTGGAAGGAGCTTAAAAAAATTCCGGCAACCGACTTTTCCCCGCGCCGCGCAGAGCGTCTTTCGAATAATTCCTCCTCGGCCGCCACGGCCAGTTTTTCGGCCGGCCAGAAAAAACCGTTGGCAAGGCTGCCGGCAATGATCCTAACACCCCCTGCCGCAAAGGATTGCTCTCCAAATCCCGCGGAGTCGGTAAAGGCCTCCACGCCGTAGTCTTTTAAAAGCTCGGAGATCCTTTGCGCCCGGTCCTTGCGCGAACATACGAGGTAGACGGAAACAGACTGCCTGATCCAATCGCGGAAACGGGCTGCAAGGGGCTCAAGCAGCCTCTCCCTGTTTTCGTGGGCCTTTACGGCGGCAATAAGTTCTGTATGCGGCGAAGTGCCAAGATCGAACATTCTGCAGCCCCGGATGTCATCGGCAATCGGGTTGGCTACGACCCGCTGGAAACCATCCGCGGCCTCCAAGATTTTTTCCGGTTCGCTATAGAGTTCCTGAGGAGGTCTTCTCCACTCGTTTTCGCCACCCCCCTGGTCAAAGTCGCGCAAAATCTTTTCCCACTGCGTCTTCATCTCCCGGCTTATGGAGACCGCGTCCGAAAAGACCACAATGGAGTCCCGTTCAAGGTATTCCCACAGGGAGGAAGTCTTTGCGAAAAAGGCCGAAAAGACAGGCTCGAAAGCATCCGAATGGTATCCCTCCGAAATCCTGTCGAGCCAGATATTGCCGGCCGAAGGCGCGAGAAGCCCCTTCCGGACGTCCTGGTATACAGCATCCTGCGCGCGCAGTTTTGTTTCGGCATTGAGGATGATCTCGTTTGCGGGAAGAATAACCGCATCCTCAAGAAGGCCCATGGAACGCTGCGTGCCCGGATGAAAAAGTCGGATGGACTCAAGCTCGTCTGCGAAAAACTCAAACCTGAGCGGTCTGCGGTATAAGGGTGCGTAGAGGTCTAGAACTCCCCCCCGCAAACTTAAGTCTCCATAGTCCTCCACCAGAGGGACCCTGAAAAAACCGCGCTCGCAAAACCTGCGCACCATCTCTTCGCTATCCAAGGTCTCTCCGGCCGTTATATAGTCGGTATTGTCGACAAGGACCCCGGGAGGGATGACCCGTTCCAGAAGCGCCAGCGCCGAGGTCACAACCACCAGCGGCGAGGAGGCTGCCCTTAAGGCATAAAGGGCTTCAATCCTTTTGGCCGTTGCTTCGGCTCTGCCAAGAGCCCCGGCCTTGCGGCCCGTACGCGAGGGCAAAAGCCAGATGCGCCTGTCAAGGGCTTGGGCCTGGGTCCTGCGGTTTTGAGAGCCGACCCCATTATCGGTGTTGCCGCCACCAAGGGTGCCTCCGCCGGAAAAAAAATCGATCATCTCGGCGAATCTTTCGGCTTCCTTATCTGTTGGGGCTATAAGCACGAAAGGTCTTCGCATCCGGCGCATCGCCATGGAAATAAGAAAGGCCAGCGCCGCGGGCTGCACACCTTTTAGGGCGGCCGACTGCCTTGCAGCCTGTAAAAAAGATATCACATCCGCAGACGAGCATTTGATCTCGGCAGAACCGCTAAAAAGGTCCTCGGATAATTCGCGATGTTGCTCAAATTCTCTAGATCTCATTATTCTTTGCCGAAAAACCCCGCAACCGGTAATAAAGGTTTAAAAATAGAATTTAGCTTCCATTATACCACAACTTCAGACTTTGACGCCTCTTCAAATCAACCGCGCAGCCTGCTCCTTAATGTTATTCTCCCAATAAACGGGCTTGTGATATAAAAAGGCTAAAAGATACCTAGCGGCCGTTCCGGGGAGGAAAAATTGTGGCGCAAAATCAGGCAAGTCAGTTCCTTAAACAAATTCCAGGCGTCGATGCCGTTTTACAAATGCAGGTCGTAAGAGAGGCGCTTTCACGCTACCCGCGCAGTATTGTTCTGGATGCGATACGCGAGGAACTCGATACGATCAGAAAAAATATTTTGCGGCACGCGCCCTTCGCATTAGACCGCGAGGAAATCGCCATGGCGGTGGCCCAACGCGCCGAGCGTCTGGCGGCCTTTACGCTGCAGCCGGTCATAAATGCTACCGGGATAGTTATCCACACAAACCTCGGACGTTCTCTTCTTGCCGAGGAAGCGGTCGCCAGGCTCCAAATTATTTGCCGCGGCTATAACAACCTCGAATACGATCTCCAAAAAGGCCGACGGGGCTCCAGATATGTGCACGCCGAGGCGATCCTTTGCGAACTTACCGGCGCGGAGGCTGCCTTGGTGGTAAATAACAACGCCGCAGCGGTGTTTTTGGCTCTAAACACACTGGCCTCCGGCCGGGAAGTCGTGGTCTCAAGAGGCCAACTGGTAGAAATCGGCGGCTCTTTCCGCATTCCCGACGTGATGGCCGCAAGCGGCGCACTCCTTCGGGAAGTAGGCACGACCAACCGCACTCATCTCAAAGACTACCTATCCGCGATAACCGACCAAACGGCCATGCTGATGAAGGTTCACACCAGCAATTTTCAGATCGTTGGATTTACCGCGGAAGTCAGCCTTGAGGAACTCGCGGCCCTTGGGAAAGAACGAGGTCTGCCGGTTGTGGAGGATTTGGGAAGCGGCTGTTTCCTCGATCTCGGCCCCTTCGGTCTGCGCGCGGAGAAAACGGTGCGCGACACCCTGCGAGCAGGCGCCGATCTGGTAACCTTTAGCGGCGATAAACTCCTTGGGGGTCCGCAGGCGGGCATCATGGCAGGCAGAAGGGATTTGATCGAAAAATGCAAAAAAAATCCCATCACACGGGCCTTGAGGGTGGATAAAATGACACTGGCGGTCTTAGAGACAACCCTGAGGCTCTACAGAGACCAACGGCAGGCCATCGAGAAAATTCCAACACTCAGGATGATCGCCCTTTCAGCCGATGAATTAAACCGGCGCGCCAACCTGCTTGCACAGGCTCTTGGCCGGGCAGACCCCGGCAACCTGCTCTGTATCGAGGTCCAACCCGGCTTTTCCCAGGTAGGTGGGGGCTCACTTCCGGCTCAGGACCTGCCAACTTTTCTGGTAGTTCTCAGATCGGAAAAGCTAAGCGCCAACCGAATCGAAGCATTCCTTCGTCGCAACGCACCGCCAATTATAGGTAGAATCGAATCCGATCATTTCGTCATGGATGTTCGCACTCTTGCTCTCGAACAAACCGAAACCATTGCAGCGGCCTTGCGGGCCATGATTGAAACACTGCCAAAATAAAAGCCTGCCGTTTCGATCACGGATCGAAACGGCAGGCTTTTCGTAGCCCTGATTTTTACTATCTCTCAAAGGAACTTAAGCCGACTCTTCAAAGCTATTCGGTTTTTGCAGGTGCCGCTTTTTTTGCAGGCGCCTTCTTCTTTGCGTGTTTCTTTACATGCTTAACGCGCTTTGCCTTCTTTGCGTGCTTAACGTGCTTGACTTTCTTTGCCTTTTTCTTGGTCGCCTTGGCTTTTACGGGCGCCTTGGCAGGAGCGGTAGCCGCGGGCGCCTGCATAGCAGGCGGCGCAGTGGGCTCCTGAGCCATCGCGAGCGGACAAACGGCCATGGAAGCCCCAAACAAAACAGCGGTAACAATCGAGAGAATCTTACCCTTCATATGTAAACTCCTTTCCTCCTAGTAAATAATCTTGTCCCTTTGAGAGAAGGTACAATCACGGCAAACATTTTAAGGATAAATTTTAAAATATACAAATTAAGAATTTATTTAAAATCACTTTTTTTTACTTTTTTTCCTGCTGCCAGACTTGGGAGCTTTCCTCTTAACTTTCCCGTGGGTTTTACTCTTGCCTCCCGCACTCTTGCGCGCCTGGGCTATCTTGACGGAATGATGCCCTTTCCCAGCCTTTTTTGCAGTCTTTCCAGAGGGTTTGCCGCTATGACGGCTCGATTTCGTTGAGGAAATCGCCTTTTTGGCCGAAGTATGCCTGGCGGATTTGGAAAGGGCTTTCCGGGAAGACTTCCGTGAACCCTTATGCAAAGCGCCTTTTGTCGATTTCCTGCCCGATTTTCCAACGGTTGCGCGCCTGGAGGAAGCCGCTTTCCTTGAGGACCTGCCGGACACTTTATGCGAAGTGTGGGTCAGCTTCTTTTGCCTTCGCGAGTTTTTCTTGGAAGCCGCATGTTTTCCATGCTTTTTCTTCGAATGCCGCAAAGAACTCTTCCTGCCCTTTATTGTCCTGTGCTTCCTCGATTTCCCAGTGTAAGACCGATGGCTCCGGTGGGATCGCGACACTCTTTTGGCCGATCCCTTCTTTGAATGATTCAACCAGCCGGGTTTGTTAAACGATGGCTCACCAGTTGACTTTGGATGATAGTTCGAAGGATTGTACTCGTGCTTTAACAGGTTCTTATACTGTTCCTGGAGCTCACGAACTTTATTGTTGACCTGCCCCTGATTTTGGCCCGCACCCGGAGTTTGCGCCTGTGGCGGCGCAGGCGCCTGGACCTGCCCCTGAGTCTGCGCCTCGGGAGTCTGTCCCCCCTCCGCGGCAAAACAGCCCGGGGCAAAAATAAGCGGAAATGCAACCAGGGCGGCCAAAACACACGTAGTACGAAATCTCATGGAATCTCCTCTGTGTGAAAACCTTTTACGCGCCATCGGCTAAGGATTTCAATTCCATTCGTTTTTGTTGAGCGAGGGGCAATATAGCACAGCTGAGGATATTTTCAACGCCTGCCGCACAAGCGGTCGAGGTTATAGCGTTTAACCTTGATTTCTATCGAAAAATCAGTAAGTTGGATTTGGCCTCAAGCGACTCGTTTCCCGTTTGGCTTCTCATCCCGGGGCGATGGACCGGGCAGTTTTATCCTACCCTTTCAGGGCGCGCACATCCATAGCCCAACCTAATCCTGTTTTTTGAAAGCTTTTTCAAAAGGATTATTGAAACCATCCCTGCGCCTTGCCCCAACCGTTTTGGCCCGCTGCGGCCCGGGTTGGCAAGTGTCTTCCTTTACCGAAGACCGGCTCCCCTGCCCTGCATCCCCTCCTCCCCCCCGGGCGCCAGCTCCCCCGGATTTCATGGTAAGCGATACCCTCCCTCTTTCCAGGTCAACTTCCAGGATGCTAACCCACACCTTTTGATGCACCTTTACCACCTGTGAGGGGTCCTTTACGAATCTATCGGAGAGTTCGCTTACGTGGACAAGGCCGTCTCTGTGGACTCCTATATCGACAAAAGCTCCGAAGGCGGTAACATTTGTTACTATTCCGGGCAGTTTCATGCCGGGGTGCAAGTCGCTCAACTTTTCGACTCCCACCGCAAAGGAAAATGCTTCGAAAGAGCTGCGGGGGTCTCTACCCGGTTTGGCAAGTTCCGAGAGTATGTCGATAAGGGTTGGGATACCGGCCTTTGCCGTTATATACCGCGCCGGATCGATTTTTTCTCTAAGGGAGGACTCCCCTATCAGGTCGCCAACCAGGCAGCCAAGATCTCCGGCCATTTTCTCTACGATCGCGTAGGATTCCGGGTGAACGCCGCTTGCATCCAGAGGATTTTCTCCCCCGCGCACACGCAAAAAACCCGCCGATTGCTCGAAGGCCCGCGGCCCAAGACGTACGACTTTTTTCAACTCCTCGCGTCTTCGAAAGGGACCATTGTTTTCGCGGTAGGCAACGATATTGGAGGCAAGCTGGGGCCCAAGCCCGGAAACATAGGACAGAAGCTGCGGGCTGGCTGAATTTACCTCGACTCCCACCGCATTCACACAACTTGCAACAACATCGTCAAGGCCTTTTTTCAACTCGGCCTCATCCACATCATGCTGGTATTGACCCACCCCGATCGCTTTTGGCTCGATTTTTACGAGCTCCGCAAGAGGATCGATCAAACGCCTTCCTATCGACACGGCGCCGCGCACGGTGAGATCGAAGTCGGGAAACTCTTCGCGGGCCACGTTGGAGGCCGAGTAGATCGAAGCACCGCTTTCATCGACCATTATCACCTGTATTTCTTGAGGCAACTCGAGCTTGCGGATAAAAGACTCGGTTTCTCTGCCCGCAGTGCCGTTTCCAATCGCAATGGCCTGGGTGGAAAAGTCCCTGGCAAGAACTCTTACCCGCGCTCCCGCTTTTTGAGCACCCTCGCCCCCCGTGTGCGGATAAATGGTTTCGGTATGGAGGAGTTTTCCCTGGGGGTCGAGGCACACCAGTTTGCACCCGGTGCGAAAGCCGGGGTCTATGGCCATGACTTTTTTAAAGCCAAGAGGGGGAGCCATAAGAAGATTTCGCAAGTTTTCGGCAAAGACCTGGATGGCTTCCTTGTCGGCACGCTGTTTGGATTCGTTTTTGATCTCGGTTTCAAGGGAAGGTGCAATAAGCCTTTTGTAGCTGTCCCGAACGGCTGTGCGCACGTGGAAAGACGAGGGGGAATTATTTTTTATAAAAAGCCCTTCCAGTATATCGAGAGCCTCCTTTTCTCCAGGCTCGATTCTTACCGCAAGAAAACCTTCCCTTTCTCCCCGCCGCACAGCCAGAATCCTGTGGGAAGGCATTGCAGCAACCGGTTCCTCCTTGTCGTAATAGTCCCTGTATTGAATCCCCTCGGCTTCCTTGCCGGCACAGACCCTGGTTTTCAACACTCCTTTGGTAAAAAAGAGCTCCCGAAGCTTCAAGCGGCAGTGAGCGTTTTCGTTTACCCATTCGGCGATGATGTCGCGCGCGCCCCCAAGGGCGTCTTCCGCTGAAGCCACCCCCTTTTCCCCGCTTACAAAACTTTGGGCCAGCACGGCGGGATCGCTCCCCAGGTCCTGTTGGAAGAGGGCCAGGGCAAGTTCCTCCAGCCCTTTTTCCCGGGCAATCGCAGCCCGTGTTCTGCGTTTGGGCCGGAAGGGCAGGTAGATGTCTTCGATTTCTGCAAGTGTTGCAGCGCGAACTATTCGCTCCTGCAACTGATCGGTCAATTTCTGCTGATCGCCAAGAGATTTTAAGACCACGCCTCTTCGTTTTTCAAGCACATCGAGCTGTGCGATCCGGTCGCGGATGGCCGAGACCAGGGTCTCATCCAGAGTTCCGGTGGCCTCCTTACGGTACCGTGCGATAAACGGCACGGTCGCGCCCTCTTCGAGCAGAGCCGCCGTTGCCCGGACCTGGCAGGGCTTTAGCCCCATTTCTTGGGAAATTGCATCGAGATGATCCTGGTTCATTACTATTTCTCCAGTCCTGGTCAAATATTTCTGATTTTAGAGAGCACCAACCCGGAAAAGTCCGCCGCAATTTCAGGGGCGCCAAAATAGTCGATGACAAGACAAGCCAAATCCGTCCATCGCCTGGCAGCGTCGATGACCGCACTGTCACTGCTCGCGGCCACACACTCTTCATAGGGAAATTCAGATTCCGGGACCGGACTGGTCCTCGCATCGCCTGAAAGCCCCGCTTCGATAAGTCTTTTTCGATAGAGCGCGGCAAGCTCTCCGCTGCGGCTCATCGGTGCGTCGAACAAAAACAGCAGTTGCCGGGGAGGAAAGACTTTCAGAAATGCAAAGACCATGTCAACGGCCCTGTTGCTCGTTTGCCCGAATCGATACCGGGAACAAAGGCCCGCAATGTCTCGCAAAGCGCCGTCATTTGCCCGCAGAAGCGGTTTTTCTTCAATGCGGCTCTCAACGGTGATCTGAACGTTGTGGCCGTCGACAACAAGAAGGTGTTCCCCCCATGCGGCCGGGATTTCCAATTTTGCTCGCCTTGCAAGGAGTTGCCGCTGGCTGAAGATGCCCCGGCTTAAGAGCATGCGCTGGCTACCATCGAGGCGGTAACGATTTCCCGTTAGTTCCAGTGATCGACTTCTCGGATAAGACCGGTTCAGGAGAAAAAAGAAATCGGCCGCCGCAAGCCGCAGCCGATTTCTTATGGGGTCAAATCTTGTGGTTGGAGCATCATGCATTTTAAAACAGGCATGGAGGATTTAGGGCTGGGCTTTGGGCGCCTCGGCCGTCTCAGTACGCAACTGCCTTCTTAACACCTTGCCAACCGTTGTCTTTGGAAGCGCATCTGTTAATTGCACCTGTTTAGGAACCTTGTAAGGAGCAAGTCTACCTTTGCACCAGGCAATTATTTCATCGGTTTCCAGGGTTTCACCCAGTTTGGGCACCACGTAGACTTTCACGACCTCGCCTTTTTTTGCGTCGGGCACTCCAATGGCGGCGACATCCATAACTTTGGGGTGTTCGTAGAGGACTTCCTCGATTTCACGCGGATAGACATTGTAGCCATTGGATATCAACATGTCCTTCTTGCGGTCGACAATGTAAAAATATCCATCTTCGTCCATTGTCGCAAGGTCACCGGTGTAGAGCCATCCGTCGCGAAGCGTTTCACTGGTTTCCCGTTCCCTTTTCCAGTAGCCCGCCATCACCTGGGGACCCCGAACGATCAACTCTCCGACTTCACCAACCTCCAAGTCGGTCATACCGGTTTCCGGATCGACTATCCGACATTCGGTGCCGGGAAGGGGAAGCCCTATCGAACCGGGTTTTCTCGTCCCGCTTATCGGGTTGACGTGAGTGCAGGGACTGGCTTCCGAAAGGCCGTAGCCCTCCACGATCTTGGCTCCGGTTTTTTCTTCGAATTTTTTCATGACATCAACCGGCATGGGCGCAGCGCCCGTGATGCAGAGCTTAATGGATGTCAGGTCGAAGGAATCGATCTGTGGATGGGCCATGAGGGCAATATAGATGGCAGGCACACCCGGAAAGTGCGTCGGCTTTGTCTTATTTATGACTTTTATCAGTTCGTCGGGTTCAAATCTGGGCATTATGATCACGGCGGTAGCCGTGTAGACCGAAAAATTGAGGGCCCCTGTCAGACCGAGGACGTGAAAAAAGGGCAGTACAGCCAGCATGCGCTCCGTGCCATAGCTGAGGTTGGGGTCCCAGGAGGCGATCTGCACCACATCCGTTAGAAGGTTTCTATGGGTGAGCATGGCGCCCTTGGGGGCGCCGGTGGTGCCGCCGGTGTACTGAAGCAGGGCCAGGTCGTCCGGGCGGGCCGCACACGCAATGGGGTTCGCCCGGTTCTTTTTGATCAGGTCTTTAAAGCTTAAAACACGTTTTCCGTCATAAGGCACGTCCGTGAACAACTTTTGCGATCTTGCCTTCAGAAAATAGAGATGCTTGGCGGGAAAAGGCAGGTAATCCTTTATGCTCGTAACGATAACGTGGCGAATGCCGGTTTTGGGCACGACCTTTTCGACTTTGGGATAAAGATGATCAAGCGTTATCAGAAACTGCGCTTCCGAATCGCTCCACGTATGTTGGAGTTCTCGCTCGACGTAGAGCGGGTTTGTCATAACAACCGTTGCTCCCAGCCAGAGCGCGGCATAATAGGCTATAACGCACTGGGGTGTATTGGGAAGCATTATCGATACTTTCATGCCCTTTTTTAAGCCTAGCCCCTGCAGCCCGTTTGCCAGCCGCATCACCTGATCCCACAGCTGCCCGTAGGTAAGTTTGGCGCCGAAGAATTCCGTGGCAATTTTATCGGAGTATTTCCGTGCGTTTTGCTCTAGAATTTGTGGCATACATGTTTCAGGGTACCGCATAGAGTGAGGTACCTCAGGGTCATAGCTCTTAAGCCAGATTCGTTCCACTTGTTCCCTCCGTGCGCCGTGATCTACATTCAGGCTTCTATTGAGAATTTTTATACTTTGATGATGCGGGCTCCAAGGCCGGCATGCCCAAACCTATTTAACCACTTGTCGAGACTTTGAACAACGAAAAACCTGCAGCTTACTAGCAGGCTATTGCACAGCTCCAGTTGCCGGGGGTAGGCAAAAGCATTTCCAGATGCATCTTTCCCTGGCCTTGCCGCGACTTTCCTGCCTTACGACAACAAATCCTCCACCCGAAACACGGGCAGAGGATTGGAGTATACAGGAATGGATTCTGCCGTTTTTACGCCCTTGCGCTCTTACTCCTTTTGCCCCATCACCCTGCTTAAGGTTGACATGGCAGAGGAACATTCTATAAGAACGCGCATCATGAGTACGATTGCCGCTCCATTTAGCGCCGCGCAAGCTATCCAGGCCCCCGAGGCCGCTGCTCCAGCCCCAAGGGCTGCAAAAAACAGGGTCATCACAATCCCTGCCGGCGTACATCGGGGCCAGCTCTTTATGCGGATGAACTGGTTTCCACCTCCGTGTTCCTCTACGGCCATGAGCATGCGCACCGAACCCAGCAACCCGCCGCGAAGCTCGAGATCCCAGCCGTCGAAGTCACCCCCGCGCATAATGACGGCCCGAAGGGAGCGAACCCCCTTTTCCACCGATTCCAGCCAGGCAATCTGGGAACGCCATTCCTGGCTCCAGATCGAAAAATTTTTAGGCCTTGGCAGGGGGAAAGCTATACCGGAAGCCATACCGCATTTACGCCAGGGAGTAAGACCGAGCTTTACTCTTCCAAGCAGACGCGCAAGCGGCTGGGCAACATGCAAAAATGCGGTAAGCGCCTGAAGCCTGCGTTTTTGCGAAGAACCAAAATTTGTAAAAGGCAGCCTGCTTGCGCAGGCTACAGCGTGGGCTACAGGCAGGGCGGCTCCCAAAATAAAAAGAGGCAGAGCCAGCAAAAGCGGATGCCACTGCAGCCCCAGAAGTGAAAAAAATCCGAGGGCGGCCACTACGACCAACCATTCGGGCATAAGAGGCAGGGACCAGAAGAGGCTGGGTGCGGGCTGGTAAATCGATTGAAACAGGGCGCTTCCCCAGGTGCCCTGGTAAATTCGTCCTCTAAAAGCTCCCATAAATTGCTCGAAGCCTTTTAGATAGAGCCTTCCGGCCCAAGGCACATGCCCCGCCGCGTTGTATTTTTCCGGCCACTTGCGCTCCAGAAAACCTTCGGCTTTCCCGTAATTTAACTGCTGCTTCCAATAGTTTTTCACTGAATTGCGGCGGTGATGCCAAACCATCGCGGCCGCATTAAACCCAAGAGTCCATCCCTGCTTTTGAATCCTCCAGCACAGATCCACATCGTCGCCGGCAATCCTGAACTGGGTGTCGAAGCCCCCGATGGCCTCCAGGGCAGCTTTGCGGAAAGCCATATTGCAGCCCGGAATGTGTTCGGCCTCGGTATCGGTTAGAAGCACGTGGATAGGTCCTCCGGGAGCGTTTGCAACGCATTCGGCTACCGCCCCGTCATCGACCGGCGGTATGTTGGGCCCTCCTACCCCTGCGTGATTGGTGGACTGAAAAGTGACCGCAAGATACGTCAGCCACTGGGGATCGGGTATTGCGTCATCGTCAATGTAGGCGACGATTTCGCCTTTTGCCGCACGCATGCCGACGTTTCTTGCGTTGCTAAGCCCGCCATTTGGAATGGATATCACTTTAAAACCGTAGTCTTTGGGTATTTGCTCGGTTCCATCCGTTGAGCCGTCGTTTACGACTATAACTTCAAAATTTGGGTAGTCTACGCGTTTTAACCCTTCCATGCAGTCGCGGATGGTCCTTTTTCCGTTGTAGGTGCACACAACAACGGAAATGGTCGGCCAAACCAGATCGGCGGGAAAGGGAACCTGGGCGTAAGCCTTGCTCACGCTTTCAAGAGATTGCTTGGGACTGCGGTTTCTATCGGTAAGACCAAAGCCCCAGTCTTCGATATCAAAGCCTCCCCTGTGCCATTCATCGGTCCAGGAGAAAACGAAAATTCCGGAACACCCCATGGCAAAAGTCGACCTTATCTGCCACTCCAGGGTGGATGCCTGTTTTTCCTCTCCGTTTCTCATGCTGTCCAGGCCAAGTTCGGCCATAACAAGCGGCCTGTCGCCCGCAACGTTTTGCAGACGCGCAAGATAGCCTTCAAGTTTTTCTTTGGTTTCCAGATAGACGTTAAAAGAGACAAAATCGAGAAAGGGCAGGTCCAGATATTCGGTGGTGGGAAAATTTACGTAGGTGACAAGCACCTTGGGGTCTACCTCTTTAACCGCATTGTAGAGGCGTTCGAGAAAAGATTCGATCCTGCGTCGGCCGTGCCAGCGAACGATCGAAGAGGGGATCTCGTTTCCGATCGTAAAGCATAGCACCGCCGAATGGTTGGCGCATGCGGCCACACCCTCGCGAACACGCTTCTCGATATCTTTTGCGAGCTTTCTATCGTCGAGGAATGCAATGTGTTGCTCCCACGGCAAACCTACCATCACGCGTAGATTGTGCTTTTGAGCGATATCCAAAAGCCATCGGGGAGGTACGGTATAGGTCCGCACCGCATTTATGCCCTTTTCGGCCATTTGGGCAAAATCCCGGTCGACCGTCTGGGGATCGTGGTACTCGCAACCCTGCTCATCGGGCCTGAACGGACCGTAGGTAACCCCGCGAATGTAGAATTTTTCTTCCCCTACATAGATGAATTTTCCTCTGGCGCAGGCCCGAACCCCTTCCACTACCGGAATGTGCCGCAGAGGATTGAGGTAAAATTCCGCCACGCGGGGAGATTTGATCTTCTCAAAAACCGGGCTTAACACCGGCTCTTCGGCCTCGATTCGCAGAAGCTCCAGCGCGCGCGACGAGCTTTTGGCTCTTGCGCCTTCAAGTTTTAGGGGCTGCCGAAATGGTTTTGCGCTTGGCGAGGGCGCCTCTTGCGCCAAATCGCCAAAGGCCTTACTATCGTTCGGATCGCCTTCTTCGGCCGATATATCTGTTGCAGCGTTGCAAAGTCTGCCTTTCATCTCTTTTTCTCCTGAAAAGGTTGTTTCCGTCTCGCCACAGGAGCGCTTGTACCCGGTACAAGTATTGACAAGACCTTAATCGCAATAAGCGTACCATCACTTAAGATACCGATATCACCCATCTATTTATCCAAAAGGCAGGGGTGCCCGGTTTTCAAAGTTACGATTTTTGCACACTTCGGTTACGATTCGTGCGCACTTTGGGGGATGGGCGCTTTATGGACGGCCGCAGAAAGGATGGGCGGCGCGGGTCGAAAAATTGGGTTGTGAAGGTGCCCCCTGTTTACCTGGGGCCAAAGTTGAGCAAGCGGGGCCGGTCTCTTTGCTATTTAATGACTCTGTTGCGCCTCACAGACGCTTGTTAAACAAAGCGGCGATAAGTATACTTGGCAGGTCGTCCCTATATCGCAGGAGTCCCGGGATTAGGGAAAAGTTTTTCGGGTTTGGCGCTCTGCGCCGCGACCCGTGGAAACCGCAATGGAGATCGATGGATTCTGCCCTTCTAGAAATAAAAGATCTTAAAACCTCGTTTAGGACCGAGGCCGGCACAGCCCGAGCCGTCGATTCGGTAAGCTTTACGATTTCCCAAAAACAGGTGGTGGGAATTGTGGGCGAATCCGGATGCGGCAAAAGCGTTTGCGCTCTTTCCATTCTTCGGCTCGTGCCGCCCCCCGGAATAATTGAAGGCGGGCAAATTTTCTTCAGTGGAACGGATCTGCTCTCTATCCCGGAAAGCCGCATGCAATCGATTCGGGGCAACGAGATTTCCATGATTTTCCAGGAGCCCATGACTTCTCTTAACCCCGTTTTCCGCATCGAGGATCAGGTGGCCGAAGTGCTCCTGCGCCACAAGCGGATTTCCAAAAATGAGGCGCGATCGCGGGTAATCGAGCTTCTTGGCATGGCCGGCATCCCCTCGCCGGAAAAAAGGATGAGGGACTATCCCCATCAAATGAGCGGAGGCATGCGTCAGCGCGCCATGATAGCCATGGCGATCGCCTGCAACCCCCGCCTTGTTATAGCCGATGAGCCCACGACGGCCCTGGACGTAACCATCCAGGCGCAAATACTTGCGCTGCTGGAGGGCCTGCGGCAAACCCACTCCATGGCGATCCTGCTCATCACCCATGACCTTGGCGTAATAGCCGAGGCGGCCGATGAGGTCATCGTCATGTATACGGGCAGGATAGTCGAAAAAGCCCTGGCAAGGGAGCTTTTCGCCGATCCGCTCCACCCCTACACGCGGGGACTTATGCGATCCGCTCCAGCCGGCGCGATCGCAGAGCAGGCTAAAAGGCTGGAAGCCATTCGCGGGGTCGTTCCAAGCCTCTACGGCCTGCCTCACGGGTGTAAATTCAATACGAGGTGCCCCCAGGCCTTTGAGCGCTGTTTTATGGAAGAACCTGCTCTAAGGACCCCGGCCGCAGGCCACCCAGTGCGCTGCTGGCTCTATTCTAGTGAGTAGCCCCGCAAGTTTTACAGGGGCCTTGGAATTGCCCTGATTGGGCTTTGGCATAAGGGCTTGCTTGCGCAAACTTTGTTGCTTTTCACCCAGATACGCACTATCGGCTAATCATTGATCGTTAAGGAGATTTTTGCTTGCTTCCAAGTAGCGACCTTGTAAAAATCAGCGGCGTCAAAAAATACTATCCCATAACCAGAGGCGTTTTGCGCCGGGAAATCGGTGCGGTCAAAGCCGTTGACGGCGTTGATCTCACAATTGCCAGGGGGGAGACCCTTGGCCTTGTCGGAGAAAGCGGCTGCGGCAAGTCAACCCTTGGCCGAATAGTGCTGGGCCTCGAACCCCCAACGCAGGGCGTGGTTCTTTTCGACGGACGGGATATCTCTTCGGTCGACGCCCAGGAGTTGCATCGGCTAAGGAGACGGATGCAGATAATTTTCCAGGATCCTTATGCCTCCCTTGACCCACGGCAGACCATAGGGCGAACGATCGGCGAGGGCCTTATCATCCACAAGCTGGGCAGTCCGGCCGAGCAAAAGCAAAGAGTCGAACAGATCATGGAAAAAGTCGGTCTTCGCCGCGAGCACGCCCACCGCTACCCCCACGAATTTAGCGGCGGACAACGCCAGAGGATAGGCATTGCCAGGGCGCTGGTCCTAAACCCCGAACTGCTCATCTGCGATGAACCCCTATCAGCCCTGGATGTCTCCATTCAGGCCCAGGTCATAAATCTTCTAAAGGATTTACAAGAGGAGCTAAACCTTACCTACCTGTTTATCTCTCACGATCTTTCGGTTGTGCGCCATATCTGCGACCGCGTGGCGGTGATGTATCTTGGCCAAATCGTCGAACTTGCAAATGCCCGCGAACTTTTCGAAAACCCGGTGCATCCCTACACGAGGGCGCTTCTCGAATCGATCCCAAGGCTTAAGCCCGGAGAACGCGCAAAAAGCCCGCCCCTGGCCCCCCGGTCCGGCACCGGCGCCCCTGGGGCCTTCTGCCCCTTTGAACCCCGCTGCTCGATTGCCCGAGCCGACTGCGGGAAAACGGTCGCAAAACTTACGCAAATATCTCCGGGCCACTGGATAAAATGCCTGGCCTTCACCGGGACCAACGGCCACGAGTTGCACTAGAGCGGACTTGCAAGGAAATTTCAATGAGCCCAAAATATGACGTCATAGTAATCGGGGCAGGCCATGCGGGCTGCGAGGCCGCTTTTGCCTCAGCCCGCCTTGGCTGCAAAACCCTCGTCTTGTGCATCAACCTGGATACGGCCGCCCATATGCCCTGTTCGCCTTCGATAGGCGGGATTGGAAAGGGCCATCTTGTAAAGGAAATCGATGCCCTGGGAGGCGAAATGGCAAAGGTCTCAGATCTTAGCGCCATTCAGTTTCGCCTGCTTAATACCAAAAAGGGGCCGGCGGTTCGCGGCACCAGAACCCAAAACGACAAGGCGCGCTATCGAAGCGAAATGAAACACCGCCTGGAGCTTGAGCCAAATATCGAGCTAAGACAGTCCAGCGCGGAATCCCTTCTGGTCGAAGGCCCCAAAGTAGCCGGCGTGGTCGACCAGGCGGGGACCTGTTTTGAAGCCCCCGCCGTAGTAATCGCCACGGGAACTTTCCTACACGGCCTCGTCCATCTCGGGCAAAGCACGATTGCCTCGGGCAGGGCCGGGGAGTTTTCCTCCATCGGCCTTGCCGACCGGCTGCAGAGCCTGGGGTTTTGCACCGGCAGGATGAAAACGGGCACGCCTGCGCGAATCCTTCGAAAAAGCATAGATTTTAGCGCCTTTCGCGAACAGCCCGCCGATCTCGAGCCAAGACCCTTTTCGATGGTTACCCAAAAGATTACCCTCCCGCAGCTCCCCTGCCATATCGGCCACACCAATCAGCGCACCCACGATCTTGTTCGCCGCCATATAACCCAGTCTCCCCTATACAACGGAACCATCAGGGGTGTTTCCGCCAGATACTGTCCCTCTCTTGAAGACAAGGTCATGAAGTTTCCCCACAAGGATTGCCACCAGATAATACTGGAACCCGAAGGGTTGGACACCGAGGAAATATATGCCGGCGGCACGGGCAATTCGCTTCCCGCGGAGGTTCAAACCAAGCTTGTCCATACGATCCCCGGGCTCGAATACGCTCAGATTATGCGCCCGGCCTACGCCATAGAATACGACTTCATCGACCCCACCCAGCTCCACCCCACCCTGGAGACAAAACGGGTCGAAGGCCTTTTTCTGGCCGGACAGATAAACGGCACCTCCGGCTACGAGGAAGCGGCCGCCCAAGGGTTGTGGGCCGGGCTAAACGCCGCGCTTAAGGTTCAAAAAAGAGAGCCTTTTCTATTGGACCGCTCCGAAGCCTACATGGCCGTTATGATAGACGATCTGGTGACAAAGGGAACAAACGAACCCTACAGGATTTTTACCTCCAGATCCGAGTACCGGCTACTGCTTCGAGAAGACAATGCCGATTTGAGGCTCCTCGAGAAGGCCTACCACCTTGGGCTCCATGAGCCATCGGCCTATAGAGAGATCCTCGAGCGCCGCGAGGCCGTGCAGGCCGAGCTCGCCAGACTTCGCAAAACTTTTGTGCGCCCCTCGCCACGGGTTAGCCAAATGCTTGCACAGAAGCTCTCCCACGCAATCGATGAGCCGGTCTCCCTCGATAAGCTTCTCAAAAGGCCCGAGCTCTCTTATTTGGATCTGGACGCTCTTTGCGATACAACGCCGCCGATTTCCCAAAAAGTGCGCGAACAGGTTGAGATCGAGTGCAAATATGAGGGCTACCTAAGACGCCAGGAAGCCGAAGTAAAAAAGTTTCGCCAGATGGAGGAAATCGTTATTCCTGCCGATTTCCCCTACGATAAGGCTCCGGGGTTGTCTAACGAGGTAAAACAAAAGCTAAAGGCCGTAAGGCCTCTTTCGGTCGGTCAGGCCTCCAGAATACCGGGGGTGACTCCCGCGGCCATCTCCATACTACTGGTCTTTCTAAAGCGCATCCGCGAATTATCTGCTCCCCAAAAGCATTAATTTTGGATATTGCAAAAGAATGCGTTTACTCAGTAGAACAGGCCTCCCTCCAATGGGGTTGGAAACAAACCTCTTTTTTAGACTCTACACCTGCTAAGACCGTCTCTTAATTACCGAACTTATGCCGTCGCCAACACTAATCGCAATCTTCGGTTATTTATGCATTTCTTAGTAATTGCTTTTTAAGAACCTTAAAGATAATAGTCATGCATTGTGATAATCATTAATGTCCTGATAATTTCACAAGCTGCGATGAATGTGTAGAAGGTTTAGGGTGGGCACAGCCTCACCGTGCCAACCGATAATATAGGTAATATAAATCCACTACAACTCAACACAACCAGTATAACATTTTTGGTCATAGTATCGTATTTAATCCATGAATGCCGTACGTAAAGCACATAAACATTACATTCTACAACGTAACATTATGAACAATTTATTTATAAATAATACGTTTGTATCTTATAATTAAGATTTTACCGTATAGTAGTGTACTATAATCATACAACCCATTTTTTGGCATTACACTACCGAAGTTTCTACCAACATATTCTCTAAACTCTACATTACCATATTTACTACACATCGCTAAGACACCGATCTATTTAAATATACTACAATTTGGCTATTTAGCGTTATTTATAATACTTTTAACGGACAGTAGGCCATAGCGCATAAAACGATAGTGTGTAATTGTCTATTTTTTCGATATGATATAACAATATATGCAATTAGTGAATCCAATTACCGGAATTTTAGTCTAACAATACACATTATTAAAAGTTTTCACTTGCCTAAACGCAGCTTTATCTATAGAAAAGATTGGGATTTCCAGCTTCGCACAGACTGCTGTCCAAAAAAAAGGGGGAAACCGATCATGGAGGGTAAAAAAGATAAAGATTTCATCTCGACTCTTAGAGCCCACGGCCTTCAGGTAACCTATCAGCGGTTGGCAATTTATCAGTCCTTGTATTCCTCTCTGGAGCACCCCAGTGCGGAGGCCGTTTACCAGCAGGTAAAGAAGCGCTTTTCCATGATTTCGCTGGGAACGGTCTATAAGACCCTCGAAAAATTCTACGACGTCGGACTGATCGACAAGGTGAGCCCTATAACGGAAGTGGCAAGGTATGACGCCAGGACCGCTCACCACCATCACATGGTCTGCCTGCAGTGTCAAACGATCATCGATGCGGACTCTGCGCTCGAAGAGCCCAAGATGGCGGTCTCGGGAAACAGCGGGTTCCACGTGCTGCGCCGACAGGTCGTTTTTCACGGCTACTGCGACAAGTGTAAAGCGGTTTATGTGAATTCGGGTTCGTAGAATTTTTGCGTTGCGCCCCGTTATCCAATGTATCCCGCCTTTTCTTTGCCCGGGGAAGAGCGTATGATCGCGCGATCTTTCCAAAGTCTTAACCGATAGCGAGGGCAAAATTTAATGAAGGCGTCTTTGCTTCTTACCTGCACGGCCGATCTTTTGTATCCGGCTTCGGCCAGAGCTTGCGTAGAGGTTTTGGAAGCCTTTGGGGTGGAAGTAAAATTTCCAAGGCTTCAGACCTGCTGCGGTCAACCCTGGCTAAACACCGGCCGCGCGGAGGGGGCAAGGCGGCTTGCCCTCCATTTCCTTGAGGTCTTTGAAGATGCGGAAAAAATCGTTGTCATGAGCTCCTCCTGCGCCGACACGGTTAGAAATCGCTACGCGGAGCTTTTCGCCGAGGAGCCTCTGCTGCGCGAGCGCTTTGAACAGGTCGGCGGCAAAACCTTTGAATTTTGCGAGTTTCTCCACCGCGTACTGGGCATAGAAACGATTCCGCCCCATCCCCGGCCCGAGCGCACGACCTACCACTCGAGCTGCCGCACCCTGCGGGGAATAGGGCTTCGCGGGGTTGCCGAAAAGTATCTCGAGCAGATGTTTGGCGCCGATTTCGTAAAACTTTCTGAAAGTGAAACCTGTTGCGGATTTGGGGGAAGCTTTTCCGTAAAGCTTCCGGAAGTCTCGGGCCGGCTCCTGGCCGATAAGCTCAAAAACATTTCGGCTACCAGAGCCGCTCAGGTGTGCTCTCTTGACCTGAGCTGCCTTACCCATCTTGCAACGGGGGCTAAACGGCAGGGGCTAACGCAAATTCGTTTCCTGCACCTTGGCCAATTGTTGGCCGAGGCGCTCGCATAGCGGCAAGGCCGGGTGTTAAAAAATGAAAGCAGCACATAATTTCCGAAAGGGTTGCGTGGCGGCGCTCTCCGATGAGCAACTCTGCGCGGCGGTGGGCAAGATGGCCAACGTCCTTTCCTTCGTTCGAAGCTCGGCCACTGCTTCCTACCCCGGTTTTGAAGAGCTAAGAGACTGGGGCCGGACCCGCAAGATGGAAGTCTCGGCAAACCTTGAGCTTTATGCCCGCGAGTTTTCCGACCGTCTCGAGGCTGCGGGAGGCGTAGCCCACTTTGCCCAAAACGGTTCCGAGGCGCTAAAAATTGTCACCTCGATAGCCGCGGATCTTGGCGCCGTTTCGGCGGTAAAATCCAAGTCGATGACCTCCGAGGAGATCTTTTTAAACGAGGCCCTGCTCGATGCCGGTGTAGCGGTGACGGAAACCGACCTTGGGGAGTTTATAATCCAGCTTGCGGGCGAAAAACCTTCCCACATCGTAGCACCTGCAATTCACAAAAACCGGGCGCAAGTGGCCCAGCTGTTTCACGAAGCCTTGGGCAGCGAGCCCGGGATCGGTGTGGCGGAGCTGGTTCGGGTAGCCCGAAAGGCGCTTCGCGAGCGTTTCCTTGCTGCCGACATAGGCATTACGGGCGCGAACTTCGCGGTTGCCCAGACCGGGACCATCGTGATGGTGACCAACGAGGGAAACGGCCGTCTCACCTCCGCGCTGCCCCCCGTACAGATCGCTATCGTTGGAATCGACAAGATGATTCCAAAGCTATCCGATCTACCCGGTTTTCTAACGCTTCTTACCCGTTCGGCGACAGGGCAAACAATTTCGAGCTATGTCACCATCATTACCGGACCGCGCAGGCCGGGCGAAGAGGAAGGGCCTCGGCGCCTCCACGTCGTGCTGCTCGATAACGGGCGGACATCTCTTGCCCGCGGCCCCTTCAGGCAAATGCTCCATTGCCTTCACTGCGGCGCCTGCATGAACAACTGCCCGGTCTACCGCACGGTCGGGGGGCATGCCTACCAGTCGGTGTATCCCGGACCCATGGGCGATGTGCTCTCCCCGCTTTTATGGGACATGGACGCTTATGGAGACCTTCCCGATGCCTGCACTCTTTGCGGGCGCTGCGCTGAGGTGTGCCCAATGAGAATTCCCCTTGCCGACTATCACAGAAAGCTTCGAGAGATACGCGAGGAGGCAAAGGGAGGGGCGAAAGGCCTAAAAGCCCTGGCGCCGGCGCTATTGGCCGGGCATCCCCTCTCCTACCGCACGGGCCTTGCAACGGTTCGCCGCCTCCTTTCTCATGGCTCAAGGCTGCCCGGGGCGATACTCCCCGCAAGTGTCCGAGAGTGGACTAGCTGCCGGGAGCTGCCTGAACCCGCGAGAGGCCAGGATTTCCGCTCCTGGTGGGACGACAGGCAAAAAGCGCCGCACAGAAACGGAAATAAACCATGAGTCGGCCTGAAAGGGTGGAACGCTATATTCGAATGGCGCGGATTGCCGGAACGGTGGTCGAGTGTGTTAGCCGATCCGAACTGCCGCTTCGGCTAACAGGCGTCCTTGGCGATGCAGGCGAGCCAAAAATTGCGGCCCTGTCCGCCACGGGCTGGCCTGAGAGTTTTCGGCAATCCATCGAGGCCATTGTTGCTTCTTCGGGCTTTGAGGTAACGATGCCCTGCAAGGGGCCCGCGGGGTATACCTGGGATATGGGCGGGGTTGGAGCCGCATCGGTTGGTCTTGTTTGGTGCGAGCACTTTCTTGCCGATACAGGCAGTCTTGTTCTGGCCACGGGACAAGGCAGAGGCGGCCTTTCGACCCTTTTGCCGCCGATCTCCATTGTGCTAAGCGATGCGACGGGATGCCTCGAGGGGCTAGTCGATTATTTTGAACAAATTGGCCGGAGCCTCCCCTCGCGCCTGACACTTGTAACAGGGCCAAGCTGTACGGGCGATATAGAGGCGGCCATGACCAGAGGCGTCCACGGACCGCAGAAAGTGGTGCATTTTATCCTCTGCGACTAATTTGGCCGCTCAAGGCAGACTCGATCAAACAGTTGGACTGGCCAAAGGGTCTTGGGGCTGCTATGACTTTGTCTCACCGGCGATCAGTTTTGCCAGGTGGGCGCAGGTGGAAGCATGTGGTACTCAGCGTAAAGTTATCCGTAATTTTCCATTGGAGGAATTGAAATGAAAGTAGTTGCTTTTAACGGAAGCGCGCGCAAAGACGGCAATACTGCTAATTTAATCAACCATGTTTTTTCCGAACTGGGTAAAGAGGGCATCGAGACCGAACTGGTCGAGCTTGCCGGAACCAAAATTCACGGGTGTATCGCATGCTACAAATGCATGAAAAATAAGGACAAGGAATGCGCCGTAAAAGACGATGTGGTAAACGAGTGCATCCACAAGATGCTTGAGGCCGACGGGATAATTTTGGGCTCTCCTACCTATTTTGGCGATCTCACTCCGGAAATGAAGGCCCTGATAGACCGGGCCGGTCTTGTTTCAAGGGCCAACGACTTTATGTTCAAACGAAAAGTCGGCGCGGCGATAGCCGCGGCTCGCAGGGCGGGGGGCATCCACGTCTTTGACTCGATAAACCATCTGTTCCTCATGTCTCAGATGATCGTTCCGGGTTCTTCCTATTGGAACATCGGCATGGGAAGAGAAAAGGGCGAGGTGGAAAAAGACGAGGAAGGCATCCAGACCATGAAAATCCTGGGACAGAACATGGCCTGGCTGTTGAAAAGCATTTCCAGATAGGCAGTTTTTAAAAAGACCTGCGACCGGGATGTGCGCTCGATTGTATTGGCGGACATCCCGGCAAGCCGGTGCCCGCTTAAATGGGCTCTGTTATTTACTCCCCCCGGTCATCCTTAAAGCCCCCATCGCGGGCCGGGGCTTCCCCTTCAGCCTGCTCACGAAGGCGGCTTATACTTTCAATTCTCCCCCAGTTTTTTTCTTTCCACGTGCCGTATATTTGCCGAAACCACAAATAAATCTTTTAGCCATCACACCTTTTAGCCGATAACTTATTGAGCACTCATTACCTGCTTATCTCGTGTGAGGTCCCTTACGTTCCATGATATCCAAATCGGCCGAAAGGGTGGACACGGCTTTTTGTGCCCACCAACCTAACTAGGGGCTGATGCCGCGAACACACAGGGGGGAAGATGGATCGTGCCAAAAAGACCAAAAGGTGGTTGGCGGCAATTGCCATTGTCCTCCTATCCATCTTTTGCCTGATAGCCCAGACCCAGGCGATCGAAGACGCCAACTGGCGAAGCGTGCTTCAGTATTTTCAGGATTCTTTCCGCTCGGCAGGCGAGAGCCTCAAGGATTTTAATTCGCAATTAGACGATCGCAGCTGGCAATTCCAAAGGGATCTGGCAAAAATAGAAAAAAGCAGGGATCAACTCATGCTTCTCTATGGAGTCGGCCAGGACCCTGATGATTTAAGGGTGATCCATCACGGGCTGACCGTGCTGGGCGCTGAAGCCGACAGCCGCTTCAAATGGTTTTCCGATGCCGAGCATTCCTTAGAGATTTCCGCGAGCAAAGTTGGCGACCTCAAATCGGAGTTGCAAAGCCAGATTGCAACCCCTTCGTCAGCCACTTTTCTAGCCCCGCTCAAACGAGACTTAAAAGATATTTCCACTCTCGAATCCCAACTGGTCCTTATCCGCTCGAAAATGGAAAAATCAAGGGAAGCCTACAACGTGTTCATGGCTCGCCTCCAGGAGGCTCAAAAGGCCACCAGACTAAAAACTAAAACCTATTGGAAAATTTATTTTTTAAGGAATATGCCCGGGCTATTTTCCGAAGACTTTTTAAAGGATTTTAAAAGCGGTCCCCAAAAGTGGCTGACTGAAGGCAACCTCTGGTGGGAGATAGTCAGCAGCGATGAACAGGTGACCCAAAACCGCCAACTGCTGCTCAAGGTTTTATCCTCCGTGTTCCTGCTAGCCTTGCTTGGCGCAATCTTGCAGAGAAAACTTAAAAAATCTTTTTTTCCCGCAGTCAAAACAGGTGGTCTGTTTACTTTCTGGATTTTTCTATGCCTGTGGGCATCCATTAGGTGTTTTGGCGAAAACGCGACCTTTGAAATTTCCGGGCTGGTTATGATAATCGGAGAAGCAGCTTTCTCCTTTGTCCTGCTCTATGGTTTTATCCTGTTGCACAAAAGAGCCGCCGCCCTGGACAAGGCCTCCTCCAAGGGAGTCTATCCGCTCTGGATACTCAATTTATTGCAGTTGCAACTGCGGGGTCTAAATTTACCCTATTCAATTTCACTAACAACCTGGATTTTGTGCCTTGGGATTTGCTGCATTTACATGTACTTTAAAAGACAAACCATAGCATGCGGGCTGCAGCGATATTTATATATAGCGGCCATATACCTGCCTTGCACGCTTATGGCTATAGCTGCCCTGGGATACCTTCCCCTCTCGTTTCTTATCGTTTCCACCGTTGTTTACGGATGGCTTTCCATTGATATTTCTATAAATCTTTTAAAAAGTCTACGCGGTTTCGTAAAAACCAAAAGAAAACAGGATCACTTTTTGATCGGTATTTTATCTATAATGGGCTTTCCTCTTATCATCATCATGACCGTATTTATCAATCTCAAACTGTTTTCCCTTCACCTGGGAGGCTCCGAAGTATTTCACCGGATTATATCCGCCGAGCTTGGCTGGGATAGCTACCGGCTCAATTTAAAGATCCTGTGCCTGATCATCCTGGGTTTTTATACCACCAGGGTCCTGGCCCTGCTTGTCGAATCCCTCGCGCTTCGAGCGGCCCATCTCGATCCAGGCATAACCGAAGTTGTCCAAAAGACGTCTAAGTATCTGTTTTGGGGATTTTTTCTCCTGGCAACGCTTTCGCTTCTGGGGTTCAATCTCATGAGCCTTACGGTCGTTGCAGGCGGTCTTAGCGTTGGAATCGGCTTTGGGCTCCAGCAAATCGTCAACAATTTTTTCAGCGGTCTTATTCTGCTTTTGGGCCGCTCCGTCCAGCCCGGCGATACGATCCAGATCAATGAAACGCTTGGAGACGTAAAAAAGATCACCATCCGCAACACCGTGGTGCAAACCAGGGACAACGCCACGCTCTTTATCCCGAACTCAGAGCTGATCACAACTAAAATTGTAAACTGGAGCCACCGCGACAGGCGTGTCAGATTGAACCTGACGGTAGGGGTAGCCTACGGTTCGGATACGAAAATGGTTAGATCGCTTCTTTTGCAGTCGGCTCGAGAGGTTGCCGGTGTGCTGGTGGCCCCGGCCCCCGAGGTGCTCTTTGCCAATTTCGCCGCCAGCACCCTTGATTTTCAGCTCAGGTTCTGGATAGCCGATATGGATCAGGATGTGCGGATACTCTCCCGGGTTCGCTATGAAATTGACCGATTGTTTCGGGAAAACAACATCGAGATCGCCTTCCCTCAAAGCACGCTCCATATTCAATCGGCCCCGGCTCTCGAAAAGTTGTTTGGGAAAACCGCGGAGACTTTGTGACTGGTTGCGTTTTTGAGGTGTCGTATATAATTTAAAACCTATCCGAAATCCCTGCAACTTGTCGGCAGAGGCAATGATGGCGCCCGCGCCAGGTGCGGCTGCGGTGTGGGCCAAAGCGCGGGTTTTCCCGCACAGGGCATATTTTGAGACCAGCACCGGTAAGGCCAATAGGGCTGCTTAGGGGACTCTCATGGAATCTATACGAAAAATCAAAAAGATCTTTAAGAGCATGCCTACAATCGAGGGCGCGGGCGTACACCTCAAAAGAGGTTTCGGCCATTCCGAAGTGCCTCAGTTTGACCCCTTTCTTATGCTCGACGACTTTCATTCCAACAACCCCGCTCACTATCTGCCGGGTTTTCCATGGCATCCTCACCGGGGTATTGAAACCATAACCTACATCTTTGAAGGACGGGTGGAACACGGCGACAGCCTGGGCAACAAAGGCGTCATTGGCCCCGGTGACCTTCAGTGGATGAGCGCCGGAAGCGGCATCATTCACCAGGAAATGCCAAAACAGAGCCAAACCGGCGGCATCTGGGGTTTGCAGTTCTGGGCCAACCTGCCGGCCGGCCGCAAGATGACGGCGCCGCGCTACCGCGATGTGAAGGCGGCCGATATCCCTGAGGTTATTCTCGACGGCGGTGTGAAGATAAAAGTTATTGCGGGCAGAGTGGCAAACGTGCAGGGCCCCGTAGATGACATAGTAATCGATCCGGAAATGCTCGACGTTGGCCTTGCGCCCGGAGCGGTCTTTGAGCGCGCAATCCCTGCGGGCCACACTGTCTTTGCCTACATTATAGACGGGGAGGCCTGTTTTGGCGATACCGGCTCGGCCCATGCCCATGAGGCTTTAAGCCCGCACACCCCTCAGCCTGAGGGGTGCGGAGCCGAAACGGTTGTGCTCTTTGAGCCCGGGGGAGATGTCGTGCAAATCAGCGCAAACGATCATTTCGCGCGATTTATCCTTGTATCCGGCAGACCGATAGGCGAGCCCATCGCCTGGCAAGGCCCCATTGTCATGAACACCCCCGAAGAACTTAAAACGGCTTTCGAGGAGTTGCGGTTTGGCACATTTGTAAAGTGATTGCCGGCAAACGGCCTACACCGGCTTAGCGCAATTTCCAGTAATCGTTCACCGGGGTTGAATGCCGATCAATTTTTTAGCTTGCGTTCGAAACCATAATAAGCTATTCCATCATGCATGGAAAACGCATTCACTTTTAGAAACCGAGCCTTTTCATCCACTGACGTTGGTCTTGTCCGGCAGGTGATCGCCGAACACCCCGAGGAAGGGCGCTGTGCCCTGTCGAGGCGACTGTGCATTGCTTGGAACTGGACCCAGCCAAACGGTCAACCCAAGGACATGATCTGCCGTGGGCTTTTGCTCGATCTGGAACGTAAGGGCGCCATCCATCTTCCCCCAAGGAAAAAGACTCCTCTTAATCCTTTCCTGCACCGAATCCCGCCGGAAAGGATCGAGGTAGACCAAACTCCTATCAATGTACCTTTGCGGGAGCTTTTCCCCCTCTCCATTCACCAAGTGAGAAGAAGCCCCTTGGAGAAACTGTGCAACAGCCTCATTGAGGAGCACCATTACCTGGGATATAC
>JBMFHI010000023.1:0-39892 GCA_049976905.1 Syntrophobacteraceae bacterium | reverse complement strand
TGGGGGTCCAAATAGGACTGCTCCTTGAGATATGTCTGCTCGTATTTGCGAGCGTAGTGCTTTAGAAGAGCCAGTGGCACCACCAGTGGCAGATACTCCTTATAGTACTGCTCTATTAGCTCCATCAACTCCAGCTTTTCGTCGGCCGTCAGCTGATGTTTGAAGTAGCCCATTATATGTTGCAACACGTTTGTGTTTTTCTTTACCGTCGATTTTAACCGCAGCCCCTCCAGAAGCATTTTTTCATAGCCCTCAAACAGGGCATCGGCGGGTATTTGCGCGGCCTGGGCGACAAGATGTCCCATCTCGCTCGCACACCGGGGGCTGTGGGCCATCACCTGCAGTTTGTGCCGGCTGTGGAATTCGATTAGCCGGGAGGCTTTGCGCCCCTGCTCCAATGTCTCCCGCCATCTTTTAAGGGCGAAAATACGCTCGATGAAATTTTCGCGAAGTCCCGGGTCATGGAGCCTTCCTTCCTCCTCGACGGGAATGCGTGGAAAGCGGTTCATGAAAACCCCGGCAAAGAGGCCCACCCCGGTCTTGTGCGGCATGCCTTTCGAGTCGATCACCTTTACGCGCTCCATGCCGCTGCTGGGCGAATTGCTCTTGAAGATGAACCCGTAGAGTTTTTCCGATTCGAGGTCGCGCACTCTGCGCTCGGCCCAGGTAAGCATGCGCTCCGTGAGATCCATTCTGGTCCGCGAGGTAATCAAGCGCAGCCGCCCGGGCTCCCCCTCAAGATGCATGGATTCGCGCGGTATCCCCAACCCGCATTCGACCTCCGGACATACGGGCACATACTCGAAATAGCGCCCCAGGGTGTCTTTTAAATACCGGTCGAGCTTGTGGCCGCCGTCATAGCGAACCGGCTCTCCCAATAAACACGTGCTGATGCCCAATTTGATCCTGTCCATCATTTCTCCGCCTATAAGGATGCTGCTTCGCAAAGCTCTCCGCTAAACTGGCGCAACCGAAATTAACCCCAAAAATCGCTTCCGCCGGCGAGATTTTTAGAAAAACGCATCGGCAACCAGTCATCCCCCCGAGGCTCGGGACCTTCTTATTGCCAACTGGAAAAATAGCCTTCTTATTCCCCTTGCGCAACTGCATTGATGGCTGCAGCCGTATCATTTGACGATTCCCTATAATCAGCACAATAGTCTTTTGTCTTTCATTGCGCCCCCCTTTCTCAAGCCGGCTCGCTGGTTGATACGTAAATTCGTTAATACGGTATCGGAACAGCAATTCCCTGAACGGAGCATGGGGCGGCTCTACGCTTTTGACTGCGCTAAAGTATTAATCCAAGCGACACCTGATACAGCGAGGCGACACTTTAAGGGGACCCTAAATGCAGCCGGCATTTTGCGATAGTGTCAACAAGGCGAAGGTCAAGGCGATTTTTCGAGACGCAAATCTTGCCGCTTTGCCGGAAGGTGTCGCATGGTTTGTGCATAATTAAAAGAGAAGAGGTGAGATTGGAGCCTTGCGCAAAAGGCGACCGGGGCCTATATGGAAGGCAAACCACTATTTTCGCTCCACCCGCGCTTACCGTGGAGAGGAAACTTATGATAAGATCGCTATATTATCGCGGCAATTCGGCCCTTTGGCCAGGCAGGGCCAAAGGGCTTATCAAGGGAATCGAATGCTGATGGCGCAAAAGAGTCTCCAGGCCGTGAGTGAATTGATCGAAGAGCCAGTGGAAAACCGGCTGGAAGCCCTTGACTCCCTTATCGAGCGTGGAGTAATCCAAAGACCCGAGTTGGAGAAGATCGTTTGCGCCTCGCAAGGCTCGGTGAGGCTTCTCGAGAGGTCCTTGCGGGAGCTTGGCGTCCCCAAACATGAAATCCTTCTAAGTTTCAGCAACCATTACGGCCTTCCGTTCATCGAGTTTAGCGAAAAGCTTGCCCCTCGCGCGGAGTTAGCCGCTCACCTCGATCTTAGCGTTCTAAAGCGCGAGCTGTGGTTTCCGATCTCCGTGACGGCCAGGCGGGCGCGGGTGGCCACCTCCAACCCCGAGGACCCCCTTTTGGTCGAAAAGATCAAGCGCGCCTTGGCAAAAGAGTCCATCCAACTGATCTTTGCCCTGCCAAGCGACATAATCCGCATGATCGAGCACAACCAGGATGTAAACCCCGGATTTCCCCCCGAAGCCGGGCGGACCTGCCTGGCTCTACTGCGCACAAGGCTTGCCTCCGAACGAACGAAAATGTCTCGCTACAGGACCAACATGGCGAAGGGAAGGACGGGGCTTGCCGCCATAAGGGTCGGGGTAAAGCTGATCGCCATAAGCCTTACTCTTTTGAGGATTTTTGGAATCGGCTGGCTCACCGCAATAGAGGCGATCATCCTTTTGGGCGGGACCTTCATGGTGGCCGAGGGGTTAAGCTGGTATATGCCCATGAGGAGGGCGGAAGGAGCAGGCATAGGCTATGTGCCCGCCCGGTCCACCTTTGGCACGACAATTCCGGAGATTAAGACCACGGAGGTGGGCTCGGTGCTGACCAGATCCGAGCCCGTAAAAGGAGCCGAGCAGCTTCGCAACCGCTGGGCCAGGCTTTCTCCGGTAATGCGGCGGAGGTTTTTTGCCATAGACAGATCGGATCTTGCCGAAGAGAGGACCCTTCTTGCCATGTACCGCAGCCGGATGGCCAGGTCCAGAACGGGCCTTGCCTTTGCCAGCACCGGTACCTCCGTTGTAGGCCTGGGGGTGCTGCTTTGGAGAAACTATCATTTCGGGGCATGGTCGATCTTTTACGCCGCGCTCATAATGACGGGCGCAGTCATGTTTTTCGAGGGCGCAAGGTGGTATTTTCCAGGGCGGCGCGCGGTTGTTGAAAGCATAAAAACAACCAGGCAGATCGAGGAAAGCACCTCGATCTGGGATTTCATGTTCCGCGCTTTCAGCCGCTTGGACGACATGCCGCCAAAGCTTATGCTTAAAGCCACCTACGCCCCCGGGATCTGGGGAACCACGGGGCTTGCCCTGGAGCGAACGCTGCTGGCCGAAAGGCGCAACGTCAAGGCACGGCTTAGGACCACTCTGGCAAGATCGAGGACCGGACTGAGGTTTATCCGAACCGGAGTAAGCATTTTTTCGATCGGTTTCGGTTTGCAGGTCTATTTCGGATGGGTAAACATCTGGTGGACCCTCTTCGATGTGGTGCTGATTATCGCCGGGCTTTTCATGATATCCGAGGGCCTTTTTTGGTACGTTAAAGCCGAGCGCAGGAAAAAACAGCTGCCCTACTGCTGGGAGGGCCTCGAGATCCGAATGCCCGATTACGGTAAACCGGCCCAGTTTTGGAAAAAGGTGATATTCAATTATGAGGACAATGACTGCGGGAGCTGATTCGACAATGCGATTCCGGCCCCTGGTCGATTGGGGGCTTTTGGACTCGCAGAAGCTGCGCTGGGCGGGTGAGGCGGCGCGCCTAAGAGACATCGAAGTCGAGGAGGTGCTTCGCTACGACTTGGGCATTGCGCGCCGCAAGCTGCTCGAAGCCCTGGCACAATCCTTTGGTTGCCAATGGGTCGAATACGACGAACGGATTCCGGTCCCCCCCGAGCTTCTCCACGGGCTCGATCCGGAAAGACTCGCTTTTATGCTCTGGTTTCCCGTGGCGTTGGACCGGGATACGGTGATAGTGGCGGCCAGAAACCCCGCGGACCCCGATGTGGGCGAAGAGGTAAGACGGTGGTTGGGAGAAGGCGCCAAATACGAATTCATGGTGGCCCTTGCCGAAGATATTTGCTTTTTTATCGGCGACTTTCTAAACAGCGACCCCGATCATCTTTCCGGAAACGAAAGAACCTCTCTTGCGATGTGGCGAAATACCATGGCCGGGTGGAGGACCAAACTTGCCACCTACCGCACCGATTTCGCAAGGGTCAGAACCTATATGGCCTTGCTCGATGCGGGGCTGACTTTCATACTGGTTGGCAGAACGGCTCTAAAAAACGGCCACACAGTCCATTACGCGCCGTTTTACTGGGCAATGATAGCTTCGGGCCTTATTTTAACCCTGCTTGGCATGATCAGCTACTACCGGATCAAACGGTCCTATTTTCGTCCCCCCAAGCACCAGACGCTAATAGAAGTCACGGCGGCAAGCGTGCAGTTTCTCGAAGACTACCAGTTCGTCGACCCGGGAGAAGCGGAAGGAAAGGAGGGCAAGACCATGCTCGCACGCCTCTTCGACCTGGCAAACCGCACGGTTGCGGATATCGAGGGTTCCCACGACAACAAAGCCCGCTCCCTTCCGGCGCACCAAAGGAGCGTCTTTAGCGCCCAGCGCACCGTGGCCGCCTGTTACCGCACGATCTATGCGCGCGCGAGGACCGGACTTACCTTCATCGGCACCGGCGTCTCCTTTGCCGGGGGCGGCTTAGGCCTATTTGAGTATTTCCGGCCAAGCTTTTTAAATGTGCTCGATATATTTATGATGGCGATCGGCCTGCTCATGATAGTGGACGGAATAATGTGGTCCTGGCCCATCAGAGAAGAAAACTATGAGGCTTTGAAAAGCTCGGAGGCCTTCTAATCTTGAGACAGGTTAAAATATTTCACAAAGTAATCGTTTTAAATATTGCCAACATCCTGCTCATACTGGTCACGGGATTTCTTGCCTATCACAGCCTGGAGCAGGTGCTAACCAAACTCAGGTTCATGGAAATCGCCGACAGGTTAAACGCGACCTTTTTGGAAATGAGGCTGGCGGAGAAAAATTATTTCCTCTACTCCGAAAAGTCGGCCCTCTCGGACATAGAGGCCAAAACCGAGGCCACCATCAAGACCATCGAAAGCTCGCGGGCCGATATTGTCAGGGCAATCGGCGAGGCCAAAACGATTCGGCTCGAATCAAATCTCAAAAATTACGGCCGCTCACTGGAGGGGGCAAGGACAGGGGATGGGGCGGCGCAGTCAAAGGTGCGCACGGCGGGCCGCAAGATCATGGAATTTATGAACTATATCACTTCTTCCGAACGGGCGGAGGTAAACAGGATTATCTCTGGTTCCAAAAGAGGGCTCATTTTGTCCTTTGCCCTGATCCTTTTTACCGCCGTGGGGGTTACTCTGCTTTTGTCGGCCAGGGTCCTGGGGTCGCTAAAGCGCATAGAAAAGGCGGCTCACCTGATCTCGGAGGGGGAATTCGAAAAAATCGAACCGGAAAAGTCCGGCGATGAATGCGGCATGGCGGTTTCGGCTCTTCTTTCCATGGCCGCAGAACTGAGAAACCGCGAAGAACAGATGATAGAGGCAAAGAAGCTTTCCTCCATAGGCATCCTTATCGCGGGGGTATCCCACGAAATCGGCAATCCATTAAATAACATCTCCATGCTCGCGCAAAACTTCGTCGAGCTCTATGATAGAATGAACAGGGACGAACATGTGGAGTATGTGAAAAAAATCGAGGAGGAAACCGAGCGCATCCAGCGAATCGTAAAGGATCTTCTTGATTTTGCCCGGCCCAAAAAGCCCGACTTCAGGCAAAGCGACATAAACAGCGTGGTCGATAAGAGCATGAGGCTTGTGCAAAACATGATCTCGGTCTGCAACATCGAAGCACAGGTAGAGCTTGCCAAGGAGTTGCCCAGGGTCTACATAGATGAAAATCAGGTTCAGGGGGTGCTCATAAACCTGCTGACAAATTCGATCCACGCCTGCTCACCGGGGGATCGTCTGCGGATTGGCACCCGTTATAACCCTGATACGGCCCGCGTGGAAGTCGAGGTGGAGGATACCGGCAAAGGCATTTCCCCTGAAGTCTTACCCCATATTTTCGATCCTTTCTTTACCACCAAAGGATCTGGGGGAACGGGGCTGGGGCTTTTTGTAAGCTACGGAATCATCAAAAATCACAAGGGAAGCATGCGGGTAAAAAGTGAAGACGGCGCGGGGACCTGCTTTACGATAGATCTGCCCGTATGCGATCTTTAACAAAGGAGCTTTGCCATGTCCGGTTTCAAGGTCATAGTGATAGACGACGAAAAAATAGTTGGACAAATGATTAAGGTCGCCATGGAACCGGAGGGCTATCTTGTGGAGACTTTTCTAAATGCCGAACCTGCTTTTGCGAGGCTTAAGGAGGAAAAGTTCGACGTAGTGATAACAGATCTCAAGATGAAGGGCGCCGACGGCATGGAGGTGCTGCGCACGGTAAAAACGGCCTACCCGGAGATAAAGGTTATCATGGTAACGGCCTTTGCAAGCCTTGATTCGGCGGTTGAAGCGATGAAGAGCAGAGTCGACGGCTTTTTTGCCAAACCGGTGAAAATAAAGGAATTAAAAGAATGCATCCGCAAGCTTTTAAGTCCCGCCGAAACCGAATAGCCAAAAGGATTTCCAGTTCCACCCGGGCCGTGGTCTTTGGCAGCCCGCGATTTTTGCTCTCTACCGGGGCCTTGCCCGCCTGCCCTTCCTGCATTAGAGTCTGCGCATAACCTTTGCGGGAGAAAACAGATGGACAACTACATTCGCGAAATCGAAATCGCAAGGATCAGTCCCAATCGCCGGATCGTCTATTCGCTTGAAGCGATCGAAGAGATGGAGCAAAGCATCAGGAGCGGGGGACACGATCCAATTTTTATTCGTTTCGAACACGATTCCTTTCGGATCATCGATGGGGAAAAACGTTGGAGGGCCTGTAAAAGGCTCAAAATGGCCACAATCAGGGCGGTAATTCTGAGCTAACCGTCTGTTTTAAAACCCCTTACCCACTCTTGCCAAATCCAACCCTGATGCTTACTCAAGGTTTCCCTCAAGCCAGGAAAGAGTCTTATGCATTTTGTAGTCTGCATCAAGCAGGTACCCGATACCGCGGAGGTAAAAATAGATCCTGAAACCAACACCCTTGTGCGGGCGGGCGTGGAATCCATGGCCAATCCCTACGATATCACGGCCCTTGAGGCAGCCTTGCGGCTCAAGGAAAAGTACGGGGCGAGGGTAACGGCGATCTCGATGGGACCTCCCCAGGCCGACAGCGTGCTTAGACAGGCGCTTTCGATGGGCGCAGACGATGCCGTCCTGCTCTGCGACCGCGCCTTTGCCGGGGCCGACACCCTTGCCACAAGCTACACGCTTTCCAAAGCCATAGAAACCCTTGGCAATGTCGAACCCGTCGACCTGGTACTGTGCGGAAAGCAGGCTATCGACGGCGACACGGCGCAAACCGGCCCCGGGATTGCCGCCCGGCAGGGTTTGACCCAGTTTACCTATGTTTTGGAAGTCGAATGGATCGACCCGGACAAAAGGCGTCTGCAGGTAAGACGCAAGGTCGAGGGGGGATTGGAGGTTATTTCGGGTCCTCTTCCGGCCATGTTGTCGGTTGAGTTGGAAATGGCGACCCCAAGGAGGGCCTCTCTTCCCATGCTTATCGAATCCATCAGGGTTGAGATCAAGACCTGGGATGCAAAAGCCATAGGCGCCTCCGCCGATTTTGTGGGCATCAAGGGCTCGCCCACCTGGGTAAGGGCGATCGCGTCCCCGCAGCTCCACAGGGCAGGCCCCAAATGGGATGCGGGAGAGTCGGTTTCAGTGGCCGTATCGGCAGCCCTGGGCGAGCTGTTTTCCGACCGGGACTTTGAGGCTGGGTTTGTTAAAGGTTGGAAGGCGGACGGCTAGCATGGCAAAGAATACGCGTGGAATCGAAGTTGCCGAGATAATACCTGATAAGTGCATAGCCTGCCAGATCTGCATTGGCGAATGCCCCGTCGGGGCAATTGAATTAAACAGCGACGGGGTGGCCCAGGTAGACCCGCAAGTGTGTGTTGGCTGCGGCAAGTGCTTTGAGAGCTGCCCGGTTGGGGCGGTAAGGTTTGAGAAGAAAAAGGGGAAAAAGCCTGGGCAGGCAAAGCCGGGGGGAACGCAGGTGGAAGCGCAGCCCCACGGAGGGGTTGCGGTATTTATCGAAACCTTCGATGGGCTTGGGGCCCCGGTTTCCTGGGAGCTTACCGGGAAGGCCGCACAGCTGGCAAAGCAGTTGGACACCAAAGTCCTGGGGTTTGTTCTTGGCAGCAACGTGGGCGGGGTAGCCCAAGAGGCGATAGCCTACGGCTGCGACGAGGTCCACGTAATGGACGATCCTCTTCTTAGCCGCTATTTTTCGGCTGCCTTCGGCAAGGCGCTCGCGGATATGTGCGCCGAGGTTTGCCCGGAGATCCTTCTAGTAGGCGCCACGGCCCTTGGCAGAGACCTTGCCGCAGTTGTGGCCACAAGGCTTGAAACCGGCCTTACGGCCGATTGCACGGGCCTCTACATCGAAAAGGAAACAGGCCTTCTTCTTATGACGCGTCCGACTTTTGGCGGAAACATCATGGCCACCATCTTCTGTCGGCAAAAGCGTCCCCAGATGAGTTCGGTACGGCCCAGGGTATTCGCCATGCCTGCAAAAGACCCCGAGAGGAGGAAGGCAAATATAGTCACCCACGCCTTCGAACCTCCCACGGTCGAACTGCCCGAGATCGTAAGATTTATCCCCACGGCCTCGGAGGGGGCAACCGACATCGTAAACTATCCGGCGCTCGTTGTGGCGGGGCGCGGGGCCTGCGACCAGGCTTCGCTCCCGCTTCTCGAAGAGCTGGCCGAAGTGGTCGGAGGGGTTGTCGCCTGTTCCCGACCCGTAGTGCAGGCGGGGCTTTTGCCCTACGAAAGACAAGTGGGCCAGACCGGCAAGACCGTGGCCCCAAGGCTCTACATAGGCGTAGGGGTATCGGGTGCTGTCCAGCACCTCGTGGCCATCCAGGGGGCGGGTAAGATCGTGGCGATAAACTCCGACCCCAATGCGCCGATTTTCAGGGTCGCCGATGCGGGTATTGTGGGCAACTACCAGCAAATAGTCCCAGAGTTGATCGCCCAACTAAGGGATAAAAGGTCCTAACCGGGAAAACTCCATGGAAGAAAAGTTCGATGCGGCAATCGTAGGGGGCGGGCCGGCGGGTATTTCGGCCGCGTGCATCCTGGCGCAAAGGGGCGCAAAAGTGATCGTGATCGAAAGAGGCGAATACCCCGGGGCCAAGAACATGTTCGGGGGCGTACTCTACGGACACAGCCTCGGGCGGATAGTACCCGATTACGCGCAGAAAAACTGCCCCATCGAACGAAACATCGTCGAGTCCCGGGTAAGCTATCTTTCCGAGGAAGGCTCGATCAGCTTTACCTACCGCGACCAGGCTTTTTTCGAAAAACTCCAAAACAACGCTTTCACGGTGGGAAGGGCAAAATTCGACCGCTGGTTTGCCGATCAGGCCAAAGCCGGTGGAGCGCTTCTGGTATGTTCCACCGTTGTTACCGATCTAATGAAGAACGGGGCCGGAAGGGTGATCGGAGTAAAAACAGACCGGGCCGATGGCGAGGTGCGGGCCAGGGTGGTGCTTCTGGCCGACGGGGTCAATTCGCCCCTTGCCGCCAAAACCGGTTTTAGGCCCGAGGTAAGACCCGAGAAGATCGCACTTGCGGTAAAGGAGCTTATCGGGCTGCCCGAGGAGGTGATCGATGAGCGCTTCGGGGTATCGGGGGCAAACGGCGTTACCAATGAAATCCTTGGAAGCGTGACGGAGGGAATGAACGGCGTGGCATTTTGCTACACCAACAAACGTTCGGTTTCGATAGGAATAGGGGCAAACCTCGCCGACCTGGCAAGGCAGAGGGTGCGTCCCTACGAGATGATCGAGCGCTTAAAGCTCCACCCGGCAATCGCGCACCTCATAAAAGACGGAAAGCCCCTCGAATACCTTGCCCACTGGCTTCCGGAGGGCGGTTTCGAGTCTGTGCCAAAGCTTTTCGGAGACGGCTTCCTTATCGCCGGCGATTCGGCCATGCTTTTCAACGCACTTCACCGGGAGGGTTCAAACCTGGCCATGGCTTCGGGCAGACTGGCCGCCGAGACAATACTTGAGGCCCTGGGAAAAGGCGATTTCAGCTCGCGCGCGCTCAAAAGCTATCGCGAGCGTATGGAGGAGTCTTTTGTTTTAAAGGATCTTAAGACATACCGCAGGTTTGGCTCCTTACTGGAAAACCACGGGGAGCTCTTTTCGACCCTTCCCAAAGGGGCATCGGAGGCGTTACGCGAAATCCTTACGGTAGATGAAACGCCGAAGAAAACCAGGCGCAAGACCGCCTGGGAGGCCATAAGGAGCCGTGTGGGGCTCTTGAGGCTTCTGCGCCTTGTCTTTGACGCATGGAGAGCCGTGTAATGAGCGCAAAGATTGAAGACAAGCTGTTTTTAGATCGCTTCAACGTCGACGAAGAATCCCACCTTCGCCTCGTAGACCCGGGGGTGTGCGCTGAAAAGTGCGAGGGACAGCCCTGCCTCTCTATTTGTCCGGCCAACGTCTACAAGTTGGAAAAGGACCGCATAAGCATAAACTATGAAGGTTGCCTCGAATGCGGTTCCTGCCGGGTGGGCTGCCCCCATTTCAATATCGACTGGCGCTTTCCACGCGGCGGCTACGGCGTGAGGCACAAGTTCGGTTGAACAGCCCCTAATGGATCCATTTGCCTATTCTCGACCACCTGATTTTGTGGGCCAGGCTGTGGGCTTGGCTGTCCCAGGAAAAATAGATAACGAAAGCCTTTCCAAGGACATTTTTTAGCGGCAGGGTCCCCCAGAACCGGCTGTCCTCACTGTTATTGCGGTTATCGCCCATGACGAACAGGGAGTCTTTAGGCACCACGATGGGGCCGAAGTTTTCAACCGCCTCTATAAATCCCGCAGGCTCGCTTTTGCTGAAGTAGCCCCAGGGATCGGGCAACAGTTTGTTGTTTATATATATCTTGCCGTTGGTTACCTGGACTATATCTCCGGGCAGTCCGATTACCCTTTTGATAAAGTCCTCGGAGGTGTTTTTGGGATAAATGAAAACGATAACGTCGCCGCGGGCGGGGACCTTGTTAAAAAACAGCTTCGTTCCCTCGTAGGGAATCCGCACCCCGTAGATGAATTTATTTACCAGAATGTAATCTCCGGGCAGAAGGGTCGGCTCCATCGATCCGGAGGGGATATAAAAAGACTGGACGATAAAAGTCCGGATAAAAAGAGCCAGCACTATAGCTATGACTACGGCTTCGAGGTTCTTTACTGCCTCCTGCTTATTAAACATTTTCACTTCCTTTTAGGATTAACGACGACCACGCCCGCTCTCTCGTTCACCGGTTAAGGCAAAAAGGCTCCAAGGCCAAACCGACTGAGACCAGCGCCCACATAAACCTTATTTTTCCGGATAATAAAGGAAATGACGCTAAACGCAACCCCCATTGATGAGTAGGCCGTCAAAACGAGGCAAGCGAGTCCGATTCTTTCCCGGACCGGCAGATAGGAGAATAGTAAAAAGGGATTACATCCATGGCATTTCTTGTGAGTGAAAGGCAAAAGCAGGCAACAGAAAAATCGGGCCAAGGTGAGCTAAAGCCGTTCTTATTTAATGCCGAATAGTAAAAAGTAAAGCCCGGTGTCCTGGCATAAATTGGCAAAATCCATTATTTTCCAACTCAAAGCCTGGGCTTTGGCCGGATTTTAAACAGGATGCTTTCAGGGGATAAATACTTATAGTTGCCATAGTTTTTATCGGCACGTAAAATTGGGACGAATGCCATATACCAAAGGAGGAGTGCGAACATGGCGAAAAAACTTTTAAAAAGATCTGTCTATTTGTTCTTGGGGGTTTGCCTGGTCTCGTTTTTTGTTTTAGCCACGGGAAGGGTTGAATCACGGGCACAAACCCAGGAGCCAAACCTTGTAACAGCAGTCGAAACAGTCTCAAAAAAGGCTATTCCAGCAGTCGTTCACGTGGAAGTAACGGAGCGCCAGGAGATAGCAAACCCACTTATTCCCTTTGAGAACCAACCCTTTTTCAAATATTTCTTTGGAATGCCCAACATGCCCCAAAAGTTCAAACGCGAGATCTTCGGGCTGGGAAGCGGTGTGATCATCGACTCCGCGGGCCATATTCTCACGAACTATCACGTAGTAGGGGGAGCAAACCAAATCAAGGTAGTTCTGGCCGACGGCAGGCAGTTTTCCGGAAAATCGGTAAAGGTTGTCGGCACCGATCCCAAGACAGACCTTGCGGTTATTCAGATTGTCGGCGACGGCCCCTTTCCTTACCTTGCTCTGGGCAACTCGGACAGTGGGTCGTAGCTATCGGGCAGCCTCGGGGTCTAAGCGAGACGGTCACCCAGGGGATAATCAGCGCAAAGCACAGGACGGGACTCTCCGAACCCAGCAGTTACCAGGATTTCCTGCAAACCGATGCGGCCATAAACCCCGGCAACAGCGGCGGTCCGCTAATGGATCTGGAAGGCGAGGTTATAGGGATAAACTCGGCGATTTTGACTCAATCGGGCGGCTTCGAAGGGCTGGGTTTCGCCATTCCAAGCAATATAGCCGCCCATGTGTCCCAGGAGCTTATAAAACACGGCAAGGTGGTCCGGGGCTGGCTCGGAGTGAGCCTGCAAGGGATCACGCCGGAGCTTGCGAAATCCTTTAAATTAAAAAGCTTCAAGGGTTCGCTCGTTGCGGACGTCATGAAGGATAGTCCGGCCTATAGCGCGGGAATAAGGCGTGGAGACGTAATCACCGCCTTCCAGGGAAAGCCGGTGGATAACCCCTCGCTTTTAAGAAACGATGTTTCCCTGATAGCCCCTGGAACCAAGATAACTCTCACGATAGAACGAGACGGCACACAAAAGGACATTTCGGTTACGGTGGGAAATCTGGCCTCGCAGGAGGCAGCCATAGAAAATACGCTCAAAAATGAATTCGGCCTCACGGTCAGATCCTTAACGGCCAATGACGCAAACAAATACGGGCTAAGTTCCCAGGTGGGAGTTGTCGTTCTGGATGTCTTGCACGACAGCACCTTCTGGAGAGCCGGTTTTCAGAAAGGCGACATTATCTTGCAAGTAGACAATAACGAGGTAGACGGGCCGGCAACGCTTCTTCAGGTTCTAAGAGCCGCCCTGGGCCGGACTGTAAATGTTTTGGCGCTCGACCACACTTCAGGACAGAAGACCTACGTACAAGTGCATTTGCGCTAAACGATCAGCAACTTAAAACGGGAAGGGGGAATTTTTTCCCCTTCCCGCCTGAACTATCTTATGCACTTACCGATGCTTTGGAAAAAGCGCAAGAAAGACATAATCCCCGCTGTTCAGTAAGTCCGGTTTTTACCTAAGGATACAAATCTTGTCACCAGAGAGCCGGTCATGAGCACCCCTGCTCCTATAGCCAAAAGAGCCACCAGGCTCAACTGCTGGGGAACGATTTTTATTATGGCTAAAATTCCCAGGGTAACAGCGCCCAGGCCTATGAGCACCTTGATACCGGATAAAGTCGAGGCCGATTCGCGAGCCAGTTCCTGGGATATGCCCCGAACGCCGAAGTGTTCGTTTTCCAAGTCGCTCAGGCTCGCCTGCGTTCCGCTATCCATTACCAGAGCCGCGCCGTAGACGATAATGGCCACGGGAATGAGGGTATGGGGCACAACGCCAAGAATCGCCAGCACTCCCATGGCAATTCCGGTACATCCAGCCAGAAACCCTGCCGTCATGCCGCCCCATGAGTAGGAGATTCCAGAGCCGGCGTTTTGATCGTCATCCCGGGCCAACATTGAAAAACGCCGGCCGACATCGCCGGCCTCGAAGACAAAAGCAGCTCCAAGAGCGATGGTGGAAACCGCCGCCAACAGCCACGGATAAACTTCAGCCAGCCCCATAATAGCCATGGCCAGAGCCCCCAGTCCGACCAGGGCCTCAGCTACGGTATTGCCCATTGGCATCCGCGAGGTTTGGATTGTCTCATGTTGACCGTTCATAGCGAATTCTCCTTACTTTTAGTAATTGATTTTCGGGCTGAGCCAGACGATGAGGACCACCAATTATGGAGAATGGAATTGTTTAAATAAGTATTAAATTCCCTTTTTGTGGTTCAAAAATAAAAACCCATGCCGGCCCAAACCCGGTCATCGGCAGGACCTAAGAACCTGTCTACTGACACTTTTACTATAATCATTAAGGGGATAGGCGGCAATTTCGCTGTCGGCAGGGGTTTTGCCGGCCCTGTTGCTCTAAGGGGGCGACGATTTCGCGCCCCCACAGGGACTCAGGGATTTTTAAAAAATTTTTCGAGGTTGGAGTAGCCGTTATCGACTGCGTCCTTGATGGTCCAGCAACCCTTCCGGTTGATTTCTATCCACTCCCGGACAAATTTTTTGTTCTGCTCGGGGAGCCATCCGGCCTGGTTTAGAAACCAGTTCAGCAACTTCCCGGACTGGTTCCAGAAGGTGGCGGCAAAGTCGATCATGCCCTCCATGCCGATTCTTTGCAGATCGATCATCTGTTTTTCCACTGTTTTTTCGCCCATGCTTGCTTCCTCCTAAGGGTTGCCGGATATAGAGCCGCGCACACCTGACCCTGGTCCGTTTTTTAATCAGGGGCGCCCGAAGATCAATAGGGTGAAAAAGGTATAATTAAAGAGGGTAGATAAGGCCTTTTCCTAAAAGCTTTTAAAACGCCAAAGGAGGGCTATGAGGATTTGGGGGGCTCTATCCCGATGGTGATCCTGAAGGTTAGCCCTCCGCAATAATTGTCCACTATTTGCAGAAGACCTCCGTGGGCGTCGACGATTTTTTTAACAATCGGCAATCCCAGCCCTGTTCCATCTTTTTTCGTAGTAAAAAAAGGGGAAAAAATTGCCTCCCTTTTGTCAATTGGGATTCCGCAACCACAGTCGATAATGTCGAGGGCGAGATTTTTTCCCTTTCTGTAGCAGTGCAGAAGAACGCGGTCGCCTTGCGATGAGGCCTGGACGGCGTTGTTTAAAAGGTTTATAAGAGCCTGCCTGATCCTTACCTCGTCAACGATAACCCGGGGAAGGTTATCGGCCATCTGGTTTTGTAAAACCACCTTTTGAACTTCGGCATTTTCTCCTACTATGGCCAAACACTCGGCGACAAGAGAGTAAATATTTACCTCCGTGCGGTTAAGATCGAGAGGGCCGGGAAAAGTCGAGCATATTTTTGACCATGCACTCAAGCCGCGCGGTCTCCTCAATGATAATATCGGCTTTGTCGCAATCAGGTGAACCGGGCAAGAGATGTTTTTTTAGCAGGCCGGCGAAACCTCCGATCGCCACCAGGGGCGTTTTCATGTCGTGAGCCACGGCCGCAAGGGAACTTCCGAGCACCGCCAGATTTTCGGCCTGTTTGGCCTTCATTTGCTCGCGCTTTTGAATGGCAACCGTTTTGCCCAGGACGATGGCTATCAGCAGGTAATCGAGGATCTGCATCATACGGGTAAGATCCCCGGCGCTAAATCCGGCCCAGGGGATAATCAGGTGGGGGATGAGAAGAGCGAAAACAGCGCAAAAAGCGATCAGCCCGCCTCTTAGGTCGAACCAAAGACAGCTCAAAACAATGGGCAAAAAATAGAGCTTACGAAAGACAAGGGCCAAATGGTATCTGTCATGGGCGATCCACGGGCTCGCGTAGTGCAGGAGCGTGATGCCCGCAAGCAGAAAGGCTATCAGAGCGATTTGGTTTGCGTTTTTCTTCATGATCCATATTATATCCTTCCGGCGCTACACCCGTGAATAGGTGAGGCTGTCTTTTTCAAATTCCTCGATGATTTCATCTGTCAGGGTGGGATGCATTTTGGCCATGACATTTAAAAAATCTTCCGTGTTTACCTTGTAGTCTTTGCTTTGGGCCACCTCGCGCTCGAAGGCCAACTGGGCGACCTGTTCGAAAAGATACTGGATATCGGCGGGAGTAAACCTGGCAGTCCGGACCACGAGGCTGTCGAAATCGATTTGCCCCACGTTTATCCTGGACAGATAGTATTCCAGGATAGTCTTTCGTTCCTCGGCGTTAAGGCCCCCGACCGGAATAATGCAATCGAAGCGTCCGGGCCGAAGAAGGGCCGGATCCAGATGACGGATATAGTTGGTTGCGCATACGAGCAGCAGCCGGTTGGATTCGTTTTTAAAAAGCGGGACCTGTTTTAGAAACTCGTTGGTTATGCACTTATCCAACCGGTCGGCCTCGTCGCGGCGACAGGCGAGTTCTTCGAACTCATCGATGAAAATGACCGCGTCCTGGAGCTTTCTTGCTTTTTCCATAGTCCTGCGCAGATTGGCCCCAAGTTTATCGGCCCCATCCTCCATGAGCATGCTGGGAGCGATTTCGATGTACCACCAGGACAAAACCCCGGCTATGGCTCTTACGAAATGGGTCTTGCCGGTCCCCGGGGGGCCAAAGAAGATGATCGTGCGCGGGGGGTTGACGCCGTGCTTGCGCGAGAGGTCCTCCATGGTAAGAGGCAAAATGATTCTGCGATTGACCAGCTGTTTGGGAGGCTGGGAATCTGAAATAGTATCCCATATATCCCTGCTGAAGGTCTGTGCCCCCATTTCGTTTAGAACGTCTTTTCTCTTGTAGGAGAGGTACTCGTCTACGGCCTGGTCCATGTTTTCAAGAAAATCGATGCAGGCCGTTCGGGCGCCGACGTCTCTGGATAGTCTTTCTGAGAGCAGCCACTTGTGCTGTTGAATCTTTTCCCAGAGTTCGCACGCGACTTCGGGTTCAAACTTTGCTCCCGACATTTCGAAAATCTTGCTCGAACACTCTTCGGCCGTAAGGCTTTCTTCTATTTTTACGCTGTTTTCATTCACCTGACACCTCAATTCTTAAGCTCCCTATAACCCTCAGGGCAGCTATATAATTCTTCATAATATCGTTTGCAAGACAAGGGGGCGCCCAGACACAGCCATGCCGCCGGTCAGACCCTTTATACACTCCACTTTGAGCTGGTTAAGTTGGGGGGCACAAAAAGCCGTGCCCACGTCACGCTCCGTTTTAAATGCCGTGCAATTTGAGGGAGACTACACCAGTGAGGATTTTTTGCTATTTTCATTTTAACGTTTCCTGTGCTATGGGGAAACCTCTCATACTCACTGTTGCGGCTAAAAAAGGACCAATGCTGATGTCACATGGACTTGAACTCTTCATTGCGGCCCTGGCCTCGGTTGCCGGGGGAGCTGTAAACGCCCTTGCGGGCGGAGGAACGCTCATCACTTTCCCCACGCTGACGGCCCTCGGGATCCCAGCGGTTGCCGCCAACATAACCAATACCGTTGCGCTGTGCCCGGGATATCTTGGAGGCACTTTCGGACAGATAAAGGATTTGCGGGGACAAAGCCGCAGATTGCTGCTGCTGCTTCCCGCGGGCTTACTGGGAGGCATAGGCGGCGGGGTCCTTCTGCTAAACACCAGCGAGCATGTGTTCCGGGTCCTGGTGCCCTACCTCATACTGTTTGCCTCAGCTCTTCTGGCGGTGCAGACTCCGGTTAGAAACTACCTTAGCCGGCACGCCGCCAAAAAAAACGGGGAGGCAAACGCGGTTAAGGCCGGTGAGGCCGCCGCCTCGGGTCGCATGAGCGGAGCGGAGAGCGCCGCCGCAATCCTGGTTGCGCTTTCAGCCGTCTACGGAGGCTATTTCGGAGCAGGACTCAGCGTAATCGTGCTCGCGGTGCTGGGCATCGTTTTAGACGATACCCTAACGAGGCTAAACGCCTTAAAACAGTTTCTGGCTCTTGTCATTAACGTGGCGGCGGCCGTTTTTTTTGTTTTTTCAAAAGAAGTGGTGTGGAGTTTCGCCCTCGTCATGGCGATCGGCTCGATTACAGGCGGCTTTATCGGAGGACGCCTTGCGGGCGCCATCTCTCCGGTATTGTTGCGCCGCGTTGTCGTAGCGATCGGAGTGGCGATCTCCATTATCTATTTCGTCCGGTAAAAGGGGTGCGAAACTCGTTTCAGCCTCCCCGCAGTTTTCGCACCTCGCCTATGCGTATGGTGACTTTCTGCCCATCGAAGTATTCGATCAGCGGGATAGTGTATTTGCGGCTTGCCCCGGTCATTTCCTTAAACTGCGGGGTGGTGATTTCACCGTGTTGCCTTAGCCAGGCGGTGAGGCGATTTTGCAGTTCGGCCATGGGGGCCGCATGGAAATAGATATCTTCCTTGGTTTTTACCAGGACCCCCTTTGTAAGCATCCATTGGAGCACTTCCTGGCGTTGTTTGGCCGATCCGGGCAAGGCGGCTTCGATGTCCTTAAAAAAGGGAGGCTGGAGGCCCGCGTCGCGAAAAGCCTTCTCGATTTTTTCCTGTATCGCCTCCTCGTCTTTACTTAGGGCGACTTTGTGGGTCACAAGACGAACCCATTCCATTTCGAGTCTTATCTTTTCTTCCTCGGCCAGGTGGCGCAAAACGAAATTGTAGAGCCTTGGCTCTATGGGCATGGCAAGAAGGGCCGGGATTTCCTCCTTGGGCATTCCGGCCTTGAGGGGAAACCGGCCATGATAGTCGGCCAGCAGGGCGAGCACGCCGTTTTTTATCTCCGCAAGGGCTGCCGGATCTATGAGCCTTCTGTTGTCCTTGTCGTAGATCACGACTTTTCCCGAGCTCATAAATTGCTGGAGGGTCTTATCGAAAAATTTGAGCGGCAGGTTTACCCTTATGCGCAGCTCAGCCTCATCGAGGCCCGCCCAGCCCGCATCGTGGAGGTGCCATAGAATTATTTCGGCCTCCGTTGCCTCGCAGAGTTTTTCGAGCGCTTTTGCGGCTTCGCGTTTGGCCTGGCCTTTATGTTTTCGCGGAATAGGGTTTAAGACCGAGCCTCCGCCGATTGTTTGAACGGGAGAGTAGGATCTTAGCACGAAGCGGTCGCCGCGCAAAACCGCGCTCGGTTGATCGAGTCTTACCTGAGCGAAGGTTTTTTCGCCGGGTTTGAGTTCTTCGCGATCGAGCAGGACGACCGTTGCCAGGTGTTCGGCGGTCCCGGTGTGGAAGCGGACCTTTGCCCGGTGCTTTAGCGGCCTTGGGGCGCTTTTTAAAAGGTCGAGGTCTACGTCGACCATAGGGGAGGGATGAAGAGAGCCGGCGGAAGCCAGAACATTGCCACGCTCGATAAGGGCCCGTTCCATGCCCTGGAGATTTACAGCCGTTCTCTGGCCCGGCAGGACTTCTTCGACGTCTTTTCCATGCACCTGGATGCCGCGCACCTTGCTTTTTAGCCCTTCGGGATAGATCACCACGGGATCTCCTACCCGCAGCCGCCCGGAAATACTCGTTCCCGTAATAACGGTGCCAAATCCGCGCATCGTGAATACACGGTCGACGGGGAGCCGAAAGGGCCCATCGGAGCTTTTGGACTCGACCTGGGCAAAAAGGCGGCCAAGAGACATTTTAAGCTCTTCGATTCCTTCGCCCGTAGCCGCCGAAACAGCGATGATTTCACTGCCCTCCAGGAAGGTCCCCTTTAGAAATTCCACAATATCTTCGCGCACCATATCGAGCCAGTCGCGATCCTCGACCAGGTCGGTTTTGGTGAGGACCACCAACCCCTTTTTAACCCGAAGGAGTTGGCAAATTTCCATGTGCTCGCGGGTCTGGGGCATAACGCCTTCGTCGGCGGCGATCACTAAGGCCACCAGATCGATTCCCGTGGCCCCCGCGACCATGTGTTTTACAAACTTTTCGTGCCCCGGCACATCGACGATACCAAGGCGCTCCCCCCCCGGCATGTCCATGTGGGCAAAGCCCAGTTCGATCGTAATTCCGCGCAGTTTTTCTTCCTTCAGCCGGTCTGTGTCGATACCGGTAAGGGCTCTTATAAGTGAGGTTTTGCCATGATCGATATGACCGGCTGTTCCAAGGATAACCTGTTTCATAGGCTTGTCTTTGCGCTCCACCCTCTATAAAATGAAAAATCAGGCAATTAATTTAGCAGAACCGCATCAATACACACAAGTCTCAAGGCGGTCGCTTTATTAAAACATTGTTTGACTTTTCGGTAACTAAGAATATTATCTTTGTCTAAATTCAAAGCCTTGAGTGGAGAGTCCGTCATGAATTTCAACATTGCCGATCAAAGCCGAATGAAGCGGCTGCCGCCTTACATCTTTGCCGAGGTAAATGCTCTAAAGATGCAGAAGCGTTGGGCGGGGGAGGACATCATAGACCTGGGGATGGGAAATCCCGATCTCCCGGCGCCCGAACACGTTGTCGAAAAGCTTGTGGAAGCAGCCCGCAAGAAGCACAATCACCGTTATTCGGCCTCCCGCGGGATAACGCGTCTTCGCGAGGCAGTCTCGGAGTGGTATAAAAGCCATTACGACGTCGATATAGATCCGGACAAAGAAGCGGTAGTAACCATAGGGGTAAAGGAAGGCTTGTCTCACCTGGTGCTCGTACTGATAAGCCCGGGAGATGTGGTCTTCGCGCCCAACCCCACCTACCCCATCCATCCCTACTCGGCCATCATAGCCGGGGGAGATGTCAGATCGGTGCCTGTAGGGCCCGACCGCAATTTCATGGACGATCTGCAGATCGCCATAAAGCAGACCTGGCCAAAGCCCAAGCTGCTGATTATCTCTTTTCCCCACAATCCGACCACAACCGTGGTCGATTTGGAGTTTTTCAACAAGATCGTCGACTTTGCGCATGAAAACAAGATCATGGTCATTCACGATCTGGCCTATGCCGATTTGACCTTTGACGGCTACAAGGCTCCGAGCTTCCTGCAGGCTCAGGGAGCCAAGGAAGTAGGCGTTGAATTTTTCTCCATGTCCAAAAGCTACAGCATGGCCGGATGGCGGGTGGGCTTCTGTGTGGGAAATCCGGAGATGGTTGGCGCTTTAACGCGCATAAAGAGCTATCTTGACTACGGCATGTTCCAGCCCATCCAGATCGCGGCCACTGTGGCGTTAAAAAGCGATCAATCGTGCGTACGGGAAATCGTTGAAACGTATAGGTCCCGGCGAGATATTCTCATCGAGGGGCTGGACCGCATAGGGTGGAAGACCGACAAACCAAAGGGCACCATGTTCGTTTGGGCGAAGATTCCCGAAGCATTCCGGTCGATGGGCTCGGTTAATTTTTCCAAGTTCCTGATCGAGGAGGCCAAGGTAGCGGTTTCTCCGGGGCTTGGTTTCGGGGAATACGGCGATGAATTCGTGCGCTTTGCCCTGGTGGAAAATGAGATGCGCACCCGGCAGGCAATACGGGGACTTCGAAAAGCCTTGCAAAAAGATATCTGCGCCTCAGGAAAACAGGCAAAGACCGGTTAGCGGCCTAAAGGGAAACTACGAAAGTAAAAAGGCAAAAGAGTGGAGTTTTTCACTCTTTGCCTTTTTGCTTTTTTACTGACGATGGACGCCTTTTAAACTCCAGGGGCGAAAGTATTTTGCTCGCGGCGGGTTTGCAAGCGAGCATACCGGCTGCGGCGCGGCTAAGAGGGTGCGATGGGCAAAATTGGCGTAGGTCTGGTGGGTTGGGGAACCGTGGGCTGCGGGGTGATTCAGACGCTGCGGGAAAACGCGGCCGCCATTGAAGCAAGGCTTGGATGTGGTTTGGAGCTTATGCGGGTGGCCGATCTTGACCTTGAACGCGAAAGACCGGTCTCGGTGCCAAGGCAGATGCTCACCACGAATGTGGAAGATATTCTGCAAGATCCGGAAATCAAAATCGTTATCGAACTCATGGGCGGGTTGAAGGCGGCCCGCTCTCTTATTTGTTCCGCGCTGGAAAAGGGCAAGCACGTCGTTACGGCAAACAAGGCCCTGCTCGCCCACGAGGGCAACGAGCTCTTCGGCCTTGCCCGGCAAAAGGGGCTTTCGCTAAGTTTTGAAGCCTCGGTAGGCGGTGGAATCCCGATTATCAAAGCCTTACGCGAGGGGTTGGCGGCAAACCGGATTACCAAAATTTTCGGCATTCTTAACGGGACGGCAAACTATATACTAACGCGCATGACCGATAACGGTCTGACCTTTGCGCAAGCCCTGAAAGAGGCTCAGGAGCTTGGCTACGCCGAGGCGGACCCGACCCTTGACGTAGAGGGGATCGACACGGCCCATAAACTTGCCATTGCAAGCGCGCTCGCTTTTGGAACACCCATTCAGTTCGATCGGGTGCACACCGAGGGGATATCGCGCATCGACCCCTTAGACATTCAATATGCCGATGAGTTTGGCTACCGGGTGAAGCTTCTGGCCATCGCCCGCAATGTGGACGGCCGGCTTGAAATGCGGGTCCACCCGACCCTTATTGCGAAAAACCATGTTCTGGCGGGTGTCAAGGGCGCCTATAACGCGGTCCATATTGAAGGCAATGCCGTAGGGGACGTGATGCTCTACGGGATGGGCGCAGGGATGATGCCTACGGGAAGCGCGGTGGTAAGCGACCTTGTGGATGTGGCCCGAGACATTCTAAATGGAACTCCGGGAAGAATTCCACCCCTGTCCTTTTTGCCCGACAAGCTCGAAAAGATCGAGATCAAGCCGGTTTCCGATGTAAAGACTTCCTATTATTTCCGATTTCTGGCTTTCGATAGACCGGGGGTACTCTCAAAGATCTCCGGGGTGCTCGGAAGTCGAGGCATAAGCATAGCCGCGGTTATCCAGAAAGGGCGCCATACGGACTCGGTCCCCATTGTCATGGTAACCCACGAGGCCCTGGAAAAAAGCGTCATGGAAGCCCTGGAACAAATCGACAAGCTTGACCTCGTACTTGCCCCAACCACGCTTATACGGATCGAAAACGGCGCCGATTGAGAAGCGGAGAGCAAATGGAAAACAAGTTCATCATTCTTGTCGGCGATGGAATGGGAGACTATCCTCAAGAAAGGCTTGGAGGGCTCACTCCCCTGGAGGCGGCCAAAACCCCCAACCTGGACCGGCTGGCCCGGATCGGCTCCCTTGGGACCGTGCAGACTATCCCCCAAGGGATGGAACCGGGAAGCGACGTTGCCAACATGAGCCTTCTTGGCTATGACCCGTCTATCTACCACACGGGAAGAGCGCCCCTTGAGGCTGCGAGCATCGGCATCAGCCTCGCGCCTGACGAAGTGGCTTTCCGATGCAATTTGGTATGTCTTGAAAGAAACGAAAACGCCGAAGTTGTCATGGCCGATTATTCGGCCGGCCATATCAGCTCCGCGGAGGCCCGAGAGCTTGTCGAAGCGCTCCAGGCGGCCTGCGGTCCCAGTCTTAAACTCTACCCCGGCGTGGGCTTTAGACAGCTTCTTGTCTGGAAGGGGGGAAAGGCTAAACTTCCCACGGTCCCGCCCCATGACATTTCGGGTCGTCCGATAGCCCAATACGACATTTTGCGCGACGAACCCGTTCTTGGCCCTTTCACCCGGAAGGCCGCGCGGATACTGGAAAATCACCCGGTAAACGTTCGCAGAAAAAGCGCGGGCAAAGCTTGCGCAAACGCTGTGTGGCTTTGGGGGCAAGGGAAGGCGCCGCAGATGCCGGGGCTTGCCAGGTTTGGACTAAGCGGGGCGATGGTTTCGGCAGTCGACCTTCTAAAGGGCATAGGGGTCTATGCGGGTCTTGACCCGGTGCAGGTGGACGGGGCCACGGGCTACATCGACACCAATTACGGAGGCAAGGTTGCCGCGGCGCTTTCCGCGCTCGATGGCGGAAATTTCGTTTTCCTCCATCTTGAAGCCCCCGATGAAGTTTCGCATACGGGAAATCTTGAACTCAAAGTCCAGGCGATAGAATACTTCGATGAGAAAATCGTGGGGCCTGTTGTCGAGGGGGTAAAAAAATTTACCAACGTGCGTTTGCTTATCGCAACCGATCATTATACTCCGGTAGAGATGCGGACCCATTCGATCGACCCGGCGCCTTTTTTGCTGGTCGAAGATCTTGGGCGCATCGGTTCGCAGGGCAGCGCAAGGTATTGCGAAAGACAAGCGCAGGAGGCCGGTTGGCGGATTAAATGCGGTGAGGACCTCTTTAAAATATTCATTAACGTGAAGTGATAGAGTCGATGATAATTTTTCCGGCAATAGATTTAAAAGATGGGGTTTGCGTCCGGCTAAGGCAGGGAGACCCTGAGCGTGCGACCGTCTACGGCACGGACCCGTTGGCGATGGCCGCCCACTGGGCCGATCAGGGCGCTCAGTGGCTCCATCTCGTTGACCTCGACGGCGCTTTTAGCAAAGAGCCGGTAAATCATGAGATAGTTTTAAAAATTGCCCGTTCCCTGTCCATTCCGGTCGAAGTGGGGGGCGGCATAAGAAATCTTGAAAGCATCGATCGCTACATTTGCGGCGGGGCGGCCAGGGTTATTATAGGCACAGCCGCCCTGCGGGAGCCGAAAATGCTCGAAGAGGCGTGCAGGCTCTATCCGGGCAAAATCGCCCTTGGGCTTGACGCAAGGCAGGGTCTTGTCGCGGTGGAGGGTTGGAAGGAATCGACCCGAACCGATGCGGTCGATCTGGTGATGCGCTTTAAAGACCTGGAGCTTGCCGCGGTCATTTATACCGACATCCACAGAGACGGCATGCAGACCGGAGTCAACATCGAGGCGACCCGCAGGTTGATGGAAATGACCGGCATGCCGGTAATCGCATCCGGAGGGGTATCGAATCTGGGAGATATTGAAGCGCTCCTTGGGCTGAGCTCTTCCGGACTGCTGGGTGTAATTACGGGCAGGGCGATCTACGAGGGGACTCTGGATTTAAGGGAAGCAATCGCGCTTGCCCGCACCGCTGGTGCGGGCGGTGTTGAAAGGTGAGCTCATCTATGGAACTCTACCAGAAAGTGGAAGAAGCTCTTAAGGCGGCTATCCGGGGAAAAAATGAAACAGCCAAAGACGCTTTGCGAATGCTTCTCACCTCGCTTAAGGTAAAAGAAAAAGAAATAAAGCGTCAGCCGGTGCAATCGGAGATCGAACAGGTTATATCTTACCTTGTAAAGCAGCGGCGAGACTCGGCCGAACAGTTCAGAAGCGGGAGCCGCGAAGATCTTGCCTCCAAAGAGGAAAACGAGATTCGGATTCTCGAGCAATTTCTCCCCCCTCAACTCTCCAGCGAAGAGCTGGAAAAACTGGTCGAGGAAGCCGTTAGCGGCTCCGGGGCGACTTCCCTGAAAGAAATGGGCAAGGTCATGAAGCTGCTCATGCCTCAAGTGAGCGGCCGCGCCGACGGTAAAGTCGTAAACGAACTGGTCCGGCAAAAGCTTGGCGCCGTGACGCAGCAGCCCGGTTAGCCCTAAATTTGCCGGCAAAAATGTAAGAAATTCCCCAACGCGCGGGCAATCGCAACAAAATCGAACTACACGGATGCAACAAAGATATCTTTTTGACCCGTCCGCAGAGGGGCGGGGAGTAATGCCTGCGGCTTTGCCACGCAAGGGCAAAGGTGCTTTTATTCCTTTTGCCCGGAGCCGCGAGCAGAAAAAGCTTGATTTCGAAGGTTCCAGAGGCTAAAAATCCGAGATTTTCACCTCTTTTGCTTGCCGGGTGTTCGGTGTCGGGTGCAGGGGCTCACTGTATTACCCGCGATGCCGCAACGCCAGGCGGGCATATCGCCTGCGGCGGCACACGGCCGTCGGGGAAGGGCTTGCCTGGTGACAGGTTCCGCAATCGCCTCTTTAGTTAAGCAGTCGGTGGATATTGTCGAAGAAATAGGCCGAGCGGTCCAACTGCGCAGGTCGGGCAATCGACACACCGGCTTGTGCCCGTTTCACCAGGAGAAGACACCTTCTTTCCAGGTGGACGCGGATAATCAGCTCTACTATTGCTTCGGGTGCGGAAGCGGAGGCGATATCCTCAGTTTTGTGATGAAACACAGGAATCTATCCTTTGCCGACGCGGTAAAATATCTGGCGGAAAGATACAATATAGCGCTTCCCGAAAAGGAGCAGCAGCGTGACGGCCTTTTGGAGGAAAGCCGCGAAGAGCGCCGGAAAATCCTTGCAGCCGTTGAGTGCGCGGCCGATTTTTTCTACCGCTTACTGCACATGTCGCCCGAGGGGCGTGGGGCGCGCGATTATATAGCCACCCGCGGGCTTTCGCCCGAAGTGGTGGAGTCCCAAAAGCTTGGGTTTGCGCCTTCGGGAAGAGACCGGCTCTTAGAGCACCTGCGAAAAAACGGAATCGAGCCTGCACTGGGCGTTAAGGCAGGTCTATTAGCCCAGAGTTCAAAGGACTCCGCGCGGTTTTACGATCGTTTTAGAAACCGGCTGATTTTTCCGATTAGGGATGAACGGGATACGATTGTTGCCTTCGGCGGCAGGGCATTGCCCGGAGCCGACTCAAACGAGCCCAAATATCTAAACAGCCCCGAGACTGCGGTCTACCACAAGGGGAAAATGCTCTATCAGTATGCGACGGCGCGCCAGGCCTGCAACAAGGTAAGGCAGGCGCTGCTGGTGGAAGGCTACATGGATCTTTTGGCCTTCCATGCGCAAGGTTTCTACCGCGTTGCGGCCACTTTGGGAACAGCGCTCACCGCCCATCAGGTCCGGCTTCTTGGGCGGATAAGCGATGAGGTCGTTTTGGCCTACGACGGCGACGATGCGGGGCAAAGGGCCATGCTGCGGGCATTGCCCCTGTTTTTAGCCGAGGAGCTCTCGGCAAGCTGCATTCGGTTTCCGGAAGGAGTCGACCCGGACGATTTTTTGAAAAAATATGGTTTAGCCGAGCTGGAGAAGTTAATCGCACAAAGAGAAGAATTGGGGGCTTTCGCGGTACGAAGGGCCGTTTCGGGCTGGGACGGCAGTTCTGCGGGCAAGATGGCAATCTTTTCGGAGCTTCAGCCCATTTTCCAAAGTGTCAGGCAGCCGCTATTAAGATCGGAATATCTTCGCATCATTTCCGACCGTTTCCTAATAGCGGAGAAGGTAGCCGAAGAGCAGCTTCTGCATCACAAACAGTCGGGGGCCGAGGCTGCGCGAGCTGTGCCAAAAGCTTCGGTCTATTGCAAGCAGGGTCAAATCGAGTCTTTGGAAGAAAAGGTCCTGAGGCTGATGATAAAGTACCCTGACCTTGTCGAGTGCGTGCGCGACTCCGAGGCTCTTAGCTGCTTTGAGCAATCAATGCTTGGGGAAATGGCCGGTTTGCTTTGCAAGGGGTGCTTTTGCGGCGATTCCCGCGACAATGGATTTTCCGTATACGATATGCTCAGGCAGGCTGGCCTGCACGAGCTTTATACGAGATATCTTCTTGAGCCATTCGAGCTCGAGCAGCCGGAGATGCAGCTGCGCGACTGGCTCGAAGCTCTGGGCAAAAGAACGGCCAAAAAGAGGAAGAAGGAGTTGGAGCGATCTTTGCGGGAGGCTGAAAGGACGGGAGACCGTAACAGAGTGTCAAGCCTTCTTGTAGAGATCACAAATCTCCGCGTCAAGACCAATACAGGTGATCTTTAACGTTTAGGAGTCAGGTGATGAGCGAAAAGGACGCCAAGCAGAGGCGCGATCCAGTCATGGGCAAACCGGAACTGGATGATCTTAACCGCTTGATTGCGACCGGCAAGGAGAAGGGCTTTCTAACTCTGGATGAAGTTAACGAGGCCCTTCCGGAAGAAATCGTCTCGGCCGACAAGCTCGACGAGATGATGATGATTTTCGATGAAATGGATATTGCGATCGTTGATTCGGACCAGCAGGTGCGGGTTGTACGCGATCCGGTGGCCGATCCCGAAGGGATCGTCGAGGAAGAGGAAGACGAACTGCAGCTGGAAGCCGATACGGCTAACCGGGTGACCGATCCGGTGAAGATGTATCTAAGGGAAATGGGGCAGGTCTCACTTCTTACCCGGGACGGAGAGGTTGAAATAGCCAAGCGCATCGAGGCCGGAGAGCGCGAGATCTTTAACGCCATCATGGAGTCTTCCATCGGGTTAAAACAGATGATGAAGCTTCGCGACAGGCTTAAAGGGGAATTGGCCGGCTTCGATGAAGAAAGCACCGAAATTGACGAGGAAGTAAACGAGGAAGAGGAAGTCGCCCATAAAAACCGCATTATATCCATTCTCGATACCGTCCAGCAGCTCGACGAGCAAAACAAGTCCCTCCAACCGCTCCTTTCGGCCCAGGAAACAGAGGCTGACAAGAAGTTGGAAGTGGCCGGCCTGATACGCCAAAACAAGGAACAGATAATTAGCCTTCTTAAAGGCATGCAGCTTAACCGCCGTCACATTGACGATGTTATAGATAATCTAAACGGACACCTTGCCGCTATTGAAAGCGCGGAGAGAAGCCTCAGGAAATGCCTGGACCGTCTGGGGGTAAAGTGCGACCGCCATGGCCACAACCTGGCCGATATTGTACGGGAGGATAACCGGCAAGCGGTGATGGCCGCCTGCGGCCTTCCCGGGCAGGAATGCGAAAACCTCTTTGCCCAGGCTCTGCAGGCCCGAGAGCGTATTGCAAAGCTGGAGGCAGAAGCCAAGATGGATTCGACCACTCTCAGGCAACTGCTAAACCGGGTAAAAGATGGAACGCTTCGCTCCAAGATGGCCAAAAGCGAACTGATAGAAGCCAACCTGCGGCTGGTGGTAAGCATTGCTAAAAAGTACACAAACCGGGGGCTCCAGTTCCTGGATCTGATCCAGGAGGGAAATATCGGGCTCATGAAGGCCGTTGACAAGTTCGAGTATCAGCGCGGTTACAAGTTCAGCACCTACGCCACCTGGTGGATTCGGCAGGCCATCACCCGGGCTATAGCAGACCAGGCGAGAACCATCCGCATTCCGGTCCATATGATCGAGACGATAAATAAGCTTATCCGAACTTCGCGCTACCTGGTGCAGGAACTGGGGCGCGAGCCGGTGCCCGAGGAAATCGCTGAAAAGATGGAGTTCCCCGTCGATAAGGTGCGCAAGGTTTTAAAAATCGCCAAGGAGCCCATAAGTTTGGAAACCCCGATCGGCGAGGAGGAAGACAGCCATTTGGGTGACTTTATCGAGGATAAGCGCGTGGCATCCCCTGTGGACGCCGTAATAAACTTAAACCTTAGCGAGCAGACCCGCAAGGCCCTGGCCACTCTTACGCCCAGAGAGGAAAAAGTTCTTCGCATGCGCTTTGGGATCGGCGAAAAGGCCGACCATACTCTTGAGGAGGTCGGGCAGGATTTTACGGTTACAAGGGAGCGCATCAGGCAGATCGAAGCCAAGGCCCTTCGCAAGCTTCGCCATCCAAGCCGGCGCAAGGAACTAAAGAGTTTTATCGAAACGTAGAGAAAAGTATGTTTTTCTTGACAGCTTGGCATCTTGGAAACTATACTTAACATTCGGTCGTTTTAGTGCGGGCCCATAGCTCAGTTTGGTAGAGCTCCCGGCTCATAACCGGATGGTCCCTGGTTCGAGGCCAGGTGGGCCCACCATAGGTAATTCCTAATGGTAACAGGCAGCAGGCAGGTCACTCAGGGGATGGTGTATTCCTTATTCGGAGGATTTGTCGTAGAGAGCGCAACATCCTGCGTAAGAGCACAGGCAACGCGGGGGAGTTATAAGAAAAGATAAGGGAAGAGGGGTGTTTCGGCAGGAACACCCCTCTTCCTTTATTTTTGGAGCATTCAGCATGGTCCGGGTAAAGGAAATTCTCGGGTGGATCGATTCTTTGGCGCCTTTTCGTTTTGCCGAATCCTGGGATAACTGCGGGCTCCAGGTGGGAAACCCGCAAGCTTCAATCACTGGGCTCCTGGTAGCTCTTGACCCCTCCTCACCCGTTCTGGCGGAGGCACGGGAGCGCGGGTGCCAATGCGTTGTAACCCACCATCCGCTGCTTCTCCATCCTTTAAGCTCCATCCTTACTGATTCCTGGCCGGGTTGTGTTGTAGAGAGGGCGTTGCTTTCGGGCATCAGCATAATCGCTGCTCACACCAATCTTGACGCGGCTCGTCAGGGCACAAACGGGCAACTCGCACAATTATTGGGGCTAAGCATTACGGGGCCTCTGGATGCCCAACCCTCCCTTTGCCAAGACAGCCGCTACGGGGGTATGGGAGTTGTGGGGCTGCTTGCCCGCGAGGCCACGGCTGAAAAGATTGCGGCTGAGTTAAAAAGTGCGCTTGGCGCTCAGTCTGTTCGTATAGCGGGAGATTGGAAAAAGAGGGTTTCAAGGGTGGCGGTTTGCTCGGGCTCCGGGGGCAGTCTGCTTGGCAAAGCCCTTGCCGCGGGCGCAGACCTTTATATCACAGGAGATTTGAAATACCACGATGCCAGGTTGGCCGAAGAATATGGCCTGGTGGTTATCGACATAGGGCATTTTGCATCGGAGAAGCCGGTACTGGGAGTGCTTTGCGACTTTTTTCGCGCCAGGGCCGCCTCCGAGGCTTTAGAACTTGACGTTTTTGTCTCACAGTCGGAGTTTGATCCGTTAAGATCCGTAAGCTGAGCGGATCGATTTAAAACATGAACGGTCCGTTAACCGACCGTGTCAGGAGGTATGAAATTGCTTGACCAACTCAAGTGTCTCATTGAGTACCAGAAGATCGAAGACAAGAGAAACCAGCTGATGCGAAGCTACGAGGAAGGACCGCGCCGCATCGCCGAATTGGAAAAGGAATTTGAGTACTTCGAAGAGCAGTTTCTTTCGAAAAAAGAAGAATGCGAAAATGCGAAAAAAGTCCACCGAGACATCGAACTGGAGATCGAGGAACTGCGGGCACGTTTGGAACGCCAGAAAACGCGCCTTGGCGAAGTAAAGACCAACAAGGAATACCAGGCGATTTCCAAGGAGATCGAGGAGACCAAAAAGGAAGTGTCCAAAAACGAAGACAGCGCCCTGGAGCTTATCGACAAGATCGATGTGTTGGTCAAGGAGGTTGCCGAGCTGGAAAAGGATCTGAGGGCAAGGCGCGGGGTTGTCGAGGAGCAAAGGGCCATTTCGGAAAAGGAAAGCGCAGAGATGCAGGTGCGGTTGGACCGTCTGGAAGACATCCGCCGTCAGGTGCGCGAGCGGGTAAATCCCGATCTTTTGAAAAAGACCGATTTCCTTTTTGTAAAGCAGGCAGGGATTGCGGTTTCCTCGGTTGAAAACGGTGTTTGTAATGTTTGCCACATGAATATTCCCCCTCAAAAATTTATAGAACTCCAGCGTGACGAGGACATTCTGCAATGTCCCCACTGCCACCGGTTCCTCTACTGGCCGGGGCATGAAGGATATTGCCTGAGCGAACAGGACTTAGACAGCATTTGACCGGCAGGGCTCGGGTCCCTCATCCGACACTATGAAAATCGACATAAGGTGGTAAGTATGGCAGTCTACGGAATGAAAGTTTTTGCGGGCAACAGCAATCCCGAGCTGGTCAAGAGCATATGCGACATTCTCGAAATACCTCTTGGCAAATCGTTATCAGGAAAGTTCAGCGATGGGGAAATCAGGCTTGAGATCGGCGAGAACGTAAGAGGCGCCGATGTTTTCGTAATTCAAACCGGGGCGGCCCCGGTAAACGACAACCTGATGGAGCTGCTGGTGATGATCGATGCCTGCAAACGCTCCTCGGCCCACCGGGTAACGGCGGTAATGCCCTATTACTGCTACGCCCGTCAGGACAGAAAAAACAAACCCAGGGTCCCGATCACGGCTCGTCTTGTCGCAGACCTCATCACCCGGGTTGGCGCCGACCGGATCGTAACCATGGACCTTCATGCCGGGCAGATCCAGGGGTTTTTCAACGTCCCGGTCGACAACCTCTACGCCTCCCCCATTTTGCTGCCTTATATCAAAGAGAATTTTCACGATAACCTGGTGATCGTGTCGCCGGATGCCGGAGGAGTGCCCAGGGCCAGGGCTTATGCCAAGCGGCTCAAATCCGATCTTGCCATGATCGACAAGCGCCGCACCGGCCCCAACAAGGCTGAAGCTCTAAACATCATCGGAGAGGTGGACGGCAAGACAGCCATAATTTTGGACGATATGGTGGATACGGCCGGGACTCTTGTGGAAGCCACAAAGGTCCTGCTCGAAAAAGGGGCAAAGGAAGTATATGCCTGCGCGACCCACGCCGTGCTCTCGGGGCCCGCGGTCGAGCGCATCCTGAACAGCCCGCTTAAAAGCCTGATCGTTACCGACACCCTTCCCTTAAGGGAGGAAATCACCCAAAACGGCAAGATCAGGTGCGTATCGGCGGCCAGACTTTTCGCCCAGGCTATCCGCAGCATCCACAACGAAGACTCGATCAGCACACTTTTCGAGATTTTGCATTGATCGGCCAAAAGAGATGACCATCAAAGCCGGTGTGGGAAGCGATACGAGGTTTTGGGATGCTAAATGGTGAAGCGAGGCAAGTGAGGTGCCCTCAATGCGGGCATGTCGTGCGATTATACCGCAATCCGCTTCTAAGCGTTGATATAATAATCGAGATGGCGGACAAGGGTATAGTCCTTATCGAACGTAAAAACCCGCCTTTGGGCTGGGCCATCCCCGGCGGTTTCGTCGACTACGGCGAAAGTTTGGAGGCGGCTGCGATCCGGGAAGCCAGGGAGGAAACGGGACTGGCTCTGGTGGATTTAGAGCAGTTTCATGCTTATTCGGATCCGCTAAGAGATCCCAGGGGGCACACGGTGAGCATTGTTTTCAGCGCCCGTGGAAAGGGCGTTGCCAAAGCGGGCGACGATGCAAAGAACCTGAGGATATTTCCTAGAGACAGCCTGCCCGAAAGGTTGGCCTTCGACCATGCCCTGATCCTGGCGGGCTACCTGAAAGCCGTGAACAAAAGGTAAGAAGAAAAATTGGATATGATTCGCAAAGCCACGATAGCCGATGTAGTCGAGCTACACAAAATGCTTAGGGATTTTGCGGCGCAGGGGACTCTTCTGCCCCGCTCTCTAAGCGAGTTGTACACCACCCTGCGGGACCTGGTGGTCTTTGAAGACGAAGAGGGGCAGGTCGCGGGGTGTTGCGGCCTTCACATAATATGGTCGGATCTGGCCGAGATTCGTTCTCTGGCGGTTCGCAAGTCCAGCCAGCGGCGCGGCATAGGGCGCAAACTGGTCGAATCGTGCATAGCCGAGGCCAAATCCCTTGGCATTTGCAAACTCTTCGCGCTTACCTATGAAGTGGAGTTTTTTAGACATCTGGGCTTTAAGCTCGTCGATAAGAACATGTTCCCGCAAAAGGTGTGGGCCGACTGCGTTCACTGTCCCAAATTCCCAAATTGTGACGAATCCGCCCTGTTGTTGGATATCGCCTGAAAAATGTGTTAATCTCCAAAATGGTCTTGTCTGTATCCGGCAAGCTCAAGCCGGCCCCGATGGCGGCAATGGTCCATCCTGACTATATTGGAGGCACGTCCGGCGTGCCTTTCCTTTTTGATTTCCTATTCTGTCGCCGTTTCCGTTCCGGAAAGGGGATTTTTAAATGGAAATACTTGAAGTTTTAAAAAAAATATTTGGAAGCCAAAACGAACGCACCCTCAAAAAGCTTGAGCCCATCGTTAGGGAAATTAACGACTTTGAGCCGGAGATGAAGAAGTTAACTGACGAACAGCTGAGGGGCAAGAGCACCGAGTTCAGGCAGAGGCTCGAAAAGGGAGAGGAGCTAGACGATCTGCTCCCGGAAGCCTTCGCGGTTGCACGGGAGGGTTCAGTGCGCGCCCTTGGCATGCGTCCGTTCGACGTTCAGTTGATGGGAGGCATTGTTCTTCACCAGGGCAAAATCGCCGAAATGAAAACCGGTGAGGGCAAGACCCTTGTAGCCACCCTGCCCGTCTATTTAAATGCTCTTAGCGGCAAGGGGGTTCACCTGGTAACGGTAAACGACTACCTTGCCAAACGCGACAGCGAGTGGATGGGAAAGCTCTATAGGTTTCTCGGACTAACGGTGGGCTGCATAGTTCACGGCCTCGATGACAGCGAAAGGCAGCAAGCCTACAGCGCCGACATAACCTATGGGACCAACAATGAGTTCGGGTTCGATTATCTGCGCGACAACATGAAGTTTCGAAAAGAGGACCTTGTTCAGCGAGAGCTAAACTACGCCATCGTAGACGAAGTGGACTCCATATTGATCGATGAAGCCAGAACGCCGCTCATCATATCGGGGCCCGCGGAAAAATCCACAGAGCTCTACTACCGGGTAAACCGGATCATTCCCCCTCTTCGCGAAGAGGAGCACTACACCAAGGAAGAAAAAAGCCGCACGGTCTCTCTTACCGAAGAAGGCGTCGCGAGGGTGGAAAAGCTCCTGGGGGTCGATAACCTCTACGATCCGGCAAACATGACCATAAACCATCATGTGCAGCAGGCCCTGAAAGCCCATGTTCTTTTCAAACGCGACGTCGACTACATCGTAAAGGACGGCGAGGTAGTGATCGTTGACGAGTTCACGGGACGCCTTATGCCCGGCAGGCGCTACTCCGAGGGACTTCATCAGGCGCTCGAGGCCAAGGAGGGCGTCAAGGTCGAAAATGAAAACCAGACCCTTGCTTCCATTACCTTCCAGAACTACTTCCGCATGTACGGCAAGCTTGCGGGCATGACCGGAACCGCCGAGACCGAAGCGGCCGAATTTGCAAAGATTTACAAGTTGGACGTCGTTGTGGTGCCCACACACATGAAGATGATCCGAAAGGACAACCCCGATTGCATCTACCGTACGGAAGCAGAGAAGTTCAAGGCCGTAGCCAGGGAAATAAAGGAACTCTACGAAATAAAGAGGCCGGTTTTGGTTGGAACGATCAGCATCAGCAAGTCGGAGAAGTTAAGCGAAATGCTTAAGCGCTCCGGAGTTCCGCACCAGGTGCTAAACGCCAAGCAGCACGAAAAGGAGGCCGAAATCGTGGCCCAGGCGGGTCAGCCCGGTTCGGTGACAATATCGACCAACATGGCGGGCCGAGGTACTGACATCGTACTTGGACCCGGGGTTGTGGAACTGGGGGGACTGCATATCATAGGCACGGAGCGCCACGAGTCCAGGCGCATAGACAACCAGCTTAGAGGCCGTGCCGGTCGCCAGGGCGACCCTGGGTCTTCACGGTTTTACCTCTCGCTTGAAGACGACCTGATGCGCATTTTTGCGGCCGACCGTCTTTCGGGTCTCATGCAGCGCATAGGCATGGCTGAAGACGAGCCAATCGAACACGGCATTATCAGCAAGGCGATTGAAAATGCGCAAAGCCGTGTGGAAGATCACAACTTCAGCATCCGTAAAAACATCATCGAATTTGACGATGTTATGAACCAGCAGCGCGAGATAATTTACCGTCAAAGACGTGAAGCGCTCCAGGGCGAAAATCTCAGGCCCGAGATTTTCGACATGATAGAAGACTGCCTCGACTCCATCGTCGAGAGCAACACGGCAGAGAGAACTTACGCGGAAGACTGGAACCTGGATGCGATCAAAAATGAGATGATCCGCATTTTCGGCGTTCAGCCCGATCTTTCCACCGAGACTTTAGGGGATATGAACCCCGAGGAACTGAGGCAATACCTGCTTGAAATCGTCGAGAAGCGCTACGACGAAAGGGAGCAGGCATTCGGCGAGCCGGTCATGCGCGACATCGAGAATTTTTTTCTGCTTCGAACCGTGGATACGCTTTGGAAAGATCACCTGCTGAATATGGACTACCTCAAGGAGGGCATCGGGCTTCGCGGCTACGGTCAGCAGGACCCGGTGGTGGCCTACAAGCGGGAAGGCCATCAGATGTTTAAGGAGATGATCGAACGTATAAAGGATGAAACGCTCCAGCAGCTCTATCATGTACAGATCCAACGAGAGGAGCAGCTCCAGGAGATGAGAGCGGAGCAGGAAGACCAGCCCATGTTTTTCGGCCCTCCCGAAGAACCCGCCAAACAACAGGCTGTCAGGAAAAATGCAAAGGTTGGCAGAAATGACCCATGTCCCTGCGGAAGCGGAAAAAAGTACAAGAAATGCCATGGTAAATAGAGGTGCCTTTGAGATTGGGGGATTTGTCGCGGGAGCGGCTCAATCGGGCATGCGCTATAAGGGCAGGCCGGATCTTGCGCTGATTTGCACTCTGGAGCCGGACGGCTGCCCCGCCGCGGGCGTCTTTACGCGCAACCGGTTTTGCGCGGCTCCGGTGGAGCTTTGCAGGCAGAGGCTTCAAGCCGGCAAGGCCCGGGCTATCCTTGCCAATGCCGGAATCGCCAACGCGTGCACGGGCGAAGAAGGAAAAGCCAGGGCGGCTGAGATGGCGCAACTGGCCTCCAAGGCCCTTGGGTGTCCCGCCGAGTCGGTGCTCGTGTGTTCGACCGGCGTTATCGGACAGCAGTTGGACGTCGGGCCTGTAGCGCGCTGCATGCCCGAGCTTGCCGGCTCGCTTAGCCCAAACGGATGGCAGGACGCCGCCAGGGCCATCATGACCACCGACACCGTCGAGAAGATGGCAAGCCTCCAGGTCGAAGTGGAAGAAGGCAAGAAGGTCACGATAGGCGGTATAGCAAAGGGTTCGGGAATGATAGCCCCCGACATGGCCACCCTGCTTGTCTTTGCGGCCACCGACGCGGCCCTGTCCCCCGAAGTGCTGAGCTACTGGACACGCGTGGGGGCCGATGAGTCCTTTAATCGTATAACGGTTGACGGAGATACGAGCACCAATGATTCGCTGATCGTGCTAGCAGGCGGTGCGGCCTCCAATCGGCTCATAACCGATACTCGAAGCGTTGAAAGCCTTGCTTTCGGAGCCGCCCTCGTATCGGTTTTGCGCGATCTGGCGATCCAGATCGTAATGGACGCCGAAGGGGCAACGAAGCTGATCGAAATCGAGGTAAGCGGGGCTGAGAACCGCGAAAGCGCACGGCAGATCGCCTTTACCATTGCGAATTCCCCCCTGGTAAAGACCGCTTTTTTTGGCCAGGACGCAAACTGGGGAAGAATAGTGGCCGCGGCCGGAAGGGCGGGTGCGCCTCTTAACGCCCAGCAGGTAAGCCTTTTTTTCGAAGACCTTTGCGTATTTCGAAACAGCGTTCCGGTTTCTGGAAAACAAGTCGAAGAGGAGGCCTCCCGAATATTTGCCCAAAAACAAATTCGGTTGCGTCTCGATCTTGGCGCGGGCAGCAGTAGTTTTACGGCCTGGACCTGCGATCTTTCCTTTGACTACATAAAGATAAATGCTTCCTATAGGAGTTAAAGGGCACAGTAGGGAATTTCCATTTGGATTCCCTACTCGCTCTCAAACTCTTCTGCGTAATTTTCATCTCCTGAATAATGTCAAATATCCTGCCCAAATAAGGCGATGCACTCACTATTAAATCTACGCCAAAGGCCGTATCTTTTCGGTGGGCTTTAGGCCGCGCCTTGCGTGGAGCGGCCGCAAAACCCAGTCCCGCAAATCCCGGGCCGGAAAGGAGGACGGATAGGCAGGAGGGCTCAGGAAAGAGTTGGAAAAGAAAGGTCGGAGAGGAAAATACCGGGAAACCGCGGACACCGGCGCCGCCCTGAGGTACCCGGTTTTACCCGATGCTCGGCCGTTGAACCCAGCCTGCAGCTTATTTTGTGCATCCCGTCAGGGCTAAGCGGCGGGCCGGAAAGGAGAGATAAAAATGAGAAAAGTCCTGGTTGTGGTGATCGCGTGTTTGCTGGTTCTCGTAAGCGGCGCTTTTTTGAGCGCCCAGGCCCAGCCAGGTTGCGGCTGCGGTCTTGACTTAAGCTGGCTAAATCCCTGCAACTGGAACTTGTCATCGTGCGCATGCGCGCCGGCGGTACCCGCGGCTGTGGAGGCCCCGGCGCCACCCCCGCCCGCCCCGGTGTCGACAAGCTGTTGCAGTCTTGATTTAAGCTGGCTTAGTCCCTGTAACTGGCACTTTCCCTCCTTGGCATGCGCCTCGGCGAGTGAAGCAGTGCCGGCGGCCGTTGAAGCCCCTGCTGCGCCGCCTCCCCCGCCGCAGCCCGCCAGTTGTTGTTGCTGGCCTGATTTTAGCTGGCTTAGTCCCTGCAACTGGCACTGGCCCACGGCTTGTTGTCCCAGGTAGGACAGGGAGAAATTTACCCGCATAGAAAGGGGGCAAGAGTTGCCCACGGCAAGAGTGGGGCTTCCTTCCCCGGCAAGGCGATGGGAAGGAAGCCTTTTATAATTTTTTAACTGGTTGGATTAGCGAAAACCGGCATCGCTCGTATACCGGTATCCGCCCCAGTCGATATGCTGGGCCACGATGGCCTTATCGCTTAACTTTACGTCCTTTAGTACTTCCTCCCGAAAAACCAGGTAGCCGGTGCGGTCGACAATGTAGCCGACATGCTCCTTATCGAGGGTTCGGTCTATGTGACGCTCGACAAAACCGTATGCGTTTCGCAGGATTGCAAGGATCGCCTCTTTATCGGCCCACTTGATGAAGGTTTGGGCAATCCTCGGGTTTTTCCTGCCCGTTCTGCCCATTACCACCAGCCGGTACGATTTGGCCGAAGACCGTTTCATCGCCCCGGTCGGGCATTTGCGGATGCACTCTCCGCACCCGATGCAGATGTCCCGGTTTCTTACAACCGAGAAGTCCGTCATCGAGAGGGCTCCGGTCACGGCTTTTGCGCAGTTATCCACACAGGCCCCGCAGCTTATGCAGCGCGACTGGTCGTAGACGGGCTCAACTGTGCAGATAATGCCGAAATCGTTCATAACGGCCTTTATACAGTCGTTGGGGCACCCGGTTACAGCGATCTTGAAATGGAGGTTGTTGGGATAGACCAGCCTTTCGATTTCCTGGGCCAGCGCGGTCGTATCGTCGTTGGCAAACGTACAGACCCGGTTGCCGATACACGCGCAGATATTGCGGGTGCCTGCGGCCGGATACCCACTATCGCCTGCCTCAACGCTAAGCCCCAGGGATTCAATTAAGGGCCGGATAAGTTTGTTTATTTCCGGGATCCGCTCAAAGTCGATGCCGGGCAGTTCAAAGCCCTGCCGCGTGGTGATATGGGCGGTGCCGTCGCCGTATTGGGAGGCGATTTGGTCGATCAGGGCAAAGAATCGGGTCTCAATATGTCCGCCCGGAACCCGGATGCGCAGGGCCGTCTTGCCTCTTCGCCTGGTTATACGGTACGCGTTTTTTATTACTTTTCTCGTGTCTACACTCATCAGTCGAGCAGCCTCCCGGCCCTGGAGAATTTGAACACCGGGCCTTCAAGACAGACGTAGGTATCACCGATCTTGCAATGACCGCATTTTCCTATACCGCAGCTCATTTTACGCTCCAGGGACACCCAGATATTGTCCACGCAAACCCCCAGGAGCAAAAGTTCGGCCGTTACGAACTTGATCATTATGGGCGGACCAACGACAATGCATTTGCACTGTGCGCGATCACTCCAATCGAAGTTTTTCAAATAACCGGTAATCAGGCCCGTATTGCCCTCCCAGTTATCGTCGCCCTTATCCACCGTAAGGGTTGCCACCCCCGATTTCACCCAGGCCCGAACCTCGTCTCTAAAGAGAATGTCTTCGGGGGTCTTAAATCCCAAAAGCACCTCGAGGCTTGACACCCTGTCGCTTCCGATAAAGGTCTTTATGACTTTTTTCACCGGGGCAAGCCCCGTACCGCCGGCTATGACTTTAAGATCGGCTCCCAAATAGTCGCGGTAGTCGAACCCGTTTCCGTAAGGACCTCGGGCGAAAAGAAAGTCGCCTGGCCCCAGGGCGAAAAGCGAGTTGGTCAACCTGCCGACTTTTCTAATGGTCACGGAAAGCCTGCCGTCTTCAAAATCGCTTACCGAAATCGGCGCCTCTCCGGCCCCCGGGACCGAAAGCTGGAAAAACTGGCCTGGCTTTACGTCCTTATCCAGGGCGAGCACATACGTGTAATCGATAGCTGTTTCGGGGATAACCTCGAGGATTTTGATTTTCTCGGGCAAAAAAGGGTTTTTCATTTGTCTTAGCGCTCCGCGGTAACCTCGGACAATGTATTGATGCACCTGGCAAAAGAGATGTATTGCGGGCAGACGTCATCGCATCTTCCACATCCCACGCACTGGTGCTTTCCAAATCGGAGGTAATAATCATAGATTTTATGCATCGCTTTAAACCGCATCCGGTCGCCCTTTTGTTGGCGATACCCGTAGCCGCCGGCTATATCGGTAAAGCCGTTTATGTGGCACCCGGCCCAGGTTCGCCTTCGCTCGCCCATTTTGTTTTCGGCTCCCAGCGAAACGTCCTG
>JBMFHI010000022.1:0-40169 GCA_049976905.1 Syntrophobacteraceae bacterium | reverse complement strand
CAGCGCCTCACAGAACGCGGTGGCGGATACGGGCGGGGCAACCGTAAATGCATACGCGGACAACACGCTTGCACTCGATAACCAGACAGGGGTGTTAGGCGCTGGGCAAAACGTGATCTCCTACATCGCCAGAGGTTTTACGGTCAGTTCGACCGGACTCTATACCATATCGGCTTCCGCGCTGGGTTCTGTTTTCTCCAACCTTACCTCGGGGAGTATCTACGCCGTACCGACCCAGTTGACCGGACAAGTCCAGATATTCCAAACCGATTCAGGCAGGAACACCACAACTCTTTTGGACTCGCAAACATTTAGCCTTTCGAGCCTTATGAGTTCTTCGCAACTAGCCGCGCTAAACCTGGTGAGCGGAGACTTCTACCAGATGGTGGTTGCGATTTCAGGCGTTTCCTCGATTGGAGGTCAGAATTCTCCGCCAGGCATTGTTACATCTTATTCCAATTACTCCCAGATGGGTTTTTTAGGAAACCTCGACGGCTCCTTAGGCGCCGGTACTCCGTCAAACCCGATCAGCCTTACGGCTACCCTCTCACTGGGGGGCATTATCTCAACGATGGCGGGAACGGGAACGAAAGGGTATTCGGGCGACTCGGGGGTCGCAACCTCTGCGCAGCTAAACCTGCCAGGGGGTGTCGGGGCTGATATGTCGGGCAATATTTATATAGCCGATAGCTTAAACAACCGGATAAGGAAGGTGGACGCCTCAACGGGTATCATCACTACGGTTGCGGGTAATGGTACGGGGGGGTATTCAGGCGACGGCGGGTCTGCGCTCTCGGCACAGTTAAACAATCCCGCAGGCGTTGCGGTGGACTTGTCGGGAAACCTCTATATAGCGGATACTTCCAATAACCGCATAAGGGAGGTAAGCGCAACTACGCCGCGTATGATCATTACGGTTGCGGGCAGCGGTGCTCCAGGGTATTCAGGCGACGGGGCGGCCGCGGTCTCCGCGCAATTAAACAGTCCCTTGGGCGTGGCCGTGGACACCTCCGGCAACCTCTACATAGCGGACAGTTCCAATAACTGCATAAGGGAGGTAAACGCAACTTCGGGTATTATCAGCACGGTTGCCGGTAACGGAACCGCAGGATATTCAGGCGACGGAGGGGCGGCAACCTCGGCCCAACTGTCCCAGCCCGGCGGCGTAACGGTAGACTATTTGGACAATATCTACATAGCCGATACTGCAAACGAACGCATCAGGAAGGTGGATCCGTCGGGAGATATCACTACGGTTGCCGGCACCGGAACCGCAGGATATTCAGGCGACGGGGGGCCTGCTACCTCGGCTGAGTTAAACCAGCCTGTGAGTGTAGCCGTTGACGCCTCTCAAAACATCTACGTTGCGGATACCCAAAACAGCCGCATCAGGAAGGTGGACGCAACAAGCGGTAATGTCAGAACGATTGCGGGCAACGGGACGCAAGGATACGCGGGCGACGGCGGCCCGGCGATCCTTGCCCAGTTAAACCTGCCCCAGGGCGTGGCCGTGGATATAGCGGGCGATATCTACATGGCAGATACCGCCAATTATAGAATTAGGGGAATATATCAAGTCCTAAACGGCGCGTGCGGAAGCAGCAGCGGAAAAGTTACTTCATCGGCTCCCACAACGGGTCTTTGCATCAACGGCGCACCTTCGGCCGTTAGCGGCGCGGGACCGTGGACCTGGAGCTGCGCGGGAGAACACGGGGGGACGACGGCAAGCTGTTTGGCCAATCCGCCCGCCGAAAACGGCGTGTGCGGATCGAGCAATGGCGGATCATTTTCTTCGCCTCCCACTTCTAATTTATGCAGTACCGGCATGGCCTCAACGGTAACCGGCACGGGGCCGTGGAGTTGGACCTGTTCGGGACTCTTTGGCGGCACGAGCGCGAGATGTTCGGCCGATCCGCCGGCTGTTAACGGAACGTGTGGAAGCAGCAACGGCGGAGCATTCTCATCGGTTCCGACAACGGGTCTTTGCGGCAGCGGCACGGCATCCTCGGTTGCGGGAACTGGCCCGTGGACCTGGAGCTGCACCGGCACCTATGGCGGAACGAGCGCGAATTGTTCGGCCAATCCGCCGGCTGTTAACGGAACGTGCGGAAGCAGCAACGGAGGAGCATTCCCATCGGCTCCCACATTGGGTCTTTGCGGTAGCGGCACGGCCTCGGCAGTTTTGGGCACGGGGCCCTGGACCTGGAGTTGCACCGGCACCTATGGCGGAACCACCGCGAGTTGTTCGGCCAATCCCCAGGCTATAAACGGCACATGTGGAAGCAGCAACGGGGGAACGTTTACCTCGGCACCGACATCCAACCTTTGCGGCAGCGGCGCGGCCTCGTCAGTTTCGGGCACAGGGCCTTGGAGTTGGAGCTGTGTGGGGACCAATGGGGGAACGACAGCAAGCTGTTCGGCCGATCCGCCGACTGTAGACGGCACGTGTGGAAGCAGCAACGGAGGAACGTTTACCTCGGCTCCCACATCCAACCTCTGCACCAGCGGCACGGCATCTACAGTTTCGGGTTCGGGGCCGTGGAGTTGGAGCTGCGCGGGTACAAATGGCGGAAAGACGGCAAATTGTTCGGCCGATCCGTCGGCTGTGGACGGTACGTGCGGAAGCAGCAACGGGGGGGCGTTTAACTCGGCTCCGACATCCAACCTGTGCGGCAGCGGCACGGCCTCGGCAGTTTCAGCCACCTGGCCTTGGAGTTGGAGCTGCGCGGGGACCAATGGGGGGACGACCGCAAGCTGTTCGGCTAAAAACGAGCTTTGGCAAAATGCCTATAACTATCCAACAGCAACAGGTTGGCACTATTTGAGTCCGTTTGGCTCATTTTACTCCTCCTCTTCCGCCTGGATATACGAAACGACCCTTGGCTGGCTTTATCCAGACGGAACCTCTACGGACAGCATCTGGTTTTATGATCCTCAATGGGACGGTCAGGGTGGTTGGTGGTGGGCCAGTAGTTCCTCTTTCCCCTGGGTCTACAGTGCAACTGAGGGAGAGTGGTTCTATTATGACCAAAAGGATTCCACTGCCGGTGCACGAAAGTTTATTAGCATCGGAGGTGAAGTTTCGATTCATTAAAGGAGGCCGGCAAGGCTAAAAGGAAGGCTACAAGCTGCGTGAACGCCGTGGGTGATGCAATCTCTTATTTGCCTCACCCACGGTGGTGTTTTAACGGGTCTAAAAAAGCCTTAGAAACCCTGTTGGTAAGACCCTCATTAATTACCAGACAGATACGGTGCCCATAAATTGTTGGCGGGCAACGCTTTCGCTTTTGCCCACCCCTGAGACCGTCATAGCCCTTCACAAAGGTTTAGCCTGCTTTGAAGCGCTGAGCACTTATAATTTTAAATTTCCGCAGGTGCGATTGAAATAGAAGGTGGAAAGAAGTAGTATCCACTAAATATCGTGCGGAATCTTTCTGGAACAGAAGCAGGAAAACCGCTCCGATATCATGAGTTTTTTAGTGTCTGGGGTATCGCTTTGTGAACCGACGTTTTTTCCTTTCGCGCATGGAGGCTTCGTGATCCGCATTGCAGTAATCGACGGTCAGGGTGGTGGAATCGGTACCACGATAATCAAGAAGATAAAGGAAGTTTTCGGAGAACACGCTGAACTATGGGCGCTTGGAACCAATGCCATCGCTACGGCTCAGATGATGAAAGCCGGTGCAAACCGTGGGGCCACGGGCGAAAACGCGATCAGACACAGTGTTGCCCAGGTGGAGGTGGTAATCGGTACTATCGCCATCCTGCTTGCCAATGCCATGATGGGGGAAATGACCCCCGGCATGGTGTGCGCGATCGGTGAAGCAAAAGCGGTCAAGTTGATCCTGCCCTTGACACAGGAACCAATTTCGGTGGTGGGAGCCCTTAGAGAACCTCTGCCTCACATGGTCGACAGGCTCATCTCGGAACATCTGTCAAAATATGTGACCTCGAAGGAACCCAATTGATGCAGGCGCAGGACTCGGATGTAAGTACGCCTCTGCTGGTCCTTGGAGGGGCAAGGAGCGGGAAAAGCTCCTGGGCGGAATCGGTCATTTCCGGTTTCCACCCTCCCTATGTCTATGTTGCAACAGCCCAGGCCCTTGACGAGGAAATGAAGCTGAGAATACAACTGCACAGGGAACGCCGCAAGGGGGCGTGGGAGACCGTTGAAGCGCCGCTAAATCTCTGCGAGGTCCTTGAGCAGTTTATCGGGTTGCAAAAACCGGTGCTTGTCGATTGCATAACGCTTTGGCTGAGCAATAAGTTGTGCGCGGACTCAAGCGGGATCGAAGCAAGCGTCGAGCGTTTATGCAAGACCATAGGGTTTGTTGATTATCCGCTTGTGATCGTCTCCAACGAAACAGGGGCTGGAATCGTTCCGGAAAACCCTCTTGCCCGCAGGTTCCGCGATCTTTGCGGATTTACCAACCAAAGGCTTGCCGCGGTTTGCACCTCGGTTTTTTTTATAGTCGCCGGTTTGCCGATGCGGCTTAAAGGTTAAAGGGGACAAGGCCGGTGAGTTCGTCAAAAGCCAACCATTTGGAAATTCTTAAACTGCTGAGGGATCATACGGGCAGTTTCGTATCGGGCGCGGCCCTGGCTGAAAAAATCGGCATCAGCAGGCCCGGGGTCTGGAAACATATCAACAGGCTAAAACAGATGGGCTACGAGGTTCAAAGCCGCCCGGGACTTGGTTACATGCTCATGGCTATTCCCGACTCCCTGAGCGATCGCGAAATTGTTCCCAATCTTGGCACAAAGTGGCTTGCCCATTCCTACCATTACCTGACATCGATTGGATCGACAAACGACTACGCTTTGATACTGGCCGCGGAGGGCGCCCCCCATGGCGCCGTGGTCGTGGCAGAGCAACAGACAAAGGGGAGGGGGCGGCTAAAACGCGAATGGATGTCTTTGCCCAATCGTGGGATTTATCTTTCCATGCTTTTAAGAGACCTTCTTCCGACCAGGGTCGCTCCTCAAACATCATTTATCGGTTCTTTGGCAATGGTAAAAATGCTAAGGGAAGCGTTCGGGATTTGCGCCTCCATTAAGTGGCCAAACGATGTATTGATACAGGGACGCAAGGTCGCCGGGATTTTGACTGAAACACAGTCTGACCAGGATTTCTCACGCTTCATAGTCGTTGGGATAGGAATAAATGTCAATCACGGCAGAGAGGAGATGGACGGGCCCTTCAGGTATCCGGCCACTTCGATCGCCATCGAAACCGGGCAGGTCGTCAAGAGACAGAAAGTGCTCCTGGAGTTTCTTGCCCGCTTCGAGCAGGAATATGAACGTTTTCTCCAGGGAGGACTGCCCGCCCTGTTGCCCGAAATCGAACAATACTCGGAGATGCTGGGCAAGACCATTACGGTTGTGTACGGAAACCGTCAAATCGTTGGAAAGGCGATCGGGATCTCGGCCGAGGGAGCCCTCCTTTTGCTGCGCGAGGATGGAGCGCGAGAACATGTCTGGGCAGGCGATGTAATGCATATCGAAGGCGGGCTCTAAGGGGCGCCGCCCCGCGCTCGGCCCGCCTAGGTTCCTCTGGCTCGTTCTCCGGCTTCCTGCTTGCGTTTGCACTCAATGCACAAGGTAGTTACAGGCCTGGCGCTAAGCCGCTCAAAACCTATGTCGTCGCCGCATTCTTCGCACTGGCCGAAATTTCCCTCCTCGATTCTCTGCAGCGCTTCGCGTATCTTTGAGATCAGCTTTCGTTCACGATCGCGGATGCGCAGCACGAAGTTTCTGTCGGATTCAAGGGTGGCCCGATCGGTGGGGTCGGGGAAATTCTCCTCACTATCGTTCATGCCGGCCACGGTCTTTTCCGCTTCTGAATAAAGTTCGTCCAACCTTTTGAGAAGGACTTCCTTGAAATACGCCTGAGTTTCTTTATCCATAGTGAAGCTCCATAGCAAAACTTAAAAAAACTCTTTACTAACACTATCCCTATACGCTGTAAAGAAAAACCATCCCCAAACGGCGCATTTTTTGAAAAACATTCTCTCATGGCCTATTTTTGTTCAAATACACCGCTCTTGCCGCCGGTTTTGAAAGTCAGGCGGGCCTGCTGGATTGTCATAGCCCGGTCGATAGCCTTGCACATGTCGTAGACGGTAAGGGCCGCTGTAGTGACGGCAACCAGCGCCTCCATCTCAACCCCCGTACGGTCATTGGTTTTAGCCAGCGAAGTTATCCTGATTTCGCTTTTTAGCGGATCGGGGAAAAAATCCAGCTCAATAGCGCTCAAGGGGATTTGGTGGCAAAGGGGAATAAGCTCCCAGGTCTTTTTTGCCGCCATAATGCCGGCAAGTCTTGCGGCCTCGAAAACATTGCCTTTGCGGATATCTCCGCAGCAAATGCGCCTGAGCGTATCGGGGGCAAGGGTGAGGTAAGCCTCAGCCCGGGCTTCCCGCCACGTGGGCTCCTTACCGCTTATATCGACCATCCGAAGACGCCCCGCCTCGTCTATATGGGTCAGTTCATGTGCGCACATAGTATATAGCCTCAATACCCCTCTATGATCCCTACAGACAATATCAAATCCCCGGGGGCTACGGAGGGAACTACCGCATCCCCGGCTCCGGCAACCCTGATTCTTGTTCCGCCGGCAATCCCTGCCGGGATCCACACCCGCAAAGAACACGCCTGCTCGATTTCACCAATTCCGCCGCACAGGCGACATCCCAAACGCTCCGAGCCGTTACGGCATTGGCAGAAGACCATTTTTACGTAGTTGATCTCTTCGTGAAAGCCCCCATTATTGAGCGCGCTCCTGGCGATCTGTAAGTCAAATCTCAAGTCGCTGCCCTGTGTGGTTCTCGTATGCCTGTTGCCTATGCCGAACAGGTTCTGAAATATTTCATCGAAGGAGAGGGCCTCGCCCCCCTCGCAGTGCATGTCGGTCCAGGAGGAATCGGAAAATTTTTCCTTTAACTTAGTGTAGCCGTTAAGCCTGTCGTATCTGGACTTCGCAGCAGGATCTTTTAGCGTTTCATAGGCTTTTCGCACTTCCCGAAAACGCTCCGCGGTCAAGGGGTTGCCCGGATTGCGATCGGGATGGAGCTTCATTGCAAGATAGCGAAAAGCGCTGCGGATCTCCTGCTGGGTAGCCCGAACCGATATGCCCAGAGTCTTATAGTAGCAGGTTTTTTTCCTTGCGCCCGTTTGATGTTTCACGTCCAATCCTCACGTAGCAACCTCGCTAATTCTAGTAGGAATGCGAACATAAAACAAGAAACTAGTAAGTCCAGGCAATAGGGGAGCCAAGGGAGGCGGCAAAAGAATATGTCTAAAGAGCCAAAGCGGCCTCTTAGCGGGGAAAAGTTTATCTGCCGGTCGTTAAGTCCTGTTCAGGCCTTATAATGATTCGTTTTCACCGCGTAAAACAAAGAGGTCTTCGATGGTCCCAAGATCAACGCTTCTTGCAACCTTGAAAACGGAGGCAAACTCCATCACAGCTTTATTATCATCGTCGCGGATAGTCGAAAGGCCTTTAAATATCCTGCCGTTTCTTTCAACTATGTCCGCCTCGGCGGTAACAATGCCTTTTTTTACGGGAAGAAGGAATTTAGATTCAAGGGATATGGTCGCAAAATGAGACAGGGGCGGAAGCAAGGTTTTTATTGCTATCGCAACCGAGGTGTCTGCCAGGCTCACCAGGACTCCCCCGTGCAGAAGACCGGCCCCTTGGGCAAAATCGAATAAAAATGGCATGTTAAGCCTTGCATGCCCCTGGGCAGCTTCGAGTATCACCATGTTTAACATTTTTTCAAAAGGTGCCAGAGCGATCCAGGCGTCCATGGAAAACAGGTGAGGTCCGGTAGAGGGCGAGTCTTTCATTTACTGCTGGTCCTTTTGCTCTTCGGAGTCAACCTCTCCGTAGGCCATGAAATAGACAACAGGTACTACGATGAGGGTAAAAAAAGTCGAAACCGCTATACCGAATATCAAGGCCCAGGCAAGGCCGGAAAAGACCGGGTCAAGACTTATGGGCCACGCGGCAAGCATTGCGGCAAGCGAGGTGAGAAATATCGGTCTCGTTCTTAGCGCCCCGGCTTCGATGAGAGATCTTCTCAGGGGTTTTCCTTCCTTTTTGCGCTCCTCGACGAACTCGATGAGAAGAATAGCGTTTCGTGTGGCGATGCCCGAAAGCGCGATCATCCCAATCATTGCCGTGGCAGTGAAAAAGACCGGGTTTTGCCATCCGCCAACGGGATGAGCGGTCAAAAGGTTTAGCAGCCAGAATCCGGGTAAAATCCCTATAACCGAAAGGGGTAGGGCTATCAGCTGGATAGCCGGCAGAAGGTAGCTCTGGGTCTGGTAGAGCAGCAGGATGTAGATGCCAAGCACAGCGATTCCAAAGGCAATCCCCAGGTCGCGGAAAACATGAATCGTGACGTGCCACTCCCCTTCGCCCGACCAGAGGACGTTTACGTCTTTTAGAGCCCGGACATGTTCGATTTTGCTTTCCAGATCGAGAACAGCGTTTGGGGGAGGAAGCCCCGCGGTATCGCCGAAGACGTAGACCACGGGTTTTAAGTTTTTGTGGTAAATGGGCTGGTCGATGGTCGTATTTTCAAAAGTTCCAAGGTCTGCCAAAAACACTTGCTGCCCGTTTATCCCTGTGATCATGATTTGCCTGAGTTGGGCCTTAAGGGCTCGCTCCTGTCTTGGCAGGCGAAGCTCGATATCTACGGGGCGGACCTCGTTGGCGATCATGAGAGCGCTGGGATCGGCCCCCATGATCGAGCCTTGAAGGGCCTGGGCGATTTGTTGCTCGGAGATGCCGCTCAGGGCCGCCTTTAGCCTGTCTATCTTGAAAATGACCTTTTTCTGGGGAGCCACGATGAAATCGTCAATATCGACCACGCCGGGGGTCTTTGCCATTATGGACCGGACGATTTTTGCCTTATTAACCAGTTGGCTGTAGGGTTGGCCGATGCCTCCGTAGACTTCGGCGACCAGGGTGTCCAGAACGGGAGGTCCCGGAGGGTTTTCAACTATTTCTATCCTCGCGCCGTCGCGTCGGGCTATGGCCGTAAGACCGTTTCTTATCCGAAGCGCTATGGCATGGCTTTGCTGTTCTCTGTACTCCTTATCTATGAAGTTTACCCTCACGTCCGCATAGCGGGGGCCCTGCCTCAGATAATAGTGGCGAACCAGGCCGTTAAAATCCATCGGGCTTGCCGTGCCCGAATAACTTGTGACGTCGGTGGTCTCGGGGAGGCCCAGGAGATAGCGGCTAATATCGGCTGCGGTGGCCTGGGTGGTCTCGAGAGTCGTCCCCTCGGGCATGTCGATAACAATATCGAGCTCGTTTTTGTTGTCGAAGGGGAGCATCTTGAGCGGGACCCTGCCGGTTACCACAAGCAATACAGCGAAGGCCATGAGGACAGCGATCAGGCCGAGGAGCCCCTTTCGAAGCTTGGAGCTTTTGAACATGGGGTTGAGGACACGGCTGTAGATTTTGAAAAATCGGTCGTCTTCCATGCTGTAGGGTTTTTCCACGGGATGTTCGTAGCTTCCCTTGAGCATGTGTAAAGACAGCCAGGGCGTTATGGTAAAGGCGACCAGAAGGCTCGAAAGCATCGCTACCGGAACGTTAAGGGCCATGGGCGCCATATAGGGGCCCATCATTCCAGTTATGAAAAACATCGGCACAAAAGAGATTATAACGGCCAGGGTGGCAAGGATGATGGGCGGCCGCACTTCGTTTACCGCGCTTACAATGGCGTCGAAGGGGCTTTCATTTCTCATCGCGAAATGACGATGAATGTTTTCAACGTCCACTATGGGGTCGTCTACGACCAGGCCGAGGGCAAGGATGAGCGCAAACAGAGTCACGCGGTTAATCGTGTAATGGAAAAGAAGGTTGATGATAAGGGTAATGCTGAAGGTGACCGGAACCGCGAGGGCAATGATGATGCCTTCCCTCCAGCCAAGGGTGTAGGCAAGCAGAAGCACGACAATGACGATGGCAACGAGAAGGTCTTCCATAAGATCGTTTACCTTCGCATCGGCCGTTTGCCCGTAGTCCCTGGTAACCCGAAGGTAGACGCCCTTTGGCAGCGCGGAGGCGGCAAACGCTTTGGCTTCGGCTCTAACCTCCTCGGAAACCCAGACAGCGTTTGTCCCCCTGCGTTTGGCAACAGCCACGGTTACCGCCGGGTAGTCGACGCCGGGCTTGATATCGGCGGGCCGCTTACCTCCATGGGCTGCCGGGTCCATATAGGTAAAGGCCCTTTTGGCATAAGAAATCCTGACATAGTTGTCCGGTTCCTGGGGGCCGTCGGCCACCCTTGCCACATCTTTCAGGAAAACCGGACTCATGTTCTGGACGCCGACAACGAGATTTTTTACCTCATCTGCCGTTATGAGAAAACGGCCGGCGTGAAAGTCAATAACATTGTCGCCCTGGATGAGGCTGCCGGCCTGAAGGGAGCCGTTTGCCCCTTTTATGGCCCGCTCGACAGCGTCGATTGCTATGCCTCTTCCAGCCATGCGCTGCGCGGAGAGATGGATGGTCACCTGCCTGCGCCTTCCACCTACTATATAAGTTTTTCCGGCGTTTTTAACGGCCTGCAGCCTGATTTCGAGCTCCTCGGCAAGGCGGTGGAGCACGTAGTCGCTATAGATTTTGCTGTACAAGGTGAGGTTAATGATGGGGACATCGTCTATTTCAACGGGCTTTACGGCCCAACCGGTCACTCCGGGCGGCACCAAATCCAGATTGGAGTTGATCTTGTTGTAGAGTTTTACCCAACTGCGCTCCCGGTCTTCTCCGACGTAGAAGCGCACCGTTACGACGGCATAAGAGGGGTAGCTTGTCGAATAGACGTATTCGACGCCGTCTATCTGGTAGAGAAGCTTTTCAAGAGGCGTTGCAACCTGGCGCTCCACCTGTCTGGCCGAAGCTCCCGGCATATTGACCATGATGTCCGCGATCGGAACAACGATCTGCGGGTCTTCCTCGCGAGGCGTAACGGCAATGGCCACCGCGCCGACGATAAGGCTTATCAGGATGAGGATCACCGATAGGTTTCCCTGCAGAAACGTGGTGACAATCCTCGTCATTCCTTTGTGTTGCATGACCTCAGTCACGGGACTAAAACCTCCTCGCCCGCTTTTAGTCCCGAGAGGACCTCGACGAGTTTACCCCTGGTCTGTCCCGGCCGGATGAACCTCCTTGCGATGCGCCCCTTGGAATCGACGGTGTCTACCAGGTACAATTCGCCAACCTCGCGGACCGCCCGGGCAGGTATTACGATGGCCGTGTAAGAGCCGTACGGAATAAATATTCTTGCGAAAAGCCCGTTTACGAGATCCGAGGAGGCGGGCAGGGTGATTTTTATAAGCACAGTGCGGGTGGACGGATTGGCCGAAGGCACGATTTCCCTTATTTGGCCTTCCACTTTGCGCTTAAGAGCGTCGATAACTACCTTGATCGTCTGGCCTGTCTTAAGATAGGGCAGAAGAGACTCGGAAACCACCGCATGAACTTCAGCCTGGGAGGGCGAGTCGATGAAAAAAATGGGCTGACCGGGCGAGGCCATGTCCCCGACATCTAATATTTTTTTTACAACGCGTCCGGAAAAGGGAGCCTTTACAACCGTGTAACTAAGCATTACCCGGGCTTCCTTCAAAGCCTCCCCGGCCTGTTTTTGCTGGGCCTCCAGCCGCGCCATCTCCTTTGCGGCCACATCGCGTTGGACCCTGGCGTACTGAGCGCGCTGGGCGGTCGCGGCGCCGTTTTTCAAAAGGTTTTGGTACCGATCGGCGTCGGACTGCGCCTTTTCCAGGTTCGCCCTGGCCCCGCCGACCGCATCCCCAAGGGCTGTAACTTGCGATTCGGCCTGCCCAAGCTTTGCCAGAATCGCCCGGTTGTCAAGCGTTGCCAGTACGGTGGGTGTCAGGCCGTTCTCCGGTCCCTGGACCCACTGGCCGGGTTGGACTCGGATGTCAACGATCTGAGCCATAATGTGGCTGGAAACCTGCGCTTCGCTCCTGGAACGGATGGTTCCCACCTGGCCGATGAGCAGAGGATACGTTTTATTTTCCGCCCTGAAGGTCGCCGACGCAGGCGTGATATGACCCAAGGCCGCTTTAGAGCTTGCCGATTCGGGTCCCACCTTTCTTACAAAGGCCCCGGAAAGCCAAAGCATCATGAGTATCAGGGCCGTAAGCGCCGCGACCCCATTGCGGATTTGGGCGTGTTTGGCCCCCTTCTTTTCTTTCCCAGGATTATTTTGACTCATTTTCACTCCAGCAGCATCTATGACGGACTACTATTTCCTAATCCAAAGTTTACGCGGAATCAACACCTAATATCTTGCGAAAATTAATGGCAGGTATTAACGCCGTTTGGTGCTGTGGCCAAAGAGCGTTAAAAGGCCGCCTTTAAACTTAAGTTCGCATCGGTATATGCGTGGATTAAAGGATGCTGGCGTTCTGGTGCGAGGAGTGGAAACAGAATGAGGCGGGGCCTTTGGGAAAACCTCGCCTCAAAAGGCCTTAAAGCCCGGGCGAACAGCAAATAGGCTGATTTGCAATGGGCATAATTACCCATCCGGAGTGCGGATTGGCGAAAACTCTCTGTTCGACGGTGCAGGAAACCGCGCACTGTTGAGGGCATCTACAAGGCGAGGCATCCGCAAAGCCCGAAAGAAATAAAAAAACGGAAAAAAAACTTATTGCAATTAGCTTCACCATAGGATTGTTACCTCCTTCCTATAGAAGTGATAGTCATTTAATCGCTTACTGCAATAGGAGGAGAGAATGACTCGCTGCGGCTGCGGCTTGCCATTGATATTTCAAGTGTTTCTCAGGGCATTATATAGACCGGCGTGCCTACCCGCGCAACCTTGAATAATTCGTCTATGTCCGCATTGTCGACCGCTATGCAGCCCAGCGTCCAGTCCGGATGGCAGCCGCCGCCGTGGATAAACACCTGTCCTCCGAGGGCTGTGTTGGACGGGGGTAGTCTATCGGCGTCGTCGGCTTGTTTTATCGAGCAGTATTGATTGAAGGATATAATTCGATGCGCCAAAGCGTTCTTCGCATCTTTTTTCGTCGGATAGCTTATTGCCATTGATTTATAATAACGGCTGCAAGGGTTTTTGTAGCAGATTTGGAATTTTCCCTCAGGAGTTCTTCCGTCGCCTTGAAAGTATTTGTCGCCTTTTGGATGGGGGCCGAGCGCGCAAGGATATTCACGAACCAGCGTTTTGCCTTGAAGAAGAAAAACCCTGCGTTTGGCTTTGAACACATAAATAGTGGGATTGGAAATTTGGGATAGCGGCACATTGAAGTCCACGGTCGTGTAAGGGTTGTTGTTTTTTGGAAGCGGCGCAGGCGGGGGGGGGACCTTCGTTATGGCAGGCGGCGGGCAGGTCGTTTGGACAAGCGAACACGAAGATAGCCCCAGGCACAAAAGTCCTGCAAAAAAAATGGAAAGCCCCATTGCCCTCAGCATAGTTCCAAAACGACACATGATACATTCCTTTCCTGTTGCTGCTATTTGAAAATTCAGGCGGGCGCCTTTTGGGACCCGCATAGGGATAATCAAGATAAAATGCGCACCGTTATTTCCCGCGGCTGAGATAGATACGTCAAGTCGAAACCGTTTGCAAGGAAAAGAAAAAAAAGAGGGAATGCGTGGGAAGCCCCTTTGGGCGAAAAAGTGAGAATGTTGTTATTTCAATTTGTTGCGGCGCAATCCGAAATGATTATTATACATCACATATTATCTCGTGTGTGTGGCCATTGTTTGGTGCCGTGTTAAGGAGGATTAGAAAATGAGCAAGGAAGAAGTGCTTTTCCTTAAAAATATCTTGGTTGATAGACGCAACAACATTTTGGAAAGGGTGGAAAGGCTTGCCGCCGCATGGCGGGAATTGGAGGAGCCGGCCATTGAACTGGAAGAGGAAGCCCAGAAGGCAAGTATTATAAAACCTTACGACAAACTCGACGAGAGTAGGAAAGCCGAAATCGAGCAGATCGATCTGGCGCTTATCAAAATGTCAGTGGGCGATTACGGGGTGTGCGAGTCCTGTGGCGACGACATTGCACCCAAGAGGCTGGAGGCCATCCCCTGGGCACGTCTTTGCGTGGAGTGCGCCCGCGATTTGGAAAAGAGGCACGCTGGATTGCCGGAGAATCCCGAGCCGGAGTTGCCGGGTAAAAATTCCTCCGAGTATGGCGGATTGAGCAACCGTCAGATAATCAGCCTGATCTATGAACGTCTGCAAAACGACGACAGAATCGAGACCGAGGAACTGAAGATTTCAGTCAAAAAGAGGGTCGTCCTGCTCGAGGGCAGACTTGAAAGCGAGGTCGAGCACAAACTGGTTCTGGAGTTGATTGCCGATTCCCTGGGGTTTTTATCTGTGGTCGACCGAATCGATATTAATGAGCCGGGTGTTGAATCCGATGAGATCTCCCAGGAGGCGCGAGAAGATAATGAATCCGGGGAGCTGTTTTACGACCGGGAGATGTCGGGGGAAGCTTATGAGACACAATGAACGTTTAAAAACAGGTAAGCGGGCCTGGTGTTAGTGGGGGGAGCACAGGGAGTGACCGGCTGGGGCCACACCCAAACCGTTTCGGATTAAGGTTTCAAGGAGAGGCGCATGGAATGGGTGGATGTGATTCGAGGGCCGCGGGGGGACGCAACCCTCGAATTTTTTTGCGGCAGCAGGGCTAATGTGGGAGATAAGCCTGTTTTCCTTTAAGGAAAATTCTCTGCCCTGAGGCCAATAGAGCAATATGTGTGCCGGAGAGGGTTCAATGTAATTAAAGCCGTAAAATCAAAGGGGTAAAGAGTGGTACAGGGAAAGCTCTAAATTACCCGGGCGCTAAACTGGCCTTTTAAAGCGATATTGTACGATTCGTCGGACAGTCAGGCGTAATATAAATGTTTCACCTTGCGGCGTGTCGCAGCCGAGAGGTTTTCAAGTCCGGACCAGAGCGGATTGTTGCGCCGGCGGGCAGGTCGTTTGGTGATTGGATCGCCAGGAGGCAAACCTATCGGCCGAGAAGGCGAGGCGGTAAAGTTTTTATCTTTTTTCTAACCATGGACAGGGCTACACGGCTTTTTTGCGCTTATCCCGCAATTGGCTTCTCAGTGCTAGAATCTTAGCTGGCGGCTGCTGGTTTTATAAGGCGCTCCGAGATGTTCGTAGGCAAGGCGGGTGGCCAGGCGGCCTCGGGGAGTTTTGGTGATATAGCCTTCCTGGATGAGATAGGGTTCGTAGACGTCTTCGAGGGTATCTCTTTCTTCCGAGACCGACGCGGCCAGGGTTTCGATGCCAACCGGGCCCCCGTCGTATTTGTCGATAATGGCCCCGAGGATCTTGCGATCCATAGCGTCGAAGCCCTTTTGGTCAACGTCAAGCATTTTAAGGGCTGCGTCGGCAACCTCGGCGGATATCTTGCCGTCGGCGCGAACCTGCGCATAGTCGCGGACCCTGCGCAGGAGGCGGTTGGCAATTCTTGGGGTGCCGCGCGATCTGCGCGCGATCTCGAGGGCGCCTTCCTCATCGATGGCTATCCCAAGGATTTTTGCAGAACGGGCAATGATGCTTTGCAACTCCGAGGGAGTGTAGAACTCAAGCCTTAGCGACATGCCGAAGCGGTCCCGAAGGGGAGGGGAAAGCAGGCCGGCCCGGGTGGTGGCCCCTATAAGGGTAAAGGGGGGCAGATCGAGTTTTACAGTGCGCGCCGAAGGGCCCTGCCCAATGATGATATCCAGCTTGAAGTCTTCCATGGCAGGGTAGAGAATTTCCTCAACCACATGGTTGAGACGGTGAATTTCGTCTATAAAGAGGACGTCTCCGCGTTCGAGGTTTGTAAGGATTGCGGCAAGATCTCCTGGTCTTTCTATCACGGGTCCTGAAGTGCTTCTGAGACTAACGCCCAGTTCGAAGCTGATTACGGCGGCAAGCGAAGTCTTTCCAAGACCCGGAAAGCCGTGGAAGAGCACATGGTCCAAGGGCTCCGAGCGTCCCTTTGCGGCCGCAATGGAAATGGAGAGGTTTTCCTTTACCTTCTCCTGGCCGATGTAGTCGGAAAGGCTGCGGGGACGAAGACTTCCCTCAAGAGGTATGTCTTCCTCTTTTTTCTGCGCCGTGATGACGCGCTCTGACATTGGCTCGCAATCTTCCCTGTTCACCCACTCACCCACTTAGCGGCATTCTTTTATACCAGCGCCTTTAGCGCTTGCCTGAGCAGTTCTTCGAGCGACGGGTTTTCCCCGAGGCCCTGTCTTGCCTGTTTTAGCGCCTTTTCGGCTTCTGCCGGTCGATAGCCCAGGTTTACGAGTGCGGAAAAAGCATCCGGGAAGGTAGTGCCCGGATCCGAGAAGGGCTGGGCAGGGCCGGCTTTTTCCCTGTTCTTGCCCACGATTTTGTCGCGCAGTTCCAAAACGATCCTGTCGGCAATTTTTTTGCCAACCCCCGGAATGTTTTTAAGCCGCAAATAATCCTGGCGGATAACGGCTTCCCTGAACTCATCGGGGCTTATGCCGGAAAGAATGCCCATGGCAAGCCTAGGCCCAACACCGTTTACCCCGGTCAGCAGCAGAAACATCTCTTTTTCCGCGATCGTGCGAAAACCAAAGAGCGAAATGGCGTCCTCTCGCACGTGGGTGTGGATGTTAAGCATAACGGATTTTCCCAGATCGGGCAGGTCGTAAAAGGAGCTAAGAGGAACCTGAACATGATAGCCCACGCCGTTTACATCGATAATGACATAGTCGGGACTTTTGGCCCGCAAATTGCCCTCAAGAAAACCTATCATGACTTTTCCGGAGCTTTCCACCTGATGTTGGACGACCAGGTGCTTATATGGCAAACCGCAACGGCCAGGGCATCGGCGGCATCGGGCTCCAGAATCGGGTCGATACCCAAAAGCCTCTGGACCATGGCCGCAACCTGCTCCTTTGGAGCCCTTCCGTACCCTGCAACCGACTGTTTTATGCGAAGAGCGCTATACTCGTGAATAGAGAGCCCCGAGCAGGTTCCGGCCAGTATGGCCGCGCCGCGGGCTTGCCCGAGACTGAGGGCGCTTCTTACGTTTTTTGCGAAGAAGACCTCTTCCACAGCCATGAATGCAGGGTCGTAACTGCCAATATAGACCTTTATCTGCTCGAAGATGATATTGAGGCGCTCATGAAGCGGACGTGAGGACGGAAGCTTCACTGTTCCATGGTGGATGTGCTTGAGATGGAAGCCGTCGCCCTCAACGATTCCGAATCCGGTGTAGCGTGACCCGGGGTCCACTCCGATGGTGCGAATCATCATTTAATCCAGCGATTCCATTATCTGGTCGGGGATGTCAAAGTTTGCGTAAACATTTTGAACATCGTCCTGGTCTTCAAGGGCGTCCATAAGTTTAAAGATTTGCTGGGCGGTTTTTGCGTCTTCGATTCTAACTGTTGTCTGCGGGGCCATGGTGACTTCAGCAAGATCGTATTTAATGCCCTTTTCGTCGAAAACCGACTTCACGTTGAGAAACTGCTCAGGCGCTGTGATCACTTCAAACTGGTCTTCCTGGTCTTTGACATCTTCCGCGCCGGCATCGAGGGCCAACTCCATGAGTTCTTCCTCCGCCATGGTCTTTTTGTCCAGGACGATGCTTCCCTTTTTATTAAACATCCACGCGACGCAGCCGGCTTCGCCAAGGTTTCCGTTGTTTCGGCTAAAGACGTGGCGAATTTCGCTCGCGGCCCTGTTGCGATTGTCTGTCATAATATCTATAAGAACAGCGACTCCACCGGGGCCGTATCCTTCATAGGAAAATTCCTCGTAGTTTACGCCTTCAAGTTCGCCGGTGCCCTTCTTTATAGCCCTGTCGATATTGTCTTTGGGCATATTTTCGGCTTTAGCCGCCAGCACCGCCGCGCGAAGCCGCGGGTTGCCGTCCGGATTTCCGCCGCCCATGCGCGCAGCAACCATCACTTCCTTGATTAACCTGGTAAAAATCTTTCCACGCTTGGCATCAGCCGCCCCCTTTTTGTGGCGGATGGTTGCCCATTTGGAATGACCCGACATAAACTCCTCCTGACTATTTTTTCCTGTTCATCGCTAAAATATAAATTTCCTTGCTCTGTTTGCGGGTGGCCTCCGGTCTTACGACTCTTGTCTGCGCGAATTGCTTTTTTACCTGCGCGAGCAGCCGATGGAAATCCGACCCATGAAAGAGCTTGGCTAAAAAAGAACCTCCGGGCACAAGCGCCCACAGGGCCACTTCCAGCGCCCGTTCGAAAAGAAGGGCCGAACGGGCGCTGTCCGCGACTTTTATCCCTGAGGTAGACGGCGCCATGTCGCTTATAACGGCATTAAAGGGAACATGGTCTCGCAGGGCTGCCTCAATGAAATCCTGGTCGAAAATGTCTCCCTGAAGCGTTTTTACATATTTTGGGAAGGCATGTTCGATGGGTTTGAGATCGATGCCCACCACAAGGCCCGCGCCTCCCACAATCGGGCTCGCAAGCTGTATCCAGGAACCGGGGGCCGCTCCCAGATCGAGGACTCGGTCGCCCGCCTTCAGTACTTTAAATCTTTTCTGAATTTCTTCGAGCTTATAAATAGCTCTGGCAAGGTAATGTTCTTTTTTAGCCTTGCGAAAATAATGGTCCTGGACCGTAAAAGTCATCGTTTCGACCCTAAGGATATGAATTGTTTCCTATATCGGAAAAGCTCCGGTTTGTAAACCAGTGCTTTTCGAAAAGGTGATAAACTCTGCCGGCTCTTAGTTTAAACGGAGGAGGATAAAAGATGGAAAAAATAATCAACGGAAAAAAACTTTTGCTGCTCCAAGGCGATATTACCGAACAGGCCGTCGATGCGATCGTAAACGCGGCAAACTCTCATCTGCAGCTGGGCGGCGGGGTCGCTGGGGCGATCAGGACCAGGGGAGGGCCCAGCATCCAGGAGGAGTGCAATCGGATAGGGCCGATCGGAGTTGGCGAGGCCGCGGTAACCGGGGGCGGCAGCCTCAAGGCTTCTTATGTGATTCATGCGGTAGGTCCTGTAAACGGTGAGGGTGACGAGGAGCAAAAGCTTCGCAATGCAATCCTTAACAGTTTGGAGAGCGCAACGCAAAAGGCTGTTGGCTCCATAGCATTTCCGGCCATAAGCACGGGGATCTAAGGATTTCCAAAGAAAAGTTGCGCGAAGATCCTGTTTAAGGCCGTCTGGGAATTTCTTTCAACCCGCAAGACAAGCATCAAGGAAGTCAGAGTCTGTTTATGGTCCCAACAAGACCTCGCCCTGTTTGAAAAGATCCTCGCCGAAGAGGGGCAACATTGGGAAAATTCAGGGCAGCCTCAATAATGTGGGCAGTATCGAAGCGTCATGGAGGCTTTGGATGAGCTGGAGTGCCCCATAAATCCACAGAAAATAACTGGCGTCGAGGATGGCCTTTTTGAGTTGCCTGGTGTTGACCTCACATACCTCGGGTTCTTGGTAGAGCGAGATTTTGGGAAAAAACCGGGGTACTCGTCCGGCATAGACTTCGAAAGCCGAGCCGTGTATTTTGCGCAAGTTTTCTTCTTCGGCCCGGATTACAGACGGGTAATAGAGGCCGAAGGAAAGTGTCAGCAATACCAGAATCAGCAGGCTTCCCGTGGCGAGTCCAATACCGGCGGTCCCAATCAGGCTGAACAGATAGAGAGGATTTCGCGTTGTCGAATAGGGTCCGGATTCTACAAGGGTGGAAGTTTTGCGCCCGGAAATATAGAGGGAACTCCAGGTTCTTCCGAAGGCTGCGATGATTACGCAGCCAAGGCCGGCAAAACTTACCAGTTGCCGCCCAAGACCATTTCCCAGCCTGTTGCCGCAGACCATGAGAACAAAGAGGACCAAAAGGGCCAATAATCGGGAGTGAACGATGCGAACCTTGGAAATTCTGCCTGCTTTGAATAAATCCATTCTACTTCCAAAAAACAAAAGGTGGAAAAAATCAAGATCCCAAAACCATGAGGAGCGCGGGATCGGATGTCGATCCTTTGGCTGTGTATAGAAAAGAGGAGGTAAAAACAAGTAAATTTTGTTCTGGTCGCATTTAGAAGGTTGCCAGGCCTGCCGTGGAAATGGTCGGCGGCGAGCAGGGCGGCCGGTGGAAAGAAAACGCATCACGATTTGCAATTCTTTCAGACCTGTCAGGATTTGGAAATATGTGTTGACAAATCACGGTCAGTAAATATTCTACCTCCCCTGAAACAATACTGTAGTTTAAGCAGGTTGCTCTGCGAGCGGCCTGGTTACACCCCTAAAGGTACAAGGAAAATGTTATGGGTAAGGTGCTCATCATCGGGGCGGGCGGTGTTGGAAGCGTTGTCGCACAAAAATGCGCCAGGCTGCCCGATGTTTTCTCGGAGATAACGCTTGCCAGCCGAACGAAGGAAAAGTGCGAAAGGATAGCGGCCCTCCTGGAGCGTCCTATAAAAATCTCGGAGGTGGACGCCGACGATCGGGAGCAAACTACTGCCTTAATTCGATCGGTCTCCCCCGACCTTGTCATAAACGTTGCCCTTCCCTATCAGGATTTGTCGATCATGGACGCCTGTCTGGAAGCCGGGGTAAACTATTTGGATACGGCCAACTTCGAATCCCCGGAGGAAGCCTTTTTTTCCTACAAATGGCAATGGGCCTATGAAGAAAAATTCCGGCGCGCGGGATTGATGGCGCTTCTTGGCGCCGGCTTCGATCCGGGTGTCACCAATGTCTTTTGCGCCTACGCTCTCAAACACCATTTCGACGAAATAAACTATGTCGATATAATGGACTGCAACGGGGGCTCTCACGGTCATGCCTTTGCAACCAATTTCAACCCGGAGATAAATATCCGCGAGATTACCGCCAGGGGCAGGTTTTGGGAGGATGGCCAATGGAAGCACACCGAGCCTTTCGGTGTCCATGAACCCTTCGACTTTCCCCAGATCGGTGTTCGGGAAAAGTACCTCATCTATCACGAGGAGTTGGAGTCGCTTGTAAAACATTTGCCGGGTCTAAGGCGCATTCGGTTCTGGATGACCTTCTCGCAAGACTACCTGACTCATCTAAGGGTTCTTCACAATGTGGGTATGACCAGGATCGACCCGGTTGAGTTCCAGGGTCAAAAGATTGTGCCCTTGCAGTTCCTTAAGACGCTGTTGCCCGATCCGGCCTCCCTTGCCGCCTGTTATACCGGCAAAACCAACATCGGGTGCATGATCTCAGGCCTAAAGGACGGAAGGCTCCGCAAATACTATATCTATAACGTTTGCGATCACGAGGCGGCCTTCAGGGAAGTCGGCGCCCAGGCGATTTCCTATACCGCAGGGGTCCCGGCGGTGATCGGGGCAAAAATGATGCTTACCGGCCAATGGAGCGGCAAGGGCGTCTTTAACCTCGAACAGCTTGACCCCGATCCTTTCATGGAAGACCTGGCAGCATACGGCCTGCCCTGGGTCGAGGTCTTTCAGGAAATGTAGAGACACCCGGCGCGATCAAGTCCTGAGATATCCGGCAGGGCAGACAACTTAGGAGTGGCATAATTAACTTGACGGCGAGCACCGTTTCCTCGCGAAATCCTTTGTGGGATAGGGAAGCAAAAAGCCGTCTGGAAGCAAAGGCCAATGGAATTGAGGCTGAGCTGTGAGCTGGCAGGTGATCTAAAGAGGGCTCCAACGCCCTGCTATGTTATCGATGAGCAACTTCTCATCAAAAACCTCCTGATTCTGGAGTCCGTGCGCATTCGCACAGGTTGCAAGGTGCTGCTTGCCCTTAAGGCCTTCGCGCCCTTTAGCCTGTTTCCTCTTATTCGAAACTACCTTGACGGCGTTGCTGCAAGCTCGGTGGATGAGGCAAGGCTTGGCCGGGAAGAATTTGCAAAAGAGACCCATGTCTTTTCTCCCGCTTATTCCGAAAGCGAATTTAGCCGGATTTTGGGCCTTGGCGATCACATAGTATTTAACTCCTTTTCCCAGTGGAGATTATTTAGAACCTCGGCCCTGGCTAAGCAAGGACAAAAAAGGTTCGCAATCCGGGTAAACCCTGAACACTCGGAAGTAAAAACCGCGCTCTATGATCCCTGTGCTCCATTTTCACGCCTGGGGGTCACAAGGGCCAACTTCGAACCCGAGCAGCTCGATGGAATTTCAGGTTTGCATTTCCACACCCTGTGCGAACTTAACTCCGACGCGCTTGTTCGCACCCTTGGGGCCTTCGAGTCCCAATTTGGCGAATTCCTCGATCGGATGGATTGGGTAAACTTCGGCGGAGGCCATCACATCACAAGACCCGACTACTCCATCGATTTGCTATGCTCGGCTATCGAGCGGTTCAAGGCCAAATACGGAGTGGAAGTCTACCTGGAGCCAGGGGAAGCCGTGGCGTTAAACTGTGGATTTCTGGTGGCCTCGGTCCTGGACGTAGTGCAAAACGGTATGAACATAGCCATTCTCGACACCTCGGCGGCTACCCACATGCCCGATGTTCTGGAAATGCCCTATCGGCCCGAGATTGCCGGAGCGGGCCCACCCGGCGTTTTGCCCTACACTTACAGGCTGGGGGGGCCGACATGCCTGGCCGGTGATATCATCGGGGACTATTCCTTCCAAGAGCCCCTTTCAGTGGGCTCGAAGCTCATCTTTTTCGATATGGCCCACTACACGATGGTGAAAAATAATACCTTCAATGGAGTTCGGCTTCCCTCGATCGTCCTTAGGAAAAAAGAGGGCGGCCTGCAGGTGGTGCGCGCGTTTGACTACGAAGAATACCGCAGGCGACTGTCGTAGGCGGTTGCGCCAGTGCGCAAAGGCTATGCGGGCAGGCCCTAGGAGGCCATGTTGTTGATTTAGGCTCACGCGAAGGCGCGAAGACGCGAAAAAAAAGGAGATGGAAGAAACACAATACGCAGTGCGTCCGAATTCACCTGAGCGCTCCAGGCCTGAATTAGCCCTCGAAGACCAGTCCGAAATGGCGCTTTTTACGGGTCCACTTTTCGCGGCTTTGCGTGAGACAAACAGACCTTAAGTCAACGCCATTGTCCCTCGGGGGGAGGAAGCTTAGAGGGGAGGAACGGCTCCGGCCGCATCGAGTTTTTCTCCCTTTGGGGAAAGCCGGCCAAAAAGGAAAAGAAGTATAAGCGGAGCGGCAAGGAAAAGGGTCGGTGTCACCGGGTTGTGATAAGCCCCGGTTGTGATTTCCACGATCTGGATGCCCAGGGCGTTGCCCAGTTGCTGGACGAGCAGGTAGAGGATGGAGACGCGGACGAAATCGCTTTCTGGTGTGACCTCAGCGATTCGCGCAAATATGCTGACGCTTGACATGCCCATGCCCATGCCCATTAGAAAAAGTATGGGAGCGTTGCAGAAAGTGGGCAGCAAGGCAAGCGAAAAGCCCAGTGCGGGCAGTGCCGCCAGGGTCGCGGCCCAGCCCGCGCGAAGCCAGACATTCGTATTTGCGGGCCGCGCGGCTACTAGAGCGCTGCCGGCCACCGCGCCCAGGGACGCGGCCGCGGTAAGACACCCCACGTACAAGGCCGAGATGCCCCGAAGTAACTGTAGCTGGTTCGATAAAAGATATTCTCCGCCTACGGCCCCGGCCATGACCGCGCACTGGAGCCCTAAAAGCAGGTAGGTTTGCCGCTCTTGTCCGGAAATGAGCCCCTTGGAGGCGGAAAGTTCTGCGATAGGGTTGCGCCTGACTTCGTAGATGCCGGCAAGCGCCAGGATGAGTAAAGCCAAGGCCGCGTTTAGAATAAAAATTATTCGCCATCCAGACGGCCCCCATCCCAGCAGGCATCCCGCGATAAGCGGCCCTGAAATTATACCCACGGCCAGGCCGCATTCTCCCCAGAACATTACCGACACGAGGCGATCTCCGAAATAGAGCGTCGCGGTCCAGAGTTGACCCAGGTAGGCCATGGCCCCCCCGAAGGCCTGAAGGATTCTTCCGGTAAAGAAGAAAAACGGCGTTGTGCTCAAGGCGCTAAAGATATTGCCTGCCGCGAAAAGCCCGAGTCCGGTGATAAATAAGCCTCCCGGGGAAAATATTTTCTTTAGCCAGTAGCCTTTGCGGACAAGAAAAATCAAGAGTATGAAGAATACGGGATAGAGATAGGCGTTTAGGACCCAACCCGTATGAACCTCCGATAACCCCAGTATCTCGGCGATGTGGGGGGCGGCCACAAGCATGGCTGTAACTTCGACTGCCGCGGAGAGTTCCAGGAGCGCAAAAGCAAGGTAGTAGGCAATTTCAAACCGTTTCATGCCGATCCTTCTCGCACTGTCTAATATAGTCGAAGAGCAGCCGGCTCTTTTGCGAAGCGACCTTTATCGCATCGTAGTTGATGTCCCACTCGGAGGGCATTTGAAGCAGCAGATAATCTCCGTATTTTCCCATGGGCAATATACCTGAAAAAAAGAATCCGAGCCGTTCCAGAGCCTCTGTCTGGATGTCTGCTCCGGGAAGGTTAAGAGGCAGTCTGAGTTCGAGGAAACGGATATCCCGGCGCCGGCCTTCGTGCATAAAGGAGGATACATGGGAGACCAGGTCGAGCCCGTAGGCCATAACGGTAATACGGGCCGTTTTGTCCGCCTCGATGATATGCGATTCCAATTGCGCGTGGGTATCCAGGACTATATTCGACGATTGTACATTCCGAGGCTTTGCGCCCAGCCAGCCGTAAATAGTTTCGATCATGTCCCGGTGTCTTGGAGGCAAATAGAGCAACTCTTGCGTGGGAGGGTTCAGGTAGAGAAAGTAGCATACATTCGAGATCGGCTCATTGGCCTGCTCTTCGTCTCGCAGGAAATGGAATTTCCAGTTCGCCGCATCGACGCACAAATAAATCCCGCAGGGCATGAACCCGTTTTTTTGCATAACGTTCTGGGTCAGGGTGTGGCTGGCCGCAACCGAGGAGAAAACTCCCTTTAGCCAGTGACGTTGCCCATCAACCAAGAAAGCGGCCACCTTCTCGAGTCCCCCCGGGGAGCGTATGGTCGGGTTAACAAGCGTGAAGGTCATTTCCGCCACGTGTGAAGAGGGTTCGCTGCGAATCAAGGCGTTAAAAAGAGCGACTTCCCCCTCAGGGGTAACGGCCACAGCGGCTGTCATTGCCCCGCTTTCGTAAAGTTCCACAAGGGTTTGCGGATAGTAGACCTCATCGTCATAGAAGCTGTAGCCGTGCATGAGATAGGCGCATCGGCACACCTCCACGGCGTCGCTGGGCTCGAACATGCGCAGCTGATAGCCGCACCGTTTGCGCTTCCTTAGAAGGGAGCGAAGACCTGCCTCACCCGCGTCGGCCTGAACGGCAAAGGCTTCGGGCGCTTCATGCTTGAACCGCTTTAAAAGCACAAGCTCTTTGCCCTCCCGGCCGAGGTTGCGAAAAGTCACCTCGTCCATGACCGCCCGCATCAGAAACATCCCCAGGCCCCGCATATCTTCCTGAGATTGCGCGTCAGTTGGCTTATAGTGGGCAAATTTCTCCGGGTCGAAGGGAATGCCGTTGTCTCTGACCACAATTTGCATCCCCGTGGGTGCTTTGAGGCATAAAACCGTTGCGCTGGGATCGCTCTGGGTCGGGCAGGCATGGTCTATCGCATTGGAAATTGCTTCTTCCGCGGCCACTTCGATATCGCAAAGAGCCAAAGGCTCCTGGAATCCAAAGTTTTTCGCGCAACCTTTGACAAACTCAACGGCCACTCCCAGGTATTTGGATGCGAGCGGCAGTTTCAATTCAAGGCAATCCATAAGATTTAGGCTCCTTGCCCAAGGAAGTTCCCTGGACGAACTTTTTTTACAAATTCATAACGTTTTTCCCCTAATTCGGCCAAAATCCCGAAGACCTTGAAAACAATTGAACCGCAAGGCAGCTTCATACCACGGATTTGGGATCTGCATTTGCGTAATCCCCCGATCCCCTGTTTGTAGGAAAATTGTTGACATTTTACAGTATTCTATTTATGAAGCGTTGGTTCCACCGCCTAAGTAGGTGAACCGGGATGAAGGAAGTTTTCAGGTCTGTAAGGCGCTTCATTTTTCCGGTTTCAAACATCTCCTGGGCGTTCCCCTAATTAAATCAGTCGGCAAGTAATCGGTGGAACCGAGCGTTAACCCTGAGAGCTTTTCAGGCAACCCCGAAGGATAGCGCATTCGGTCCGGCAGGAAAGAATCCCAAGGTTTTGGCTCTAAGACGGCAATAGCCTTTCAGACGTGTATTCCGCTGATTCAGGTAGGCTCGAAGCCTGATCGGCTCGCGGACGAACATGGAATCGACTCTCAAGAAGGAGGCTGACCTTGACATTTCAACCATCAAAGCAGATGTATTCGGGAAAAATCAGAGAAGTTACCCTGGGTAGCGGAGACAAGACGGTTACGATCGGCGGCAGAGGGGTATTTGCCTTTCATTCGTTCGAAGGGGCAGTGCCTAATGCTCCAAGAATTGCCATGGAAGTGTGGGACAAGGACCCTAGCGCTGAGTGGGCAGAGGCTGCCAAAGCGCCTTTTAGCGATGTTTTGAGCGACCCGGCCGCCTGGGCGAAAAAATGCGTTAGCGCCTATGGGGCCGAGATAATTGTGGTCCAGACCAAGAGCGCGGACCCCAACGGTGACAACCGGGCGGCGAGCGACGTGGCCGCGACGGTAAAAAAAGTTGTCGACGCTGTCGATGTGCCTGTGGTTGTGTGGGGTGTTGCCAATCACGAAAAAGACACAGAGGTTATGAAACTTGTAGCCGAAAGCTGCGCGGGCAAAAAGGTTGCCCTCTCTCCGGTTGAAGAAGGCGACTACAAACAGATAGGAGCCGCTTCTCTTGGCTATCAGCAGTTGGTTGTGGCTTCTTCCCCAATTGACGTAAACCTTGCCAAACAGCTCAACATCCTGCTTGGCAATCTCGGTGTGAGCCCCGATAAGCTGATAATAGATCCTACCACCGGGGGGCTCGGATACGGACTCGAGTACACCTATTCGGTAATGGAGCGCATCGAGCAGGCCGCTCTTACCCAGGAAGACGACAAACTCCAGCAGCCCATCATTGCCAATGTGGCCAATGAGACCTGGAAGTGCAAAGAGTCAAATCTGAGCACCGAGGATGCTCCCGAACTCGGCGATGCCGCCCAGCGCGGGATCCTCATGGAGGCTGTAACCGCTGTCGATCTTTTGATCGCTGGAGCCGACGTTATCGTTATGCGCCATCCCGAGGCCATAAAGCTGGTCAAAAACTATATAGCGAAAATGATGTAAGCCTTGCTAAGAATCGAAAGCGAGTGTTTCCGGTAAAACGAACCTCCCCAGGAAGGGGAAAAGAGGTGCTACATGGCTGATGAGAAGAAACCAGTTTCGATTGTAGAAGAAAAGAAAGCTAAGAAAATCGATTATCGAGACATGACGACTTGCGAGACTACTCTGCAGATGCTGCGAAAAATGGAAGCAGACGGGACCGAGAGTTGCTTTACTCGAGCAGCGGAAATGAAGCCCTGCCCGATTGGCGCGGATTCGGCCTGCTGCAAGCACTGCTTCATGGGTCCGTGTCGTCTCAACGCCAAAGACCCCTATGCTAAGACTGGTATTTGCGGTGCGACCATAGACACGATAGCCGCCCGTAACTTTGCCCGTAATGTGGCCGCCGGCTGTGCTGCCCATACCGACCACGGCATGGGTATGCTCGACATTTTCCGGGAAGTGGTAAACGGCAAGATAGAGTATTTCAAGATCCAGGATGTAAAGAAGCTCAAGAGCGTTGCCGAGAGCATTGGCATCCAGACCGCCGATCGAGAAGTCATGGATATAGCCAAGGATCTCTATGACGAACTCGAGCGCACCTACACTCAGGTTGAGGGCGAAATACCGTTTGCAAAGCGCGTTCCGCCCAAGACCCTGGAATTGTGGAGAAAAGAAGGTGTGGTGCCGCGCGGCGCCATGCGCGAAATCATGGAGATCATGCACCGCACTCATATCGGCGTGGATCAGGATTATGAAAATATCATGAAGCAGTGCTCTCGTACGGCTCTTGCCGACGGCTGGGGCGGCTCCATGGTGGCAACGGAAATCTCCGACATTATCTTCGGCACTCCCACACCCAAGGTTGCCGGAGTCAATATGGGCTTCCTCAAGGAAGACCAGGTAAATATCATAATTCACGGCCACGAGCCGCTGATGTTTGAAGCCATGCTTGTGGCGGCTGGCGATCCGGCCAACGTTGATAAAGCCAAGGCGGTCGGCGCAAAGGGCATCAACCTGGTGGGCATGTGCTGTTCGGGTGCTGAAGTGCTGGCACGCCACGGCGTTCCCCATGTGGGCAACTTCCTCTCCGTCGAGCCGGTTATCGCCACGGGTGCGGTCGATGCGATGGGCGTAGACATCCAGTGCATCATGCAGTCCCTGGCGAAGGTTGCCGAGTGCTATGGGACGCGGTTTTTTACGACCAACCCCAGAGCGCACATCGAAGGGGCGGTGCATATCGAATTCCATGAGCATGCCCCTTTTGACGCTCCCAACCAGATCATCGACATGGCCATCGAGCGTTATTCGAAGCGGACCGCGAAGATCATCATTCCCTCCCGTCAGGACTGGGGCGTGCACGGGTTCTCGCACGAATATGTCAACTACATGCTGGGCGGCGAATTCCGCGAGTCCTACACTCCGCTTAACGCCAACATCATAAACGGCAAAATCCGGGGCGTTGCGGGCGTGGTCGGCTGCACCAATCCTCGTGTAAAGCAAGATTATCTCCACGTCGAACTGGTAAAGGAGCTTATCAAGAACAACGTGCTTGTCGTCCAGACGGGTTGTTCGCAGATATCTCTGGCCAAGGCGGGTCTTATGAGGCCTGATGCCTCGGTTCTTGCCGGCGAAGGTCTGGCCGAGGTTTGCGAAACGGTTGGTATCCCACCCGTGTTGAGCCTGGGGTCTTGTGTCGATAACAGCCGCATCCTCATGGCCGTTGCCGAAATGGTAAAAATGGGCGGGCTTGGCGACAAGATTTCCGATCTGCCGGTTGCCGGCGCCGCTCCCGAGTACATGAGCGAGAAGGCTATAAGCATCGGTCATTACTTTGTAGCCTCGGGTATCTACACCGTTTTCGGCGTAACCTTCCCCACGGTTCAAGGCACGAAATTCCACGATCTGCTGTTTAACGGCCTTGAGGAAAAGGGCTTCGGAAAATGGGGCTTCTCAAATGATCCTATCGAGATGGCCTATATGATGATTGACCATATCGACAAGAAGAGGGCCGCCCTTGGCATTTCCGAAAAACGCGAACGGAAACTGTTTAGCATGGATGACCGCAGGACGGCTGAAGGTTAAGCCTGTCGGCGGCTCTGTGAAGTTTATGCGTATCTTAATTCCGGCTTGAAGCCGGTTCGCGTTGCAGGGATAAAGAGAAAAAGGAGTCAAGTTATGTCCAGGTTAGTCGCTTTTGCAGCGATCCAGGGAGCTTACAATATAGTTTCCAAGGCCGAGGGAAAGTTTAAACAGGCCATGGATAAGTATGGCCCGAACCAGCCGCTGGCTTTTCCGAATACGGCTTATTATCTTCCGGTCATTTATTCGATCCTTGGCGTAAAGGTCGAAAAACTGGCCGACGCCGAGCCCGTACTTAAGAGGTGCCGCGAGCTTCTTCCCAAACACATCAAGCCCGAGCACAACATTCATCTGCCGTATCTTGGCGGAACGCTTGATTCGGGTATGGCCGCAATTTTGGCTGAAGAAGTTGTCGAGGCTATCCGGTATGTGGATGAGCCCGATTTCTACACCCTTGGTGAGGACTGCGACCCGGCAAACGGTAAGGTCTGGCTGGGAGCCGCAGACGATGTCATCATGAGAAAGCGCGGCGTCGAGTTCGTAGATGGTTCGGCGCCCGGTTTTGCCGCGATCGTCGGAGCTGCTCCCAACCCGGAGATCGCCAAGCTGATCGCCGAGGAATACCAGAAAAAGAACCTCTACACCTTTATGTGCGCCAACCAGAACGGGACCTCGTTTGCCCAACAGCTGGTGGAGGCGGGCGTTGAGATCGGCTGGGGCACGCGCCTGGTGCCTTTTGGCCCCGACATCTCCGGTGCGGTATTCGCCCTTGGTTTTGCCAACCGCGCCGCCATGGCCTTCGGCGGTGTAAAGCCCGGCGATTACCAGTCGATTCTTAAATACAACAAGGAGCGTATCTTCGCTTTTGTTAACGCCCTTGGCGAAGTAAACGCCGAGTGGGCGGCCAATGCCGCGGGCGCCATCAACTGGGGTTTCCCCACGATCGCGGATAGCGATATCCCCGAGATACTTCCCTACGGCGTGTGCACCTACGAACACGTGGTCTCAAGCGTTCCTTACGACAAGATGACCTCGCGGTCGATCGAAGTGCGCGGCCTCAAGGTCAACATCACCGAGATCCCCATCCCTCTTGCCTATGGTCCTGCCTTCGAGGGCGAGCGTGTTCGAAAAGACGACGTCTATCTGGAATGCGGCGGCGGAAAGACCCACTGCTGCGAGCTGGTTAGAATCGCCTCCATGGACGCTGTCGAAGACGGCAAGGTCGAGGTTATCGGCCCGGATCTAAAGGACGTAAAGCAGGGCTCCAGACTGCCCATGGCCGTACTGGTCGAGGTTGCCGGCCGCAAGATGCAGGAAGACTATGAACCGATCCTCGAACGCCAGATGCACCACCTGGTAAACTATGCCCAGGGCATCATGCACATCGGCCAGCGCGATATCGCCTGGTACCGTATCGGCAAGCAGGCGGTCGAGAAGGGCTTTACCCTGGGAGATATCGGCAGGATCCTTCACGCCAAATATCACCAGGACTTCGGAGCGATTTTTGACAAGTGCCAGGTCAAGATTTACACCGAGGAAGCCAAAGTGACCGAGATGCTGGATGTGGCGCGCCATGCCTACAAGGTTCGCGACGAGCGCATCGAAGGCATGACCGACGAGGCGTGCGAGACCTACTATTCGTGCACTCTGTGCCAGTCTTTCGCGCCTACCCACGTATGCGTGATAAGCCCCGAGCGCACCGGCCTCTGCGGCGCTTACAACTGGCTTGACTGCAAGGCTTCCAATGAAATCAACCCTACAGGCCCCAACCAGCCGGTCCAGAAGGGCGAGACCCTGGATGCCAAGCTTGGCAACTGGAAGGGCGTAAATGATTTCGTTTTCAAGGCCTCCAGACAGGCTGTTGAAAAATATAACTTCTATAGCCTCGTATACGACCCGATGACTACCTGCGGTTGCTGCGAGTGCATCGCCGCGGTTTTGCCGATGTGTAACGGCATCATGACGGTTAATCGCGACTACACGGGCATGACCCCGAGCGGCATGAAGTTTACAACCCTTGCCGGTACCATCGGTGGTGGGCTTGTAACTCCCGGGTTCGTTGGTCACAGCAAGTACAACATCACGCAGCGTAAATTCATCGCCGGAGACGGCGGCTTGAAACGCGTGGTGTGGATGCCCAAGATCCTCAAGGAGGAACTAAAAGACAGGCTTCTCAAGCGCGGTGAGGAAATCGGTATTCCAAACTTTATCGACCTGATCGCAACGGAGGAAAACGGCACTACGGAAGACGAAGTTTACGCATTCCTTGAGAAGGTGGGACATCCCGCCATAACCATGGAAAGCATTCTTGGTTGATCGAATGTCCGGGCGTGGGGCTCATAGTCCCACGCCCGGTTTCACTAGGAGAAATAGAACCTTTAGCAGGAGAATACGCTCATGGGCCTTACCGGGATTCAAATATTCAAATTGCTGCCCAAGACAAACTGTGGTGAATGTGGGGTTCCAACCTGCCTGGCCTTTGCTATGAACCTTGCTGCCGGCAAGGCTGAACTTGACAAGTGCCCCTACGTGTCGGCGGAGGCCAAGGAAAAACTTGCTTCTGAATCGGCCCCTCCCATTCGCCCCCTTACGATAGGGACGGGCGAGTACGCCGTTAAAGTCGGCGGCGAGACCGTGCTTTTCAGGCACGAGAAGACTTTCGTAAATCCTCCCGGCCTTGCCGTAATGGTGTCTACAAATGAAGATGCCGCTTCCGTGGCTGGAAAGATCGAGCGGTTTAAAAAAGCGCAGTTTGACCGTGTTGGTCTTACGCTTCGCGCTGAGATGTTTGCGATAAAAGATGTTGGCGGAAAAGCTGATGCCTTTTGCGCTCTGGCGCAAAAGGTCTCCGATGCCACTGGCGCGGCCCTGATTTTCATCTCCGAGTCAACGGACGTTCTAACGGCGGCCGCGGACAAATTTAAAGACAAAAAACCGCTTCTTTGCGCTGCGTCGGCCGGCAACGCCGAGGCGGTTGGAAATCTCGCAAAAGCGGCCGAGTGTCCCGTGGTGGTAAAGGGCGACGGCTCGCTGGAGTCTACGGTCGCGCTTAGCGAACAACTCTCCGGGATGGGCATTAAAGACATTGTCCTCGACACCGGTACCCGCGACCTCAAAAAGGCCTTCAGCGAGCAGATCATGATTCGCCGCTCGGCGTTAAAAGACAGGTTCCGTCCTCTTGGCTTTCCCACCCTCATTATGGCTAACGAGATGGGCGAGGGGTTGATGGAAGAAGCTCTTGTCGCGGCGACTTTCATCGCTAAATACGGTGCGATTATTGTCATGAGCGATTTGCAGCCCCACGTGCTTTTCCCGTTGCTTCTCGAACGGCTAAATATTTACACCGACCCGCAGCGTCCAATGACCGCCGAGCAGGGGATCTATCCGATCAACAACCCCGACGAAAATTCCCCAGTGCTCGTTACCTGCAACTTCTCGCTTACCTACTTCATCGTTTCGGGCGAAGTAGAGGGCAGCAGGGTGCCGTCGTGGCTTCTCGTACAGGATACCGAGGGACTTTCGGTTATGACTGCGTGGGCGGCCGGCAAGTTCTCCGGCGAATCGGTTGGATCTTTTATCAACAAGTCCGGGATCAAGGACAAGATCAAACATAAGACGATCATTATCCCTGGCTATGCTGCCGGCATAAGCGGCGAGTTGGAAGAAGAACTGGGCGCGGGCTGGACGGTTTCGGTGGGCCCAAGAGAAGCCAGCCAGATTCCAAAATTTCTGAAGTCCTTTAAAGCGTAGACGGGAGGCCAATTAAATGAAGCTGATAGGTGAAAACCTAAACATTATGAGTAAGAAGTACGGCGCGGCCTTGAAGGGCAAAGACGCCAAGCCGCTTCAGGAGCTTGCCATCGAGCAGGCCAAGGCGGGGATGGACTACGTCGACCTCAACATCGGGCCCGCGGGCAAGACAGGCGTGGAGTTGATGACCTGGCTGGTTCCGGCCATAGAAGAAGTCGTCGATGTTCCTCTTGCCCTGGATACCTCCAACGTTAAGGCCATCGAGGCTGGGTTGAAGGCGTGCAAAAAGAACCGCCCGCTTATCAATTCGATTATGGTTCGCCCGGAGAGAATGGAAGCTCTTCTGCCGCTTGCGGCACAGTATGACGCGGAGTTTGTCGGGCTTCTTTGGGGTCCCGAGGGTATGCCCAGGGATGAAAACGAACGTGGGGCTCTTTGCGCCGAACTGGTGTTCAAGGCCACGGGCGAATTTGGAATAAACCCGGAAAGAATCTTTATCGACCCGATCCAGACACCGGTAAATGTTCAGCAGATCCAGATCATGAGCGTTATCGAGTTTATGAAAATGCTTGGCGATATAGCTCCCGGATGTCGCAGCACCATAGGGCTTTCAAACGTCTCCAACGGTCCTCCCGATCATCTGCGTCCGATTCTTAACCAGGTTATGCTCATAATTCTCAAGCGCCATGGAATGTATTCGGCCATCGTGGACACCTACGACACAAAGCTCCACGAGATCGCCAGAGGCAAGCACCCCAACCTTGAAGCTCTTGTCCATAAGGTTGAGGACGGAGAGGCCATCGATATGGGGTCTCTTTCCGGCGAAGAGCGCGATTTTGTAAAGTCGGCCAAAGTTATTCTTGGCCAGACGCTCTACTCGGATTCCTGGCTTGAAATCTAAGGTGTAAATAGTAATTCGTAGTGAAGACTACGGGATTGGACCGGGTTTATCCCGGCCCGATCCCGGGCCAAATCAGATGGCATTTTGCTCCGTCTGCCTTCCCCGTTCGCCCGACTATCCCGCTTTCTCCTCTTCCATTTGGTCCGCGCTAAAGCAAAAATATTCTTTTCTAATGGAGGCCAGTGTGAAAGACATGTGCTCCCAACCAGAGGGTGGGCGCGACAGGCTCTGCCGCTCCATAATATCTGTTCCTGCCAACCGGGAGAAGATGGCCGATAAGGCTCTTGGTCTGGGTGCCGACGTCATTATGCTCGACCTCGAAGATTCGGTGCCGGTTGAGCAAAAAGATGCGGCGCGGGAATGCGCTGTGGCTATTCTAAGAAAAGTCAAGCCTGAAGAAAGGACCTTTTCCTGTCGAATCAATGGGATGGATACTCCCTTTGCTTACCGTGACTTAATTGATATAGTTGAGAAGGCCGGTGAGTGCCTCGATACGATCGTCATTCCAAAGGTCGATGATGGGGCGCAGGTAAAGGCTGTGGATTATTTTCTCACTCAGATAGAGCTGAGGATGGGATTTAAACACCGGATCGGTCTGGAACCCTCGATTGAGACTGCCGCAGGGATGTTGAGAGTCGAACAGATCGCCTTCAGTTCGCCTCGTATCCAGTCTCTGGTATTTGGAGTTGCCGACTACAGCGCATCTGTTGGCATGCCGGGCGGAGGAATTAGCGGTCATGGCGAAAGAGTTGCTCTCTATCCGGGCGACAGGTTCCTTTTCCCACTAAGCCGGATGGTTATGGCGGCCAAAGCTGCCGGCCTTGCCGCCATCGATGCCCCTTATGGGGATTATAAGGACCTCGAAGGCCTGAGAAGCTCTTGTCTAGCCGGCGCGGGTCTTGGCTACGACGGCAAATGGGTCATCCATCCTGACCAAATTGCCATTGTAAACGAAATCTATACTCCCTCCGAGGAAGATTTAAAACGGTCTATGAGGATTTTGCAGGCTTACGAGCAGGGCCGGGCCGCCGGGGTAGGAGCGATCGCTCTTGACGGCAAAATGGTTGATGCCGCCTCCCTTAGGGTTGCCCGGGTCGTATGCGCCAGGTGTGAAGCAATCGAGAAAAAAGGCAAAAGGAAATGACCGGCATGCTCGGCTTTACTGCGGAAGGCTCTAAGATGTGGTCGGAAAGGCAAAAATGGGTAGCGGCGATTTAGCACAAATTCCCGGGGAAGTCCTGGCCGGACAACTCGAACTCCAGATCCTCTACGATATCTTTTCGGCTCTTTCCAGTTCTCCCCATTTGCAGGACGTTCTCAAACGCGCGCTTGCAGATATCCTTGAAAAATTAAAATGCAAAATGGGCGCTCTCTATCTCGTAAAGGATAGTTCGGGAGATAAATGGGTCTTGGAGATGTCGGCGCATCATGGATTTGCCCCCAGGCTGCTGGATACGGTCCAGTACCTCAAAATTCCCTCGCAGATGATGGACAAATATTGGCAGGGCGAGCCTATTAGATGGTTTCCCATTTCCAAACTTTTTTTTGCCCCTCTTCGTGAGCGCATGAAGGAAAAGGGTGTTGAGGAAATCATCTGTATCCCGCTAAAGTCCAACAACAATGTCGTTGGTTTGCTCTATGTTACAAATGACGGTGTCTACAAGCTGGGACAGGGGCAAAGCGAATTGCTGCGGGCGATAGGAAACCAGCTGGGGGTATCGATTCAAAATGCCAGGCTCTTTGACTCCGTCGAACGCGCCAAACGGGAGTTGGAAATAAGCTTTGACGCCATACAGCACGCGATCTTTCTTGTAGACAAAAGAATGCGCATCTACAGGGTTAACCGCAAAAGTGAAGTGGTCTACGGGCAGAACCTTGTAGGATGTAAATACCCGCCGATTATCTACGGTTGCGAAGAGCCTTACGACGAATGTCCCATCTGGGCATGTCTTGGGAGCGCGCAGCCGCTTCGAACGGAGGGTCCTCACCCGCGTTGGGGGGGGTATTACCACTACTATGTTTTTCCGGTTTTTAACGTGTCTTCCGGAGAACTCGAACGGGTCCTCTATTATGAAAAAGACGCCACGGAAGCCAGAAAACTCGAACAGCGCCTCCAGCAATCGGAGAGGCTAAAGTCGCTTGGCACACTGGCCGCCGGCATTGCCCATGAAATTCGCAACCCCCTTGCGACCATCAATTTCAATACCCAGATGCTCCGGCGCGAACTCGAGCTCAAGCCCGCCCATGAGGAGATGTTTGAAGATGTCTCCGAGCAGATCCGCAGGATGGATCGCATCATTCAGCAGGTGCTCCAGTTTGCCCGGCCAAGCGACCCGCAGTTTCTTCCCGCCGCATTAAACGATGCAGTGCGCCGCTGCGTGGATATGGCCAAAATGTATTTGAGAAAGGCCACCGTGGAGCTATCCGTGGAACTCCAGCCCGATCTTCCTGCCATCGTAATGGATTTTAACCAGATCTGCCAGGTGCTGATGAACCTGATTATCAACGCCATAGAGTCCATGCCCGGAGGCGGAAAGCTCAGGATAAGGACTTTTCTAAACGAGGAACAGGGCCAGGTCTTCGAGATTCGCGATTCAGGCACGGGTGTAATGGAGGAAGACAAGGCGCGTATATTCGATCCTTTCTTCACCAGAAAGCCTGAGGGAACCGGAATGGGCCTTAGTATATCCAGGCAGATAGCCGAAAAGCACAGCGCCCTGATGGAGCTCGATTCCGTTGTGGGGGAAGGAAGCACTTTCAGACTGACTTTCCCCGGAGCAAAGCCAAATTCGCCTTCCGCAAACATGTAAGCCAAAAATTCGGGTGGGAAGCGCAGGCGCCGAGCGCTTTTTTTATATTTGTCGTCCCTATTCTCTAGCCGCACGCGCAAGGAGAAAGCGGCCTGACTTAATTCATCCCTCGAAATATTGCGTTTGCGCCTAAGCCGCCAGAATCTTACTGCAATACCCCCTTAAATCGTAACGTCGTCTCTTAAGCCTTACCCCGCGCGGCACCTCACCCGCGTCTTGCCCGAAGACTCATCGTTGACCTGCCGAGACTCTATAATGAAGGGGATCAAAGAATCTAACATCATGTCGTACCCGGCTTGGCCCAGGCGACCGTATTGAATGCTATCCCGAGTGGTTAGAGCCTTAAGCATTTGGTGCCAATCAATTTCATTGCGGGCGATGTATTCCTAAATGGTAATTAGCGGTAAACGAATGGGTTGGGTATTGGGATTTGGGAGGTTTAGCGAAAAGGGCGAAAACAGGGCTAAAGCCTGAGGTCATGCGGCGCAGTAGAGGTTAAAGGGGAAATACTTCCTCTGGCACTTTTTTTGCTAAAATATCGTGCAAGTAGATTTGGCGCACACCATAAAAGGCAAACTGCGTGAAAGCGCAGGACGCAAAGTCACTGGCCTAAGTTCCGGAATGTCGGGATAGGGTAGCAGGATTGCTGGGCGGATGCAGCCCCCCTCGGGAAGCTGGATTTGCCAGGCGAGCTTTCGAGGAGGCTGAAATGAGAAGATACAACGGTTACCTGGCTCTAATACTGACCGTTGCGTTTGCAGTACTGATCGGTTCGTCGTCGGTGGCCCTAGCGGCTCAGGCCGTGCTGGCGTGGAACGCATCGACCGATTCTTCCGTAACCGGCTACAAGGTCTATTATGGTAGTCAAAGCGGGACCTACCAGGCTCCGATCGATGTTGGAAACAATACGACCTACACTCTAACGGGACTTTCGGCTTCACAGACCTGTTACTTTGCGGTAACCGCATATTCGAGCACCCAGGAAAGCCCTTTTTCCCAAGAGGTGGCCTGTGACTTTATAACTGCCGCAACGGATTCCAACGGGCAGATCACACCGGTTGGAACGACTGCTTTAACCGCTGGGGGCTCCCAGACCTACACAATAGTGCCAAACTCAGGCTACCAGATAAGCGCTTTAGTGATAGACGGTCAGCAGACGAGCGCCGCGGGGAGCTACACATTTTCAAACCTGAGCGGTTGCCATACTATTTCGGCTGTTTTTGTCCCCGTAACCACCACTGTTTCGGCCCCGGTAACTACGCCGGTGTCTACAAGTTACTCAATTTCCGCCTCAGGCGGCAGCGGCGGCTCGATCTCTCCTTCAGGAACCGTAAATGTGGCAGCGGGCGCTGCCGAGGCTTTTACGATAACCCCGAGCGCAAACTACCAGATTGCCAGTGTTACGGTCGACGGTGCGTCCGTTGGCGCAGTCTCCCAATATAGTTTCAATAATGTTGGAGCTAATCACACCATCGCTGCCACATTCGCGGCGTCCTACACGATAACGGCGACTTCGCAGGGCAGTGGGCAGATCTCTCCCTCTGGAGCGGTAAAGGTGATTTCGGGAGGCAGCGGGCAATTTGCGATAACTCCCTATTCGGGCTACCAAATCTCCGATGTCGTAGTGGACGGAAAATCTGTAGGCGCGGTCTCCAGTTACAGTTTTACGGAGGTTGGCGGCAATCACAGCATACAAGCAGTTTTTGAAGCAAAGCAGATTTCGATAGCCTCATCGGTCCAGGGAAGCGGAACGATTTCCCCCACGGGGACAAATTCATTTTCGACGGGAACCAACGTATCGTATACGATGGCCCCCGCCAAGGGGTATGCTCTAAAAGAGGTCCTGGTGGATGGAAGTGCGGTGACGGGCGGCCTGCAGGCCACTTCGGGCACCACGTCCGCTTCGACCTCAGCCTACACTTTTTCAAATGTGGAGAGCAACCACACAATTTGTGCGGTCTACACCCCCAGTTGCCCCGTGGTTGCCGATCCCGGACCGGATCAAAACATCAAACGCGGCGCAACCGTTACCCTGAACGGGCTTAACTCGACATCTTCGGGCAGCGCGATCGTATCCTACAAGTGGCATCAAATCTCTGGACCCCCAGTAACGTTATCAAATCCCTCTTCTGCCGTTTGTACCTTCACCCCGTTGCCTGGAATACAATTCAATGCTGCTGCAGTAACATCATCAAATACCTCTTCCGCCGTTTCCACCTCCACCCCTGTTGATGATACTACGGCAGTGCTGTTTGCCTTCGAACTTACGGTTACCAACTCCGCGGGAGTGAGCGGAAGTTCTTCCTGCCTGGTAAACGTGAGCGCCAGCGGTGGAGGGCCCATGCTCAGCGGTGGTCCAGACCAGACCGTGTCTGCCTCCTCCAACGTCACCCTCGACGGGTCTTCTGCCTCCGATTCCTACGGCACCATAACTTCCTACACCTGGACACAAACAGCCGGACCCACAGTCTCACTCAATAACGCAAACACTGCGACCGCTTCCTTTGTGGCTCCGGCCATCGGGGCGCAGAGCGTAACACTTGCATTTGAATTGATCGTGCAGGATCAATACGGAATGGAAGCAAGAGGCCAGTGGACGGTGAATGTGGCAGGCGACAGTCAACCGCCGGTGGCCAATGCGGGCGCAAACGTAACCGTTAATCCGATGAGCACCGTAGAGCTTAACGGCGCTGGATCGAGCGACCCGGCAGGTTCCTCGGACACTTATCTTTGGACACAGCTTAGCGGTGAACCGGTGAGCCTCTCAGATCCGACATCGGCTACCCCGACTTTTACGGCCTCCGCGGACCCTAACCAGTCGCCGCTGGTGTTTATGCTAACGGTAACAAACGGCGTGGATCAGCTAAGCGCGACCGCGCAATGCACTGTGACGCTCAAAAATACAGTTCCTAACTTTCCAAGCTTAAGGCCAAGCTGGTCATTTGCCTCTGGAGGTGGCGGAGCCCAAAGCAATTAAGAAACGTTTAACGAAATCTATACCGACATCCGGGTTTGGAAAACGACTAAAATGGAATGGGATACCTCTTGATGCCGTTCTGGACATCACACGGTAAAGCTGTCATACTTATAGAATGAAATTGTGGCGATCCGGTCTGAAATGATGGAGACTTTAGCGTTGTCGCGACTTTGGACCGATTGGCCAGTTCCGATATACTAGAGTTTCGGATGAGGACCGAATTGTTTATCGAAAGACAAGGGCTTGCCGCGCCCCTTTTGCCTTCCAGCGCAAAACTCTGTGGCCGGGGCCCCGGCCCTCCATGACCCAGGTGGTCTGCGAATGAATTTACCAACGATCGCGATGTGCAATTTTATCTCCGATACCGGAGAACTGAGGGAAATGGCCATTAAAAACGGCTTTGGCGGTGTCGATTGGACGTTTAAAACCCAAGA